>JANMJZ010000224.1:0-4949 GCA_031371635.1 Sphingomonadales bacterium | reverse complement strand
TTCGCCTGATTTGAGACGGGGGACCAGAAGGGCCGTTGGTCGGAAGGCCGGCGGCTCTTTTCTTTGCGCCTCTGACGCGAAGTACGCATTTATTCACGATCAACACGCATTCAATTGCCTGCCTGCCACATGCTCGAACGGTTGCTAACGCCGATCGCGACCTAAAAGCGGCCCAGCCGCAAGCCACCACTTCCTGCCCCCTTCTCCTTGCGGGAGAGGGCAACGCGCGCACCGCGCTGGGCGGGATTGCCGTCCCAGCCAGACCCTATCCAAGCTGCGCTAGGCGCTGAAGGGCCAAGCTGCGCTACCCCCTCCCGCAAGGGGAGAGGAGCTTCGGGGACCTATTCGCCGATCAGCACGCTTTGGCCCAGCCCTTCCGCCACAGCCCGGACGCGCGCCTCCCGTTCGGGCGCGTTCTGTGCGACCATCTCGCGGTACCGCGTGATCGTTGCCGCATCCGCCTTGTCCGGCGTCCCGCTGTCGAAGGGCGGGGCGGGATCGTATTCGATGCTGAGCTGCACGAATTTAGCATGTTCTTCGCCCCGGATCGCTGCGGTCAGGGCCAGTGCGAAATCAATGCCTGCCGTCACGCCGCCGCCGGTCACGCGGTTTCGATCGAATACCGTGCGCTCGGCGACGGGCACGGCGCCGAACCATTCGAGCTGATGGCGCGAGGCCCAGTGCGACGTCGCGCGATAGCCGGTCAGCAAGCCCGCCGCGGCAAGCACGAGCGAGCCGGTGCAGACGCTGGTCACCCAGGTTGCTTCGTTGCCGATGCGGCGGACCCAGTCGAGCGTTTCGGCATCCTCCATCACGGCGACCGTGCCGAATCCGCCCGGGACGCACAGGATGTCGGCACGCGTGACATCGGCGAAACTGGCGGTTGGCAGCAAGTCGAAGCCGGCATCGGTCGGCACCGGATCGAGCGTCCTGGCGACGAGGTCGATCTTTGCATTTCCCAATCGCGACAGGACTTGCGCGGGGCCGGTCAGGTCGAGCTGGGTGACGTTGGGGAAGAGCAGGAAAGCGACGTGAATGGGGGACATGTCTCGGCTTCCTGAGCTTGTCGAAGGGCTGTCCTTTCTCTACCCGCTGTCGCGAAGAAGGACAGGGCTTGGACAAGCTCGGCAAACCGAAACTTGGGAGCAGCCCTGTTGAGTGCGTATATCGAACATATCGTCGGCTGGCTGGCCGGGTTCACGACAGCGGTCATCGTGGCGATGGGCTATCCCGGTGTCGCATTGCTCATGGCGATCGAGAGCGCCTGCATTCCGCTACCCAGCGAGATCATCATGCCCTTTGCCGGTTATCTGGTCGCGCAGGGGCATTTTACGCTTTGGGGCGTGGCGACGGCGGGCGCGATCGGCAACAACATCGGTTCGGCGGTCGCGTACGAGGTGGGCAAGCGCGGTGGGCGGCCGATCGTCGAACGCTATGGCCGCTACGTCCTCATAGACGCCCATGACATCGATAAGGCCGACCGCTTCTTTGCAAGGTTCGGCGACTGGGCCGTGCTGATCGGACGCATGCTGCCAGTGATCCGCACCTTCATCGCCTTTCCGGCAGGTGTCGTGCGGATGCCGTATCTGCGCTTCCACGTTTTCACGTTCATCGGATCATGGCCGTGGTGCTTCGCACTTGCCTGGGTCGGGATGAAGCTGGGTGCGGCGTGGGACAGCGATCCGCGCGTGAAGGCCGTGTTGCACAGCTTCGATGTCGTCATCGTCGCGCTGGTACTGGCCGCCGCCGCCTGGTTCGTGTGGCACAAGCTGCGGAAGCCCGCATGAGCGAACCGGCCCCCAATATCGCGCTGCTGATCGACGCCGACAATGCGTCTCATCACACCCTCGACGATGTGTTGACGGTGCTGGCCGAACTGGGCGCGGTCAACATTCGTCGTGCCTATGGCAACTGGTCCAAACCCGCGCTGAAAGGCTGGGCCAGCGCAACGCAGACGCACGCCATCGAGCCGCAGCAGCAATTCGACCTGACCAAGGGCAAGAATGCGACCGACATGAAAATGACGATCGACGCCATGGACCTGCTCGCGGGCGGCCGCGTCCAGGGTTTCGGAATCATGTCATCGGACAGCGACTTTACGCCGATTGCGATGCGGCTGCGCCAGAACGGGTTGCCCGTCTATGGGTTCGGAACATCGAAGACGCCTGAAGCCTTTCAGCGGGCGTGCACGCGCTTCATCGACGTCGGCGCGCTTGGCGAAGATGTGTCGGAAACGTCGCTTCCATTGCCTGCGCCGCTCAAGGGTAATGTCGATCCAGCCGTGCTCGAGCTGCTTGGAAAAGCATGGAAGGCCGCCAGGCGCGACGACCGGGGCTATGCGAGGCTTGCCGAAGTCGGGCAGCTGGCCGGCAACCAGTCGTCATTCGATGCGCGCAGTTACGGCTATTCGCGCTTGTCCGACCTACTTGCCAATGTGCCCGAGTTTGCCAGTGAAAGGCGTGCCGACGGTGTCTGGGTGAAACGCGTGCGCTAAGCGTCAGTCGTCGGCGCCGCCGGGCTCGGCCATCTTGCGATGCATTTTTGCCGTGACTGATGGTGGGGCAATGCCCGATCCGGCCACCTGAAGCTTGTTCATCAGTCCCGACACGATCCGGTCGTCGCCGTTCATTAGCGCCTTCCAGCCGTCGCGCGCAGGTTTGGCCGCGTCGGCCTTGCTTTCGGACTGGCCGACTTCGGTGTCGAGCATGTCGGCGCGGGCGAAGAATTCGGTGTCGGTCGCACCCGGCATCAAGGTCGTCAGCACGATCTTGGCGTCGTAATCCTTCAACTCCTCGCGTATCGCATCGGTGAAGTTGTCGATGAACGCCTTGGTGGCATTGTAGACGGCGTTGAAGGGACCGGGGACATAGCCCGCGATCGATCCGGTCACGAGCACGCGACCCTCGCCGCGACTGATCATGTCCTTCAGCACCTTCTGCACCAGATAAAGGGTGCCGACCACGTTCGTGTCCACCGTGCGTCGCCAGATGCTCAGGTCCTGGTCGAGGAAGGCGCCGCCATGGCCCGTGCCGGCATTGGCACAGAGCACGTCGACGCGACGGCCCGCCACGGCGGCGAGGAGCGTGTCGACTCCTTCGATCGTCGAAAGATCGGCCTCGACCGATTGAACATCCACGCCATGCTTGCGAAAGTCCGCTGCGGCAGCATCGATCAGCGGCTCGTCTGCGACGACGAGCAGGTCATAGCCGTCCTCGGCGGCAAGGCTGGCGAGTTCGAAGCCGATGCCGGTCGAGGCGCCGGTGACGATTGCGAATTTGTCGGCCATACGGGTAACTCCTAAGCTGCGACCATGTCGGTCTTGAGGACGATCTTGGTGACTTCGTCCTGATCGTCGTGGAACATCTTGTAGCCCTTGGGCGCGTCTTCGAGCGGCATCCGGTGGCTGATCAGGAAAGTCGTATCGATCTTGTCTTCCATGATCGCGTTGAGCAGCGCTGGCATATAGTGCTGAACGTGGGTCTGGCCGGTCTTGAGTGTCAGCCCCTTTTCCATCAGCGCACCGAGCGGGAATTTGTCGACATAGCCTCCGTAGACGGCCGGCATCGACACGCGTCCGCCCTTGCGACAGGCGAAGATCGCCTGACGGATTGCATGCGGGCGATCGGTACCGAGGAACGTAGATTTCTTGATCTGGTCGACCACGTTGTCGAGGCTCAGCCCGTGCGCTTCAAGCCCGACGGAATCGATCACCGCGTCGGGACCGATGCCGCCCGTCATCTCCATCAGTGACTGGTAGACGTCCGACTCTTCGAAATTGAGCGTCTCCGCGCCGAACTGCTTGGCGAGGCCGAGGCGCTTGGGGAAATGGTCGATCGCGATCACGCGGTCGGCGCCCATCAGGAAGGCCGATTGCACCGCGAACAGGCCGACCGGGCCGCAACCCCAAACTGCGACGATGTCGCCGGGTTCGATGTCAGCGTTTTCCGCCGCCATCCAGCCCGTGGGGAGGATGTCGGACAGGAACAGCACCTTGTCGTCATCGACGCCTTCGGGAATAACGATCGGGCCGACATCGCTGAAAGGTACGCGGACATATTCGGCCTGGCCGCCGGAATAGCCGCCGGTCATGTGGCTATAGCCGAACAGGCCCGACATCGGCGTGCCGTAGAGCGTGTTGGCGATGTCCTGGTTTTCGGCGGGAAGGCCATTCTCGCACGCCGAATACTGGTGCTTGCCACAATGGTAGCAGCCGCCACACGCGATAGTGAACGGCACGACAACGCGCTGCCCCTTTTTCAACGTCGACTTGGGACCGATGTCGACAACTTCGCCCATGAACTCGTGGCCGAGGACGTCCCCGGCCTGCATCGTCGGGATATAGCCGTCATAAAGATGCAGGTCGGACCCGCAGATTGCAGTCGACGTCACGCGAATGATCGCGTCGCGCGGATTGACGATCTCGGGGTCGGGAACGGTGTCCATGCGGACGTCATGGCGACCATGCCAGGCGAGAGCGCGCATCAATTCTTCTCCTCTTTGGCCGCGGCCTGCGTGTTTGCTGCGACGGCGATCTCGCCAGTTTCCATGAGCTGCTTGAAACGGCGCAGGTCGCGTCGCGCCTGAACATTGGGCTCGCGCTGGAACAGCTTCGCGACGATCTTGCCGATGAAACCCGCGGGGGGGTCGTAAAGCAGCGTCGCCGTCACCACCGTGCCACGAGCACCGGCGTCGCGGAATTCAACGCGCCCCGAGTTCGCGACGTCCGCGTTTTCCGAAGTCCAGGCAATGACCTTGCCGTCCTGATCGTCGGTGACCCGCGCGTCCCACTCAACTGTGGTGCCGCCTGGCGCTTTCACCACCCAGTGCGAACGGTCGCGATCCAATACGTCGATCCGCTCGATGTTCTCCATGAACGTCGCGAGGTTCCCGAAGTCACGCCAATAGGTATAGAGTTCGTGCGACGGCCGGTTGATCGTGACCGATCGTGC
>JANMJZ010000215.1:0-6437 GCA_031371635.1 Sphingomonadales bacterium | reverse complement strand
CCGATCGCATCAGGGTTGGCGTGCGAGCGTCGGCATCGAGCTACAATTACAAGACCGACAACACTAAGTCGCGCGTGTTCCCGATCGAGCTGACGGTTTCCGGCCGTCTCAGCGATGTGTGGAATATCGATGGTGCGCTAGGCGCAACGTTCATCGACAATAACTCGGTCGGTTCCACCAGTCAGACGTCGATTTCGGGCAACGTCAGCCTTTGCCGTCGTGGCCAGCTTACGACGATGTGCATTCAGGCTGCCCGTCAGGCGTCGCCGACCGGCCTTGTGGGTACTCAATACGTGACCAGTGCCGGACTGAACTGGACGAAACGTCTGAGCGAGACGTCAAGTCTTTCGCTGAGCGCCGACTACAGCAAGGTCGGGGGTGATACCGTCCGGCTGCTGCCCGGAAATATTCCGCTTCAGACCGAATTCGCTCAAGCTGTCGCAAGTTATGACCGGCGCATCAGTGAGCGTCTTCGCCTCTTCGTGTCGGCGAACTATCGTCAGCTGCTGAATGGCAACGCAGGTCGGCCGAAAGACTTTGGCGGTCAGATCGGCATATCCTATCGCATTGGAGACCCCCGTTGAACGATGTGGTGCGTGGCAACGCGGCCGGCGAAGACGAACAGTCGTCGGGCGTACTCGCCAACCTTCCGGTCATCCTGTGGCAGCGTCGCTGGCTGTTCGTCATTCCAGCGGTCCTAATCGCAATTGCGGCCGTCGCCGCGGCCTTCCTGCTACCTCGCAGCTATCAGGCTCGTGCACTGCTGCTGGTCGAATCCAGCGAACTGGCAGACGGCCAGACCTCGCAGGAAGGCAATCCGATCGACCGCCGCATGGCGCGGATACGTCAGCAAATTCTCAGCCGCCCCGATCTGGTCGAGCTGATCCAGACGAATGACCTCTACGGCGCATCACGCCATGCTGAACCCTTGTCCAACCTGATTGAGCGCATGCGCAAGGCCACCGATATCAGCTCGGTCAATGCTGATATCCAGGGCGGGCCCGCGGGTAATAGGGGGTCGATCGCCTTTTCGCTGACGTTCGATTATCCCGAGCCCGGCCCCGCCCAGATCGTTGCGCAGACGTTTGTCGACCGGTTGCTTAAGCTCGATGCGAAACAGACGCAGGCGGACGCTCAGGGCAATGTAAACATGCTCGAGGATCAGGCCGCTGGCCTCCAGCAAGAGGTGACCCAGATCGAAGGCCGAATAAAGCAGATTGCCGGTGCCAACGGCGCGGCGCTTTCCTCGGCAGGGGCCACGATGATGACCGGTGGGGCAGGCATCGATTATGCCGGTCAGATTGCTGCCCTGCAGCGCGAGAATGCCCAGCTCACGGCGCAGACGAGCACAGCCGTCGACCGCGATCCTAATGTCGTCGCTGCCGAAGCTCAGCTAACAGCCGCCCAATCGACTTATTCCGACTCCCATCCTGACGTCCAGATCGCTCGGAAGCGACTGGAGATTGCACGTGCTGCGGCGCAGGGTATCTCCAGCAGGAACCTTTCATTAGCGGTGCGTCAGCAGATCGCGACCAACAACAGTGCAATCGCACAGTTGAGCCGTCAGCGCGCTTCGGAAGAAGGCCGCGTCGCGATGATGGCTGCGGCACAGGCCCGCGGACCCGCAGTGTTTCAGGAGGTCCAGCAGCTCCAAGCGCGCGCCGATATGATCCGCTCGAACCTTGCCCGGGTTTCAACGAGCCTGCTCAACGCCAAATCCGTATCGAAACTTACGGAGGACCAGCGCGGCGAACGGTTGACGCTCATCGAACCGCCCGTAACTCCCGATCAGCCCAGCTCGCCCAATCGTCCCCTGCTGATCATCGGTGGCATTCTGGCAGGGCTGGCTGCAGGGCTGGGCCTGGTGCTTCTGGTCGAACTGATCCTGCGCCCGATCCGCAGCACCTTGCAGCTCGCCCAGATCACGGGCGAGCCTCCCCTGGGGGTCGTGCCGGTTCTCGACAGCCGGCCGGGCTGGTTCGCCCGCATGCGGCAAAAGAGCAAAAGCGATTCGCAGGACGAAGTGATTGCAGATGCGGGCGAGTCCCGGCGAGAGAAGGTTACGTCGTGAACATGTCGTCCGATACCTATGCAGCGCCTGTCGGTCTTCCCGTCGGCGGCCTCCTGACGTCGCCCGTTCAGGAGGTGGAGCTGACCGATTTCGAGGAGCGTGGCATTTTCGGCTTCAACAGCCGTGACCGGCGGTCGCGACCGTTCAACCTGCTCCGCTCGCAAGTCGACAAGCTCATGAAGGCCAATGGCTGGTCGAAACTCGGCATTACCTCTGCGACGCCTGGCGTGGGAAAGACGTTCATTTCGTGCAACCTCGCGGCCTCGATGTCGCGCATGCCGGATCGCCAGACGCTGTTGTTCGACCTTGACTTGCGTCGCGGTTCCGTCGCGGCGCAATATGGTCTTTACGACCAGCAGGGCCTCGACGCCTATCTGACCGGAGAGATCGACTTGCTCTCCTCGGTGGGTCGCCGGCTGGCGGCCAGCAACCTGACGATTTATCCGAGCTTTCGGGTCGAGACCTCGTCTGCGGAGATGCTTGCCGGCAACCGGATGCGCACGCTGACCGAAGCCATGCAGCAGCTGCCCGAAAATTATATCAGCCTGTGCGATCTTCCGCCCGCTTTCGCAAACGACGATGCCTCGATCGCTCTGGAGCAGCTGGATGCCTATCTGCTCGTCGTCGAGGAAGGCAGGACGACGGCCCGGCAGGTGCGCGATGCGATCGAGCTGCTTGCCCCGGCGCGCTGCCTGGGCACGGTACTCAACCGCTACAACGGCGCGATGGGCGGCGATGACTATGGCTTCGGCTATTGGCGCCAGAGCAGCTACGACGCCTATTACACCTGATCCGTTCGGCTGGCTGTAAAGGTGCGGCATTGAGAATCGCATATCTCTGCAATCGCTACCCCACCGTCAGCCACAGTTTCGTCCGACGTGAGATTGCGGGCATCGAAGCCGCCGGACACTTCGTGGACCGCTACACCGTTCGCAGTCCCGGTCCTCTGGTCGACGCTGCCGATGAGACGGAGCAGTCACGCACCACGGTAATCCTGGCAGCAGGCGCGGTGGGCCTTGGCGGCGCTATGCTTCGCGCGGCGATGCGCAACCCACGTTACTTCTTCAGCGCACTCGGACTGACGCTGCAGAGCGCCAGCGGGTCACCCCGGGCAGTGGTTCGCGCTCTGGCCTATCTCGGCGAAGCGGCCTGGCTGGCCGAACGGTTCCGTAAGTCGCCGGTCGACCATCTCCATGCGCATTTCGGTACCAACCCGGCGGCCGTCGCCCGGCTTGTCCGCCGCCTCGGTGGTCCACCCTATAGTTTTACCGCCCATGGCCCGGACGAATTCGACCGGCCCGAAGCGCTCGACTTGCGCGGTAAAATTGCCGACGCGCGGCTTACCGTGGCCATTTCGTCGTTCGGGCGAAGTCAACTGATGCGCTGGAGCGAACCCCGCCATTGGCACAAGCTCGCCGTCGTCCGATGCGGTGTCGATGCCGGGTTTCTCGAAGCCACCCCCGGGCCAGCCCCCTCGGCGGGGCGCTTCGCGGCGGTTGCACGGCTTAATGCGCAAAAGGGGCTGCCCGTGCTGATCGAGGCTGCAGCCCTCCTCAAGGCGCGTGGCCGCGATTTCCACATCGCCATCGCGGGCGATGGAGAGCTGCGCGACATGCTGATGCGCCGCATTGCCGAAAGCGGACTGGAGAGCCGGATAGAGATGCTCGGCCCTCTCGACGGTGCGGGGGTACGCCGCCTGCTCGAGGAGTCACGCGTGTTCGTGCTGCCCAGCTTTGCCGAGGGGCTGCCGGTGGTGATCATGGAGGCGCTGGCGCTGAAACGCCCGGTGATCGCCAGCGCGATCGCCGGCACGCCCGAACTGGTCGACGCCAGTTGCGGCTGGCTCGTGCCCGCAGGTTCGGCTGAGGCGGTGGCCGACGCGATGGATGCAGCCATCGACGCCAGCGATGAAACAATTGCCGCCATGGGCCGCGAAGGGCGCCGCCGCGTCGCGGAACGGCATGATGCCGACCGGAACGCGCGCGGGCTGATCGACGCGATAGAAGCATGCCCGCCGTGCTGACAGTCGCAGGCTGGCTGTTCCTGATCGCCATTGCGGTCCCCGATGTGGTGATCACGGTCGAACTGCTGCTGGGCTTGCGGCCTCGGCCCCTGCGCGCACCGGATCGGGCTTTGCCGAAGACGGCGGTGCTCGTGCCTGCGCATAACGAAGGGGCAGGGATCGCCGGAATGTTGGCGCGAACGATGCCGCTGCAGCCTGCGGGTGCGCGCATCCTTGTCGTCGCCGACAACTGCACCGATGACACCGCGGCACTGGCGCGAGCGGCCGGTGCCGAGGTGGCTGAGCGACAGGATGCGACGCATCGTGGCAAGGGCCATGCCCTTGCCTACGGCCGGGCCATGCTTGCGGCCGATCCCCCGGAAGTTGTCATCGTACTCGATGCCGATTGTGTGCCCGAACCCGGTGCTATGGCGCGTCTGGCGCACAATGCCGCCGTCGCGGGGCGGCCGGTACAGGCTAGCTACCTCATCGAACCGTGCCCAACGGCGTCACCGATGATCCAGATTTCCGGCTTTGCCTTTCTGGTAAAGAATCTTGTCCGGCAGGCCGGCCTTGCTCGCATGGGCGCGCCGGTGGTGCTGACCGGATCGGGCATGGCCTTTCCATGGGCCGATTTCGTAGCAGCGCCGCTTGCGACCGACGACATCGTGGAGGATCTGGCGATTGGTATCGCCCTTGTCCGGGGCGGATCGTCGCCGCTTTTCGACCCGGCCGCCTGCATCTGGACGCCGCCCGCCGGAAGCGGTGGTACGCTCGGTCAGCGCACCCGCTGGGAACACGGCTTCGTCACCACTGCCCGCCGGGTTAGCCTGCCCCTGGTGCGCGAGGGGCTGGCGCGACGTCGCCCCGGCCTGTTCTGGCTGGGTCTCCACGTCGCGGTGCCGCCGCTTGCCCTGTTGCTTGCGCTCAACGGCGCGGTGCTGGCGGTGTTGGCGGTCGGCTGGGCGCTCGGCGCGTCTGCCGTGCCGCTGGCAGCCGATGCGCTACTCGTTGCCCTGATCGGCGTTGGCGTCGTGCTCGCCTGGGGTCTGCACGGCCGTGGTCAGGTCAGCGCCCGAACCCTCATGCTGGCGCCGTTCTACCTTTTGTGGAAGATTCCGATTTACCTGAGGCTCGTGACCGGCGCCGAGACGCGCTGGGTTCGTACCGACCGCAACTGACGCGCTGGCCTGCCGCCGCCAGCGCAGCACCATCGGGAATATCGCTGGTCCCTCGACCAGGTAACGTTTCGCCAGCCGCCTCGGATCGCTCAGCAGTCGCCACGCCCATTCCATGCTCAGCTTCTGTACGATCCGGGGCGCGCGGTTCTGCTTGCCGATCAGGAAATCGATCGAGGCGCCAATGCACAGCCCGGTGCCGCGCGCCTCGGGACGCGCTGCCATCTCGTGCGCGAGCAATTCCTGCTGCGGCGACCCGACAGCGAACAGGACGAAACGACCGTTCGCCGCGAGGGCGGCATCGACGGCCCGCGCGCGTGCTTGCGGGTCCCGGCGCAAACCCATCGGCGGCTGATGCTGGATGATCGTTACATGGCCATAGCGCGCAGCCAGCGCGTCGCCGTCCTCCGCGCTGCCCCCGATCAGACACACGCGGTCGCCCGGATTCAGCACCCGCTCGAACACCTGTGCGGTCAGGTCGCTCCCCGGCACGACGCTGAGCGTGACCCCGGCATGGCGGCCGAGCCGCGCCAGGATCCGGCTGTCGCACAGCCTCAGATCGGCATCGGCGTAGGCACGCTGGACGTCCTCCTCGGCGTTGGCCAGCCGCACCATGTGATCGACATTGGGCGTAACGACATAGGCAAAGCGGCTGTCCGCGTCGCGGCTTGCCAGCCAGTCCCGGGTGCGATCGGGCGTCCACACGTCGAAAGCCAGTCCGAGGAACTCGGTGCTCTCGCTCATGCGCTAAAGGCCGGAAAGGGTCTCATGGGGTTTGGCACCTGTGTATCTACGTCTTTGCTATCGCGACCCTAATTCGACTAGAGAAGCGGCGATGGTGGCGTGTCCCGAATAGTAACGACAGAAGCGACTGGACATAACCCCTGCGGTCGAACGAAAGCATGCCGGTGCAGAACATCGCCGTTTCCATCGTCAATTACCGGACGCCTGACCTGACAATCGACTGTGTCGCGTCGCTGTTTCCGGCGCGTGCGGCATTTCCGGATATGCGCGTCGTTGTCGTTGACGGCGGGTCGGCGGACGATTCCGCCGATCGCATCCAGGCTGCGGTCTCGGCCCGTGGCTGGGACGACTGGGTGACCGTCATGCCACTCGCGGTCAACGGGGGTTTCGCGTTCGCCAACAACCGTGCGATCGCGGCGCTCAGAGACAGTGGAACGCTGCC
>JANMJZ010000208.1:0-2839 GCA_031371635.1 Sphingomonadales bacterium | reverse complement strand
TGTTCGGCGACGTAGATCGCGGCGCCGCCATATTCGCCGCCGAGCGCGAGCCCCTGAAGCAAGCGCAGCCCGACGAGGAGGATCGGCGCCCAGATGCCCGCCTGTGCATAGGTCGGCAGGAAACCGATCGCCGCGGTCGCCCCGCCCATCAACGTGATCGTGACGAGGAAGGTGTATTTCCGCCCGATCAGATCGCCGAAATAGCCGAAAACGAGCGCGCCGAGCGGCCGCACGCCGAAGCCAGCACCGAACGCGGCGAGGCTGGCGAGCGTGGCGGCGGTGGGGTTGGTCGACGGGAAAAACAGCGTGCCGAGCAACCCCGCAAGGATGCCGTAGAGGAAGAAATCATACCATTCGAACACCGTGCCGAGCGACGAAGCGACGATGACGAGCCGATCGCGCTTGGGATCGAGCGTGACGGTGGAGGCTTCGGAGGGGCCGGATTCAGCGGTCATAGCAGTTTCGGTCACGTGCACGTCCCCTGTGCCGAATCACGCGAAAGGCGCAGTTTTGCGTTTGATAGCTTCGTTCGCTTCGCAGGGTCAGCGTATGTTTTCACCCTCATCCCGTAATGCATTGCCAGTCCCCCCGTCGCGCCGACGATGGCACGGGTCGCATATTGTAGGACAGCGGTTTTTTGCCGCCATTCATATGTTCCAAGCGCGCGAAAGGCTCGATCGGAGAATTCGGACAGGCTTCGGGAACCTGTTCATTGTCCAAAAGCGACCCATGCGGCGCAAAGCGGCACGTTCGAAACGGTCAGGCGTGGGACGCGGTGACCGCTTTTGGCCCACTTGCGGACATTAGGCTTGGGGTCGGCTGGGCCATGCACCAGCCTCGACAGCGGCGACCACTGTTGCGACAGTAATGGGGACCACCCTGTCAGGCGGTCCCCATCGCCGCATGACCAAAAGCCAGACCGCGAGCAAAGCCACCGTTATGGCAACTCCCCAGAAGGTGGACAGGCCTGCCACACCCGCCACCACGCCGCCGATGACGGCGGCAGGGAGTATGACAAGCGCATTCCAGCACGAAAACCCCTCCGGTCCGAAGTGTTCGCTCCAATGTTTGTGCAGGTGAGTTAGGTCTGTTGCGAACCGCTCTTGCACGCTGTTGAAGAAGTCCACTGCATCATCACCGTCCATGCCGAGGTCTTGCAGCAGCCGGTCAGAAAGGTGGACCTTCTCACGGGACAGGCCGCGCTCGTGAGCAACAAGGTCAATGACCTCCGATTTGTGGTTGCGGCTTGCCATTGCCCATGCTGGCCCATTTAATCGCACGTTGGCAACGTCAGCAATCCACCCACTTCCAGCCAGTCCCGATTATGAGCTAACACCCGATCTCCAAACGCAGCGCACCGATGCGCGGAGAGGCGACTATGGCGGATTTCGAAACCATCCTGACATCGGTGGATGACGGCATCTTTACCCTGACCCTCAACCGGCCTGACCGGATGAACGCGTTCACGCCCTTGATGATGCGGGAGATGATCGCGGCGTTCGACCTTGCCGATGCCGATGACGCCGTGCGTGCCATTATCGTGACGGGGGCGGGTCGCGCCTTTTGTGCGGGGGCCGATCTGGCCTCGGGCGCGGCGACATTCGACTATGCGGCGCACGGCGGCGCGGATTCCCCGATCCGCCCCGATGGATCGGTCGACTGGGATCATGCGGGCGTGCGCGACTCTGGCGGGCGCGTGGCGCTGCGCATCTTTGCCTGCAAGAAGCCTGTGATCGGCGCCATCAACGGCGCGGCGGTCGGCATTGGGGCGACGATGCAATTGCCGATGGATTTCCGGCTGGCCAGCGATGCGGCGCGTTTCGGCTTCGTCTTTGCGCGGCGCGGGATCGTGCCGGAGGCCGCATCAAGCTGGTTCCTGCCGCGCCTTGTCGGCATCGGGCAGGCGCTGGAATGGTGCTATTCGGGGCGGGTGTTCGACGGGGCAGAGGCGTTGCAGGGCGGTCTGGTGCGCAGCATCCACGCGCCCGACGATCTGCTGCCGGCGGCGCGTGCTTTCGCGAAAGAGCTGACGGCACAGAGCGCGCCGGTTTCGATCGCGCTGACCCGACAGATGATGTGGCGGATGATGGGCGCGGCCAGCCCGATGGACGCCCATCGCCTCGACAGCCGCCTGGTCTGGGCGCGCGGCGGCATGGCCGATGCGAAAGAGGGCGTGGCATCGTTCCTGGAAAAGCGCGCTGCGGCCTATCCCGATACAGTGTCAGCCGACCTGCCCCATTTTTCGCCGTGGATGGATGAGCTGGAATGGTGAAACGTTAGCGGCAGCTTTCGCCCAATCTTCGACGTTCACGGTTAGCTACACGTCGCGCCATTTGCGGACATTCATTTATCAAGTAAATTGAAGATGGCCCTGACGCTGTCGGAGCGGGCGCAAAGAGCGATCGTTGTGTTTGGCGGGTTCGAGTCCCGCTCATGGGTCCGCTCTCGCCCCGCTTTCGGACAATCAGCCAACGGGGTCGAGCACATCAAGGATCGTCCCCATCGCCACCAGCTTGCCGCCCTCTTGTATGCGCCACTGCCGACTGTCTCTTATTTCCGGCCTCACAGTTGGATAAATCCAGAGGATCATTTCGGTTTGGATGGTATCACCGGGCGCTACTGGCTGGCCCTCCGGTAGTTGGATGAAGCCCATGCACATGTCCCGGTTTTCGGGGCCGAAGAAGTTGTGATTTGGCCTGTAGCTGCCACCGCCCAACAACGGTGAAGTTCTACCACCCTCTTCCGTCGACAGAAACCGGATGCTTGCTCTCACGCGAACCTGGTCGTCTGTCATTCGAGAATTTTGGCAGGGGATTGCGCAGGGCGCAAGGTCCGCTCC
>JANMJZ010000194.1:0-4995 GCA_031371635.1 Sphingomonadales bacterium | reverse complement strand
CTGATGCCGATGTGGGCGGCGAGGTCCTTTGCCCGCATCTTCCGGCGGGCGAGCATGACGTCGAGGGTAACGATGATCCCCATGGCTCAGACGATCTGCGCATGATCGGCGCTGATCTCGGCGGCGAGAGACAGCACCCGGCCGAACAGCCGTATGGCAAGACCGGTGCAGCCCAGAACGATATGCGCGCTCAGATAGCCACCAAAGGCCAGGCCGGCAGGTCCGATGTCAGGGCCGAACACGATCGCGGCTAGGGCGCTGGCAATCAGCCAGTCGCCGAGCCGACCCAGGGTCGTTCCGCTGTTTGCCGCCAGGACTTCGCCCGTCTCGAATGATTTGAACAGGCTGCGCGCGGTCCACAAGGCAGCGAGGAGTGTGATGGCGGGCAGCGCGCGCAACGCGGCGTTACCGAGCTCCCGGAGCGCCGTACCGGCATCGGGCGTGCCGATGGCAAGGACCAATCCCTTGATCGGCGTGTACATGACTTCGGAAAATAGCAGGAAGCAGCCCACGCCGAAGAGCCACGCGAAAATGCCTTTCAGGTTGCGGCTCTGCGCACGGACATCGTCAATCTGGGTCGTGTTCATCGTCTGTCTCCGCTTCAGGCAATGCTTACGCGAACCGACACGATCTTCGCGTCGATCAGAATTTCCGCGCCAGGGGACGTCGCTCCGGCCGGCGACAAGTGAAAACCGGGAAGTGCCGCGGTCGCCAGAATGCAGGTGGCGAGGAGGCATGCCCCGCACTGCCAGGCTCTGCTCGCCCGCCGGTCGTCTCTGAATTGCATCTTCGTTTCTCCATTTAATTTATGTAACACACAAATTAAATGGCTTATGTCGTCAATATCTCGATGCGGGACCCGAGCAAGTCGGTCCGTTCGACAGCTTTTTGGCAACAATATCAATAGCTCAAGCGAGCATGCCGGCCCCGAGCAGGATCAGCAGCTTGACGTCGATGGCCACGCCTTCGGCGCGCCTGGCCGAGATGAATGCCGGCACGTCAGCGACAGCGATTCGGTGCACCGTGATGTCTTCGCCGGGTACCCCGCCGCCATCGCCGACTTTGGTCAACCCATGCGCCGTCACCAGCGTGAAGGTCTCGCTGACCATGCCGGGGGACGACGCGAATTCGCCTACGATTTCGACCCGGTCGGCGCGCCAGCCGGTTTCCTCTTCCAATTCTCGGGCGGCCGACGTGGCGATGTCCTCGCCTTCGGTTTCATCGCCAACCAGTCCTGCGGGCAATTCGAGGCAGCGGCGCTGGAGCGGGACGCGCCATTGTTCGACAAGCAGCACATGGCCCTCGTCGACAGCAAGGATGACCGCCGCTCCGAAGCCGCGTGCCCGACCAACATATTCCCAAGGTCCCCGCCGCTTTGTGACGATATAATTGCCCGTCCAGACGACCTCCTCGGGGTCGGCGCTCACAGCTCGATCAGCCGATCGGGGAGCTCGTTCACATCGTCGGCCGCGCGCGGCAGGTGCGCCGACAGGATCGTACCGACGCGCTCGATGGCGGCGATCATGCCATCGGCGATGCGGCCCTCACGGACTTCGACCACCATGGCAATCATCGCGTCGCCCCATTCGGTGTCGGGCACCTTGGCGTGGATCGCCTCGTCGGCGACGATTTCGGCCATGTGCTCGCCCAATGACAGGTAGATCAGGATGCCGGTACGCCCCGTCGTCCGCGCTTCCGCACCCACCTTGAACAGCTCGATCGCACGCGACCGAACACGCGCGCGGCGCACGGCCTTGGGCGTCCAGTACATCCGCAGCGGCTGATACTGCAGCACCCCGAACTTGAGCGCCGAGACCAGCGCCATCGCGACGAAGGTTAGCAGCATCAGGTCGCGCACCTCGGTCGCGCCCCAGCCGCTGGTGAAGCGCGCGAGGATGCCCAGCGGCAGCGCTGGCCAGGCCGCGAACAACACCGGCACGAACAGCGCGGCAAGCCCGGCATAGACCAGCGCTATGTCCTCATAGCCATCGGACCGGTCAGCCACGATCGTCACGATCTCACCCGAGGTGTTGCCCTCGGCGGCGCGCACCGTTTCGCTCACGCGCTGGCGATCTTCCGGCGTTGGACGTTTCACTACCATCCTCCTGAAGCGCCGCCGCCGCCGAAAGAGCCGCCGCCGCCCGAAAAGCCGCCGCCGCCACCGCCGCCGCCACCCCATCCGCCGCCGCCACCCCAATGATCGTCATCGCCGCCCCGGCTGTTCACCGCGGCGTTGATCGCCGTCCACAGTATCGCTTCGCCGATTCCGGAGCTGTGCCGGCGACGTCCGCCGCCGCGCGAAAGCGCCCCCACCATCGGCAGGATCACGACGAAGAAAATGACGATCCAGAAGATGAACGCGCCGCCGTTCACCTTGCGCGCGCTTTTCTTTTCCTGCGCCGTCAATGCTGCGGTCCGCTTGGCGGCTTCCTCGGGCGTCAGCTTGATCTGCTCGCCGATCGCGTCGACACCCGCATTCAGCGCGCCGGGAATGTCACCCGCCTTCAGCATCGGGGTCATGATGCCGTTGGCAACGACGCTGGAAAACGCGTCGGTGACGAGCGGTTCAAGGCCGTAACCGACTTCGATCCGCGGGCCGCGCTGCCCGGCCGGATTGTTCGGCGCGAGCAGGATGATCAGCCCGTCGTCCTTCTCCTTGTCGCCCAATGCCCAGGCACGGCCGAGCCGATAGCCGTAATCCTCGAGCGGGTAGCCCTGCATGTCGGGGATGGTCGCGACCACCACCTGGTGCCCGGTCGCCTGCTCGATCCCTTCCAGCTTGGCCTCAAGCGCGGCCTTCTGGTCTGGTTGCAGCAGGTTCGCCGCATCGACAACCCGCCCGGTCAGCGGCGGAAAGGTCTGTGCGAACGCCGGGAAGGCGCACAGCAGCAGCAACAGCGCGACGAGCGCCCTTGCGAAGGCGGAGTCAGGCGACAGCCACTTCACCACGGAAGCAGACCTCTCGATCGAGGGGTGGACCCCGAACCAGGTCCGGGGCGACGAAGACGGGCGTCGATCGTCAGTTGAAATCCACGGTAGGCGCGCGGTCGGCGTTGGGGGCCGTTGCGGTGTAGGTCACCATCGGCTTCGACCCGTAGAAGATCTTGGCGCCGATCGCGTCGGGGAAGGTGCGGATCGTCGTGTTATACTTCTGCACAGCCTCGTTATAATCCTTGATCGAGATGTTGACGCGGTTCTCCGTGCCCTCGAGCTGCGACTGCAGCGCCATGAAGTTCGCGTTCGACTTCAGCTCGGGATAGGCTTCCTGCAACTGGCGGGTGGCGAGCGTCAGGTTGTTCTGCGCGTTCTGGAACGCCGCGACCTTCGCCGGGTCGGTCAGGTCGCCGGGGCTGATGGTGACCGAATTGGCCGAGGCGCGTGCTTGCGTCACCGTGGTCAGCACGTCCTTTTCCTGCTTGGCGAACCCTTTGACGGTCGCGACCAGATTGGGGATCAGGTCGGCGCGGCGCTGGTAGTCGGCCTGCACGTTCGCCCATTTCGCCTTGGCGGCTTCCTCGGCGGTCGGGATCGAGTTGATCCCGCATCCCGACAGCGAAACGGCGGCAAGCGGGGCAATCAGAGCCAGGCGGCGGATCGATGTCATGCGGATAGTCCCTCCAGTGTTATGCACGGGTAATACACGAACGCGCGCGGGAAGCGCAATGCGGCCTTTTGTGACTTTTCAAACGGTTGCCCGTTCGCCATTCTGCCCCCGCAACGATCATCCGGGGAGTAACATCGTGAGCATGGTTTCCGAGTTCAAGGCATTCATCAATCGCGGCAACGTGCTCGACCTGGCGGTCGGCGTCATTATCGGCGCTGCGTTCGGAAAGATCGTGACGGCCTTTACCGACGATTTCATCAATCCGATCCTCGGCCTCGTCACCGGCGGCGTCGATTTCGGGAACATGTATGTGCCGCTCGGCTCGGTGCCCGAAGGGACGGCGGCGACGCTCGCGGGCATGAAAGCGGCCAACGTCCCGGTCTTCGCCTATGGACACTTCATTACCGAGATCATCAATTTCCTGATCCTGGCGTTCGTGATCTTCATGATCGTCCGCACCGCCAACAAGGCGCTGAAGCGGACCGACGAAGCGGCGACGCCGGAGGATATCCTGCTGCTGCGGGACATCGCCGCCAGTCTGAAGAAGTAGGAGCAACGCGCTGCCCCGGCAAAAGTCGGGGCGGTTCAACGCCTAGGCTGCGACCAGCTCCTCGGCCGTCGCGCTGGCGAGAGAGGTCCCGTCGAGGATACGTGCTGTCTCATCCCGTACGCGCAGCATGGCGATGCGGATCTCGCACTGTGCCTCGCTGCGGCAGTCCTTGCATCGGCGGTAGGCGGTCCGGCTGACGCAGGGCACCAGCGCCAGCGGCCCCTCGATCGTGCGAATGATGTCCCCGAACGAAATAAGGTGCGCAGGCCGCGCAAGATGGAAACCGCCCGACTTGCCACGCGTCGAAGTGACGAACCCGGCCTGGCGCAACTCGCCAAGGATAATCTCGAGGAATTTGCGCGGGATCTGCGCCTCGGTGGCGATGCGGCTCATCGGGACGGGAGGCTGGCCGAGCTGTTCGTTGGCCAGCACCAGCATCGCCCGAAGCGCATATCTGGAGCGTTGTGTAAGCATGACACACTGCCCTTAACGCACTGGACATGAACAGCAAGTTTCAGCGTAATTTTCTGCTTCCCATCCTCAAAGTGCTGCAGTCACTTTTCATTCATGCGCGCTGCCCTATATGTCTTGTTGCCGGGCTTGCTCGGCTATGGCGATAAACGAAGCCGCGCAATAAGCGCAGCGGACCCGGGGGCGGTACCCGGCGGCTCCACCATAACCCCTGAGCAATCAGGGGCCATGACGGGGCCGAACTAGGATCGACGTGTGTTAAAATCGGTTGTCGTCGCCCGACCTGAATGAGTCGTAAAACCGTTCAAAACGACAAGTGCCAACGATAACGAGGCGCTCGCGATTGCTGCCTAACTGAGTCCTTCGTGGA
>JANMJZ010000179.1:0-8586 GCA_031371635.1 Sphingomonadales bacterium | reverse complement strand
ACTGCCCGCCCCAGCGCCCCCTGCATGTAATCGGCCAGCCCCTTCAGCTCCGCGCCGCCGCCGGTCAGCACCACTTGCCGCCTGACCGGTCCCGTGAACCCGAGCGCCTTCAGTTCGCGCGCAATCTCGCCGACCAGATGGTCGAGCCGCTGGCGGATGACCGAAATCAACTGCGCCCGGGTGATGCGGCCACCCTCTCCGGCATCGTCTTCCTGCGACATCGGCGCGACTTCGATCATGTCATGGTTGTCACGCGGGCTGGTCGTCGCGGAGCCATAAAAGCACTTCATCCGCTCGGCCTGCTGGCGGCGCGTGCCGAACGCACTGGCGATATCGTCGGTTATGTCTGCACTGCCGAACGGGATCGAGGCCAGGCCCACCAGCATACCGCCCGCGAACAGCGATACATTGGTGAGACCGGCACCCAGCTCCACGAGCGCCACGCCGAGCTCGCGCTCTTCTTCGCTCAGGCACGCCATGCCGGTCGCGACCGGCGACGCGATGATCGACTTGACTTCCAGGTGAGCCGACCGGACGCACAGATCGAGGTTGCGGACCGGCGATCCGTCTGCAGCTACGACATGGATATCGACGCCCAGCGTATCGGCATGCAGGACCAGCGGCTTCTTGACACCCTTAAGCCCGTCGAGCGTGTAGAGCGTCGGCTGCGCATGCAAGACCATCCGCCCTTCCGGGTCGATCGCGTTACGGCCGTGGGTCAGCAGATTGTCGATGTCTTCCTGCTCGACGCGGTGGCCACCCAGTTCGACTTCGACGGAGGCGAGGTTGCTCACCAGCCCGCCAGCCGAAAAACTGACCCAGACATCCTCGATGTTAGTGCCCGCGATGCGCTCGGCCTGTTCGACCGCTTCGCGCACCGATCGCTCGGTCGCGTCCATGTCGGCGATATAACCGCGCCGCACGCCCTTGCTCTCGCGCTGTCCGGTGCCGAGGACATTGAGTTCGCCCTCGTCGCCGCGCTCTGCGATGAGCGCGGACACTTTCCACGACCCGATATCGAGCGCGGTAATCAGTCGGTCGGGACGCGGTTGGGCCATGATCAGTCCTCGAGACATTGGGGGGTTAAATAGTAAGCGATCGGATGCGGAAACTTAGGGACATGACCTAATCCGAAATTAGGCATCGTCCCCTGCACGGCGTAATTTGTGGCGCGGGTACGGGTCATGTCGTGCGCGCCGGATCGATCGGCTTGTCACCCGAAACTGGTGCGACGATCGCCCGCTTGGGCCCGGGCAGCACGGCCATCTGGTCCGGGTTGCGCATGTCGAAGCGCGCCATGCCCCGCCCGAGCAAACGCTGGCTCGCATCGAGCTCGGCGAACTTCCTGAGCGCCGCGACCGCCGCCGCCTCACCCTCGGGCAGCATCAATGTCTCGCCCGACTGGAACTTCAGGTCCCAGCGCCGGTCGCCGATCCAGATCGCGCCGTCGAGCACGGGCCTCAGCTGGGGCGCATGATCCATCAGTGCCGTCAGCGCGGTGGCCTGCACATTGGCGTCGGGTCCGATGACGAGCGGCAGGTTGGGCATCGCGTTGAGCGCGACCGGTTCCAAGGCCACACCCTTGGCATCGACCAGCGTCAGTTGTTGGGAATGCTGCCACACCGCCGCCGGCTTGCGCTCGACGATTTCGATGGCCAGCGTATCGGGCAGGCGGCGCGAAACGCGCGCGTCGGCCACCCAGCCATAGCGCAGCAGTTTCTGGCGCACGCCCTCCAGATCGACCAGCGGCATCGCAATCGACTGCTGGTCGAGAGCCACCGCGTATACGCTGGTTCGGTCCATCCGGTCGATCCCGGTCACGTCGATGTGCTTGACCGCAAACCCCGCCCGCCCAGCCGCTTCGCCCGCCGCCATGCCTAGCCGGTACGGCACGTCGAGCATCACGGCGATGGCGCCGACCCCGAACAGCGCCGTTACCAGCACGACGGCCGTCGTCGTCCGCTCCACCGTACGCGCGCTGATGGGAAGGCTGCCCGCCAGCCGCGCGAGCATCGAAGGCTTGCGCTTCGCCGGCTTCACGACCCTGACCGGCTTTCGCTTGGTCGCGGCCCCGCGCTTGATGGCTGCCGTTGCGGTCACGCTGCGTCCTCCAATATGGCGGCCACGAGTTCGTCGTAACTCATGCCGAGGTGCTTTGCCTGTTCGGGCACGAGGCTGAGCGGCGTCATGCCGGGCTGGGTGTTGACCTCCAGCAGGTAGAGCCCCTCGACGCCCTTTTCGTCGTCCCAGCGAAAATCGGACCGCGATGTGCCCTTGCATCCCAGCACCCTGTGCGCCTTGAGCGCCATGTCGAGACAGGCCTCGGCCATCGCATCGGGGATGTTGGCGGGGCAGACGTGCTCGGTCATGCCGTCGGTGTATTTGGAATCATAATCGTAAAAGCCGCTCTTCGGCTTCAGCTCGGTCACCGCGAGCGCCTGGTTCCCGAGCACCGCCGTGGTCAGCTCGCGACCGCGGATAAAGGGTTCGGCCAGCAGTTCGTCGAACTCCTGCCAGGGTCCTGCCACGTCGCGCCCGATAGGGTCGCCGTAATTGCCTTCCTGCGTGACGATTGCGACGCCGACCGACGACCCCTCGTTGACCGGCTTCAGCACATAGGGGCGCGGCAACGGGTCGCCGAGGTAAAGGCTTTCCGACTTCACAATATGCCCGCCCGGCATCCGAATGCCATGCGGGACCAGCGTCTGCTTCGACAATTGCTTGTCGATCGCGATGACCGAAGTGGCCATGCCCGAATGGGTGTAACGAATATCCATCAGGTCGAGCATGCCCTGCACCGATCCGTCCTCGCCCGGCGTGCCATGCAGCGCGTTGAACACGACATCGGGGCGGATCCCGGCAAGCACCTGCGCAACATTGCGGTCCATGTCGACGCGGACGACGTCATGACCCAGCCGTTCGCAGGCGGCCGCGACACCGGCGCCGGTCACCAGCGACACCTCGCGCTCAGCCGACCAGCCGCCCATGAGCACTGCGACTTTCACTGCCCCCTCTCCCCGCTTGCGGGGAGAGGGCTGGAGAGAGGGGAAGTGCCGACCATGTGGGAAGACAGTTCCGGCGTGGGGAGCACTGCCCCTCTCCCCGACTCTCTCCCCACGCCGTCGGGAGAGGGAGAACCAACACGCTGGATTTCCCACTCGAGCGTCACGCCCGAATGTGTCTTCACGCGCGTCCGGACTTCCTCCCCCAGCGCCTCGATCTCCGCGCTGGTCGCGCTGCCGAGGTTGAGCAGGAAGTTGCAATGCTTCTCGCTCACCTGCGCGCCGCCCAAGGCCAGCCCGCGACAGCCTGCTTCATCGACCAGTTGCCACGCCTTTTTCCCCGGCGGGTTCTTGAACGTCGACCCGCCCGTGCGCGAACGCAGCGGCTGCGATGCTTCACGTTCCGCGGCGATCCGGTCCATTTCGGCGCCGATGACCTCTGGATCGCCCGGCACACCGCGCAGCGTGGCGGCAACCACGACCGCCTGATCCGGCAGCTCCGAATGGCGATAGGTATAGTGCAGGTCGCTGGCAGGCAGCGTCGCCAGCTCACCCGACCGTAGCACCACGTCGCAGTCGACCAGCACATCGGCGACTTCGCGACCATAGGCGCCGCCATTCATGCGCACGAACCCGCCGACGGTACCCGGAATACCGCGCAGGAATTCCAGGCCTGCGATTCCCGCGTCGCGCGCGGTACTCGAAACGAGGATGCCCGATGCGCCGCCGCCGCACTTCAGTGTCGTCGTATCGATCCGCGCTACCTTGGCGAACGGCTTGCCCAGCCGAACCGTCACGCCGGGGACGCCCCCGTCGCGGACGATGAGGTTTGAACCAAGGCCGAGCGGCCACACTTTAACTTCCGGATCGAGGTCGCGGACGAATTCCTGCAAGTCGGCCGCGTCGGCAGGCTCGAACAGTGTCTCGGCGGCACCGCCCGATTTGAACCAGACCAGCGGGGCCAGCGGGGCGCCTGCGGTCAAGCGGCCACGAACAGCTGGGGCGGATACCGCACTCACGCCCGCACCCCCTCTATCCCCGCCGCCAGACCAGCCGCCCATTTGGTAATGTCGCCCGCCCCCAGGCACACGACGAGGTCGCCTTCGACCGCTTCGCCGGCCAGCAATGTCGCCAGCGCCTCGGCACTCTCCACCGTTGCTGCTGCCCGGTGTCCACGCGCCTTAAGACGCTCGACGAGCGCTTCCGCATTCACGCCTTCAACCGGAGCTTCGCCCGCCGCATAGACGGGCGCGACCAGCACGCGGTCGGCATCGTTGAACGCCTGCGCGAACTCATCCATGAGCCCGCCGAGCCGCGAGAAACGGTGCGGCTGCACGACAGCGATGACACGACCCGTCGCACCTTCGCGTGCGGCCGACAGCACGGCGCGGATCTCGACCGGGTGATGGCCGTAATCGTCGATGATCGTGACGCCGCCGGTCTCTCCGACCTTGGTGAACCGCCGTTTGACCCCGCCGAACGCGGCGAACCCTTTCTGGATCGTCGCATCGTCGAGACCCAGCTCGATCGCCACCGCCACGGCGGCAAGCGCGTTCTGCACATTGTGCCGCCCCGCCATGGGCAGGGCGATATCCTCGATGCTGCGCACGCTGCCGTCGCGGCTGCGGATCAACACTTCGAACCGGTTTCCCCCTGCCCCCGGCACGACATTGACGCCGCGCACATCGGCCTGCGCGCTGAAGCCATAGGTCACGATCCGACGGTCGCGCACGCGGGGCAGCAGCGCCTGCACTTCGGCATGGTCGAGGCACAGGATTGCGGCGCCATAGAAGGGGACGTTCTCGACGAACTCGACGAACGCGTCCTTGACCCGGTCGAAGCTGCCATAATGGTCGAGGTGCTCCGGATCGATGTTGGTCACGACCGCGATCGTGCCGTCGAGCCGCAAAAAGCTGCCGTCCGACTCGTCCGCCTCGACCACCATCCAGTCCGACGCGCCCAGCCGCGCATTCGACCCGTAACTATTTATGATCCCGCCATTAATCACGGTCGGATCAACCCCGCCCGCGTCGAGCATCGCCGCAATCATGCTTGTAGTTGTTGTCTTGCCGTGCGTCCCCGCCACCGCAACCGTCGACTTCAGCCGCATCAGTTCGGCGAGCATCTCGGCACGGCGCACCACCGGCACGCGATTGGCATAGGCTGCGGCGACTTCCGGGTTCTCGCGCTTGATCGCGGTCGAAGTCACGACCACCGCCGCGTCGCCCAGATTGTCTGCCGAATGGCCGATGGCGACGGCGATGCCGCGCTTGCGCAGCCCCTCGATCACATAGCCTTCGGCAACGTCACTGCCCTGCACCTTGTAGCCAAGGTTGTGCATCACCTCGGCAATGCCCGACATGCCGATGCCGCCGATGCCGACGAAATGGATCGTCCCAATGTCGGTCGCGACCCCCTTCATCCCGCAAACGCCGGCTTGAGCTCGACCGCCTTGGGCGCATCGACCGCAGGGCCGATGCGTTCGATCAGGTCGGCCAGATCGCGCACCGCATTGGGCCTCCCGCACGTAAGCGCGCGCTTCGCTGCGTTGGCGAGGCCGCCGGCGTCAAGCCCCAGTTTCTGCATCTGCTTGGCGAGCTCGACAGGTGTAAAGTCTGCCTCCGCAATCGCTCTGGCGCCACCTGCGGCTACCATTTCGCGGACATTGGCGGTCTGGTGGTCGTCCATCGCGCTGGGCAGCGGCACCAGGATCGCCGGGCGCCCTGCCGCCGTCAGTTCCGAAATGGTCGATGCACCTGCCCGCCCGATGACAAGATGCGCCCAGCCAAGACGCTCGGGAAGGTCGGTCAGATAGGTCTGCACATCTGCCGGAATACCGTGTTGGGCATAAGCGACGCGGACCCGCTCGACATCCTCGGCGCGCGCCTGCTGCACGACCTGCAGGCGGCGGCGCAATGCCACGGGCAGCATAGAAAGCCCCTCGGGAACCACGCGCGACAGGACTGTGGCCCCCTGGCTCCCGCCGGTCACCAGCACCCGGAAAATGCCGTTCTCGTCCAGCGGCGGATAGTCCCGCATTCCGAGCTTTACGACAGAGTCGCGCACCGGATTACCGACCAGATGCGTCCGCTCCTTCCAGGCGGGCTTGAGCCGCTCGGTCTCAGGATAGGACGTGGCGATCAGATCGGCCCGCCCACCGACCAGCCGGTTGACGCGGCCGAGCACCGCATTCTGTTCGTGTACCGCTGTTGCGATCCCTGCACTGAAGGCGGCAAGCAGTGCGGGAAAGGCCGGGTACCCACCGAATCCGACGACGACGGAGGGCTCGAAGCTCTTGTAGAGTTCCTTGGCCATGGCGCGCCCGGCGAGGATCGCACGCACACCCGGAACCCAGCTCGTCGGGGCCTTGGTCAGTCGACCCGCAGGCAAAACGTGCGTTTGCACGCCGTCGAACAGGCCGGGGATCTTGGCTCCTCGCGCGTCCGTGATCAGCGCGACCCGGTGCCCACGCGCAATCAGTTCCGCCGCCAGCGCGTGCGCCGGGACCATATGGCCCCCGGTGCCGCCCGCTGCGAGAACGAAGTGCTTCGTGATTGTCACGCGTCTGCCTTCATCGGCCGTTCCATTTCACGACATAGGGACTTCGTTTCAGATACGGGTTCCGACGCGTCAGCGCGAGCAAAAGCCCGAAGCCGAAGCATAGGGCGATCATCGAAGAGCCGCCATAGCTGATGAACGGCAGGGTCATGCCCTTGGACGGGGCTAGACCGACATTGACGGCGATGTTGATCATCGCCTGCACGACGAGCTGCACGGCAAGTCCCGCGCTCGCCAGCACGATGAAGGAGTCGTCTTCGTCGAGCAGTTTCACAAACACGCGCACGACGATCGCCACGAACAGCAGCGCGATCGCCATGCATGCGATCAGGCCGAATTCCTCGCCGATGACGCTGAAGATATAATCCGTCTGCGCCTCGGGCAGGCCGAACTTGCGCTCGCCGCCGCCGGGACCGGTGCCGAAGAACCCGCCGGCGGTCAGCGTCGCATAGGCATTGTCGATCTGGAACGTGTCGCCCGACTTGAACAGGAAATTGTCGATGCGCTGGGTGGCAACCGGATAGAACAGATAGGCGGCCACGACGCCCATCCCGCCCATTCCCGCCAGCGCGCCCATGATCTTAAACGACACGCCGGACAGCATCAGCAGGGCGAGCCATATCGTGCAGAACACGATGGTCTGGCCGAAATCTGGCTGTTTCATCAGGAACAGCGCGATGACACCCGTGATCACGCCCGACAGCGGGATTACCGGCAGTGTCTTGTCGTGCGCCCGCAGCGACAACATCCATGCGAGCGCGACGACGAAGCAGGGTTTCAGGAATTCCGAAGGCTGGACGCGGGCAATTCCATAGCCGATCCAGCGCTGCGCCCCGTTCGCCTCAGAACCCAATATCGGCACGAATGCCAGCAGGATCGAAAAGAACGCTGCGCCCGCCAGAGCCAGCCGTCGCGCCTGATCGCGCGGCAGCATCGAGATGCCGATCATGATCGGCACGCCCGCCGCGACCCAGCCCAGCTGCTTCCAGAAATAGATCAGCGGCGGCACGACAACGCTGCCGCCCGAGTAACGCTGCGCGGCCGCGGGCGAAGCTGCAGCCACGGCGATCAGCCCGACCGCGATCAGGACGAAGGCAAGGCACAGCAGCACGCGGTCGATCTCCCAGAACCACATGCCGAACGACGAGCGATCGGTGCGGCCGAGCCGGGCGCCGCCCCCCCGTTTAGCTGAAGCGGTGCGAGCGACTACTGCCATCTACAGGGCCTCCACGAGCTGGCGGAACGCGTCGCCGCGGTCCTCGAAATTCCTGAACTGATCGAACGAGGCGCAGGCCGGCGACAGCAGCACCGTCTCCCCCGCCACCGCATCGCGCGCAGCGTGCGCGACGGCGGCGTCGAGCGTTCCCGATTCCTCGACTGCCATGTGCGGACGCAGTAGCTCTGCGAACATCCCGCCTGCCTCGCCGATGGTGTAGGCCGAGCGGACATGGCGGAAATGCGGGACGCACGCGTCGAGCTCTGCGGTCTTGGCCTGCCCGCCGAGGATCCAGCGGATCGCCGGGTAGGCCGCAAGCGCGGGCGCGGCACTGTCGGCATTGGTCGCCTTGCTGTCGTTCACGAACAAGACGCCGTTCAGGTCGCGGATGCGCTCCATTCGGTGGGGGAGGCCGGGGTAAGTGCGGAGGGCTTCGCCGATGCGCTCGTCCGGCACGTCCAATGCCATAGCGATGCAGATGGCAGCGGAGGCGTTGGCGGCGTTATGCGGCCCTTGGAGTGCGGGCCACTCGCGCTGCGAAGTAGCAGGAGCCTCCCACAAATCATCGTCGGGGTCCGGGACCAGCTTGCGAGCGAGGTTGGCCGTGAAATTCCCCGCAGAAGCTTTGCGACCTGCGGCGCTTAGCTGTTCGAAGAGTTCGCGCGACGTCTCACACTCAGTGTTCAAATACCCGATCGATGTCGGTGATGACTGCATCTCGAACAGCTGCACTTTCGCCGCCGCATAAGCCTCAAAGTTCGCATACCGGTCCAGATGGTCCGGCGTCACGTTGAGCAGCACCGCGATATC
>JANMJZ010000153.1:0-3063 GCA_031371635.1 Sphingomonadales bacterium | reverse complement strand
GCCGCAACGGCCTCTGCAGCTTTTGTCTCGGCGGGTAGGGCCTTGACAGGAGAGCGATATGCAACCGCCTTCTTCGCCTTTGCTTGGACGGGCGGGGGGGGCGGGGCGGGCAGGGGCGACGGCGCAGCCCTCCGCATCATTGTCGTTCCCGCATCGAGCGTGAACTTGGCCGTCTGCTCCGACAGGATGGTGACTTCGTTGGTCAGGTTGCGCGCTGCTGCCGAGGTTTCCTCGACCATGGCCGCATTTTGCTGCGTCGACTGATCCATCGCGCCGATCGCCGACGATATCTGAGTGATCGTCGAGGATTGTGCGGCGGCATCGTCGGCCATGGTGCCGAGCAATTTGTGCACTTCGCCCACGTCGCCCGAAATATTGGCGAGCGCGCCATCGACCTTTTGAACTGCCTCCACGGCCGAGCTGATCTCGGTTTGGGTGACGGTCAGCTGGTCGCGCGCGCGTTTGGCCTCTTCCTCGGCCCGCATGGCGAGCGCGGAGACCAGGTCGGCCACTACAGCAAAGCCGCGGCCCGCGTCGCCGGCACGACCGGCCTCGACCGCCGCATTCATGGCAAGCACGCGCGTCTGGAAGGCGATCTTGTCTAAGCCTTCGATCACGCTGTCGATGCCTTTGGCGCTCTCGCTCACGCGGCCCATCGCCTGGACCGCTTCGTCGGCCGTCGCGCGGCCCCCGCCGACCGTTTCGATCGCCTTGTCGGCGCGTTCAACGGTCTTGCTGGACGAACGTGTAGTTGCTTTCAGCCGGTCGTCGATCTGCGCTAGCGCAGCGCTCGTTTCCTCGAGGCTTGCGGCGTTGCTTTCGGTCCGCCGGGCCAGGTCTTCGGACGCTTGCGCGATCTCGGCGGTACCGGTACGGATGCCTTCGGCACTTTGCGTGACACTCCCGATCATCTGGCGCATCTCGAGCAGCGTCTCGTTGAAACTGCGCTCCAGCTCGGCGAAGTTGGGCGGCAGCCCGTGGAGATTGGTAGCGAGATCGCCGTGCGAAAGTCCCTGCAGCGCCTTGCCCAGGGTCGCGATCGCCTGATCGCGCTCGATCTGGTTCTGCTCGAAATAGATCGAAATCGACAATTCGAGATCGAGCAGCGCCGCCTTGACGACAGCGATGCTGGCGACCTCCGCACTCGGCGTCTGAAAAAAGCTCAGGAGCCTGCGCCACGGGGAGCAGCGCTTGGCAACGCCGCGCATCAGTTCTTCGAGGACTAACGCATAGGCGCCGACATACCAGCGCGGTTCCAGTCCGATGCGCGCATGGACGGAACCGATGCGGCGAACGCTGGAAAAGAACTCTTCGTCGAACTTGCCGCTCGAAATGCGCTTCCAGTGCGCCTCTTGCGACGCTTTGGCCTTGGCCATGTGCGCGTCGTCGCGGAACATCTTCGCGGTGTCGGGCGTGGCGCGCGCCATGTTATAGAAGCGGTCGAGGCCGCTGCCGATCATCGACGAGATCATCGGTTGGACCTTGGCCAACACGGCCCGCTGTGCGTCATCGATTCCCATGAAGCGCAGGCGGGAAGCTACCTGATCGTTCGACATAAGCGTTCCTTTCATGCCGGTCGCGACCGGGCCAGTGGCCAGATCTTCTCCCGGGGACGCGTTCTTCGTCGGCGACAGCTTGCCGGCGCGCGTTTCCATTGAACATTATAGGAAATATGTGCCGCGATCGGCGGCAATCGGGCCAAAGCGATTCAGGTCGGTACGCTGAATCCTGCGGCTATGGCGATGCGCAAGGCTTCCGACAGGCTTCTTACGCCCAGTTTGTCCATCAGATTGGCCCGGTGGATCTCCACGGTCCGCGGGCTGATGTCGAGGTCGAAACCTATTGCCTTGTTGGCCCGACCCTCCAGCAAGCCGGCCAGCACGTCCCGTTCGCGTGGGGTGAGCCGTGCGATGGTGGCCTTAGCATCCTCGACGACCGATTGCGCGCGCTGATCCTGCTCGAGCGCGCCACAGGCCTGCTCGACGACCTGGATCAGGATCGCGGGATTGCACGGCTTTTCCAGGAAGTCATAGGCGCCGAGCTTCAGCGCCTGTACTGCGATCGAAATCTCTCCCTGCCCCGTGAGCATGATGGTCACAAATTTGGGTTTCATCTCCGCGACCTGTCGCAGCACTTCGAGCCCACTGATGCCAGGCATTTTGTAGTCGAGCAGCACGCATCCGCCGGGCTTGTCCTCGATCCCCTCCAGGAATTCGTCGCCCGATCGGCAGGGAAAGATCAGCAGGTCCGATTGCGTCGACAACAGGAACTGCAGCCCCTCGCGGACCAGCTTGTCGTCATCGACGATGTAGATGCACCGGCTCGCCATCAATGTTCAGTGTTCTATTGACGTTACGCGCCCCGTCAATGCAGCTTGAAGCACAACCCGGGGTGTCATTCCCACTCGATGGTACCGGGCGGCTTCGAGGTATAGTCGTAGACCACGCGGTTGATGCCCTCCACCTCGTTGACGATCCGCGTCGCCACCCGCGACAGGAACGACGCGTCGAACGGATAGATGTCGGCGGTCATGCCGTCCACGCTCGTCACCGCGCGCAGCGCACAGACATTTTCATAGGTCCGGCCATCGCCCATTACGCCAACGGTCCGCACCGGCAGCAGCACGGCGAAAGCCTGCCAGATCGCGTCGTAGAGCCCCGCATTGCGGATTTCCTCCAGATAGATGGCGTCCGCCTTGCGCAAGACGTCGCAGCGCTCCTTGGTCACCTCGCCCGGAATGCGGATGGCCAGGCCCGGCCCCGGGAACGGATGCCGCCCCACGAAGATCTCGGGTAGGCCCAGCTCGCGGCCCAGCGCGCGAACCTCGTCCTTAAACAACTCACGCAACGGCTCGACCAGTCCCATATTCATGCGCTCGGGCAGGCCGCCCACATTGTGGTGGCTCTTGATGGTAACGCTCGGCCCGCCGGTAAACGACACGCTTTCGATCACGTCGGGGTAAAGTGTGCCCTGCGCGCGGTGACGAGCACCGATGGCATGACGGCGGATATTTATCCGTTCGACGCGAGCTTTCTGTCGCGGGTGGCGACGCGGATCGTCAAC
>JANMJZ010000112.1:0-24002 GCA_031371635.1 Sphingomonadales bacterium | reverse complement strand
GTGATGGCGAGCATGTGGATCCTGCTTCGCGCGTTGCTCGCGCCCATGCTGACCCCGGCTAGCAAGGCGCCGACGATCACGAGGGCAAAAAGCATGATGTAGATCGTTGTCGGCGGGTGCATTTCCATCGCCATCGCGCGGGTCGTGGTGAGGTCGATCATCTCGTTGAGGGCGGGCAGCAAAAGGATGTTCGCCGCGGGTAGGGCATCGGGCCGCCGACCCGCCTCGATCGCCAGTGTCCAAAGCTTTTTCTGTTCTGCGGCCGAGCGGGCGAGGGCGTCGTGGAAGGCAGCGGGATCGGCAACGACGGCATATGCGGCCTTCCGGCTGCCGATATAGGCGCGAAAGCCATCGCGCAGCGCAGGTTGCGAACTAACCGGCAAAGTGTCGATGCGCAGCCAAGCGGTGCCGATGGCGTTCGCTTCCTGCACGATAAGGTCGCGCCGATGGTCGAATCGCGAAGCGGCACCAGAGAAAGTGAACGCGATCAGAAGGCCAAGCAGCGCGCAGACCGCCGTGTCGATCGCGCCGCCCGCAGGCTCGCTGACACTGGCGGTGTGACGACGGCCAAGGAGGTGCCCGGCTTCGAGCGCCGCCCACAAGAGGGCAAAGACCAAGCCGCAAAAGGCGACCGGATGAAGCAATATCGTCTGCATATCGTTACGCCCCCGAGGCCTACGTACAAGCGACAGCCGTAAAAACATACTGTCCAGCGGGCGATGCAACATTGGCTGCTAAGTCCGCCCGACCGTGCGGCCGGCGACGGTCCCGAGCCCGGGCGCGTTGAGCTACCTGCTTGCCAAGGCGGCTATCGAGTGACGGGGGCAACTGCGGGCATTGAAGGCACTGCCGGCACTTTCCGCTTGCTACGTAATTCGTCGATATATGCCTGACGATCTTTCAGATATTCTTCGCGGGTCGCGGTGTAGAACCCACTGGTGTCCCCCTTCAGCGCCTCGATCTTTTCATCGAACTGATCGCGCTGGTCGAGCTGGCCCAACACCGCGAGCGGGAGCGCCACCTGCGGCTTCCTGAAGGCGCGGCCGATGGCGATGGGGAGCAAAAGCCTGTCGAGCACAAGGCCGACCAGATCGCGAGCGGTCGTCGGGCCGACGACGGGGAGGAACAGGAACGGACCGGACTTTATACCGTAAAAGCCCATCGTATAGCCAAAGCCGTTTTTGCGGTTCGGCAAGCTGAACGGCTTGCGCTTGGCAAAATCGAACAACCCCAGCACGCCGATCGTCGAATTGATCCCGAAACGAACGAACGTCTCCGCTGCCTTGCCGATCTTATGCTGGAGCAGAAAGTTGGCGAACACGACGGGCTGCTGAAGATTGTCCAGGAAGTTGCGGACGCCGAGCCGAATGGGCTCGGGCACAATACGGCTATAGGCCATGGCGGCCGGGCGCACGACGGCCTCGTCGACCGCCTGAGTTATCTGGAAGCTTGCGAAGTTGAGCGCCTGAAGCGGGTCGCCTGGCACATTGCGCGCGCGTGACGTTACGACGATTTCGCCCGGTTCGGTGACATGGGTGTGACCGGTTTCAGCCGCCGATGCCATTTCGACGGAGGCCGTTGCCGGAACCTCCGCCTTCGCCGGTACATCCGTCGCGCGTGGGGCGAACGGTATCGGCAGACTGGACCGGTGCGAGTCGAGGATCGCCATCGGCATTGCCTGCACGCTGGCGGGTAGCGCTGCAGCAGGCGCGTCCACCCCGGCAGACGATCCTGCAAAAAGCAACATTGCCCCTATGGCAGGAACTGACATCCGCTGACCCCCCGTTGCAGCATGGTGTTTCCACGCCTTTGAGAGTGTGAAACGGCTGCTGTCGCAGCAGCGTGCCTAAAGTGCAGTTTCGATTCGGGCAATCTCAACCTACTGGTCAAAAAGAGACACTGGTTGAGGAGAAGGCGATTGTTTCTCAAAGACCTAGTGCGAATCGGTCACATAATCGTAACAGATGATTGCGGGTAGGACGCTTCGCCGCTATCGCCTCGCAAAAGTCGGGGGGCGCACAAGATTTGGCTTTGGTTCGCACATATTATCGTCATGACGACGAAGGGTCTTACGACGCCCCCGCGCGGGCGACGCTTGCGGATGAAGCCCCTGCATGGGCGCAACGAACATTTTTGCGGGCGCTACCATCTCCGCTGGCCATCCTGATTTTCGTCAATGCTGCGGTGGTCTCACTGCTCCTGTGGATTTCCGGACTGCGCGTGGACGGGGCGTCGACCGCTCTTATATTCGGCCTGCTCTGCCTCTCGCTCGTTTCGACTTTGGCCAACGGCAAGCTGCCGTGGCGGCACGAAGCATCGGTACGCGCGGCGATTTCGGCCATGTCGATCTTCGCCGCAATCGCGCTGACCGGCGCCATGGCGAGCTATCCGGTCGCGGCGCTTACCGCCGGCTATCACGACCAGACGCTGAACAGGATCGACAATTTTCTCGGTTTTGACTGGGTCGCCGCCTATTCGGTGGTGGCGGCGCATCCGTCGCTCCAGGTGCTCGGGGTGGTGGCTTACCGGAGCATCTACGTCACGCCGGTGTTGCTCCTCGGCTATTGGGCGCTGACGAATCAGCAGCATGTTTCGAATCGCTTTCTATTCGAGTTCTGGCTTGCCGTGGTCATCACGCTGTCCCTGTTCTTCTTCATGCCGGCACAGGGTGCTCTGGCCTATCTGTGGCACGGCAGCATTCCCTACATGCCCGACAGCCGGCTTTGCCAGCCCGAGCTCATTCCGGAGCTGCGCCTCGATAAGATCAGGGCTATCGGGATGGGCGAGCTGTGCGGGCTGGTCTCGGCGCCGAGCTTCCATGCGGCGGCGGCGGTGCTTTACTTCCGGTCCGGTTTCCGCGCCGGATGGATGAAATGGCCGGTGCTGGTCCTCAGCACCGCGATGCTCGCCGCTACGCCGGTCGAGGGTACCCATTACCTAATCGACCTAATCATTGGCATGGCGGTGGCGGCGTTCGTACTCAGCGCGGTCGAACTGGCTTTTGGAAGTCGCTCGGCAAGCGGTGAGCAAATGGAGCCATCGTTCTTTTAGGAGCGACCTGCCGAACCTGGACACAGGCGATACGCTCGTCAAATTACTGGCGCTTAAGGTGTCCGCCCGTTCAAAAAACCGGATCGTGGATCCCGCATTCGGTCTTGTCCCAGCCGCGCCAGCGGCCCGCGCGCGGGTCTTCGCCGGGCTGGACCTGCGAGGTGCAGGGCGCACAGCCGATCGACGGATAGCCCTGCGCCTCTAGCGGATGGCGGGGGAGCTTGTGTTCGACGAAATAAGCATCGAGCCGCGCCTTGTTCCAGTCGGCGAGCGGATTGATCTTCAGCCGACCCTCGTGCTCCTCGAAGCGTGGCAGCGCATTGCGGGTCTTGCCCTGAAAACCTTTACGTCCGGAAATCCAGGCGTCGAACGGCGCAAGCGCGCGGCGCAGGGGTTCGACCTTGCGCAGATCGCAGCAACCGTCGGGGTCGTAGGACCAGCGCAGGCTGGTGGCATCCTTCTGCGCGAGCAGATACGGATCGGGGCGGTAGACCCGCATGTCGGTGAAGCCGAGGCGTTCGGCAAGCTCGTCGCGGTAGGCCAGCGTCTCGCCAAAGATCTTTTGCGTGTTGATAAAAATCAGCGGTAAAGATTTGTCGATCTGCGCGACCATGTGAAGCATGACGGCGCTTTCGGCTCCGAACGACGACACCAGCGCGAGGTCGTCATAGGGCGGCTCGTCGAGCAAGCGGCGCAGCATTTCGGTCGTCTCGACCCCTTCGAAGCGCGCGTTGATCGCGGCGGCGGATCCGGGGGTGAATTTCGGAGCAAGGTCGATCAGGTCGAGCTTGCGGAGCGCCTCACCCATGACGCAATTTCCATACCGGCACTGCGCCATCGGCGGCGCGCTGGTAGACGTAATCGTAGCGCGCGATGGCAGCCTCTGCCGCGGTGCGGTCGATCGCCTGCGCTGGCGCGAAGCTGTCGAAGCCGCACCGGCGCATTGGCGCGATCTGGTCGAGCAGCACGTCTCCTTCCGCCCGCAGTTCGCCGGTGTAGCCGGCTTCGCGGAGAATGCGAGCCGACGAATAGCCCCGGCCGTCGCGGAACGAGGGGAAGGCAATTTCGACGAGCGCCAGCCGGTCGAGGTGCTGGATCAGTTTGCGCGCGTCGTCACCGGTTTCGATGCGGACAGCGTTGGCGTTCGACTGGCCGGCAAGGAACGCGTCGAGCGTGACGGCGGGTTCTTCATGCGCTTCGTCGTCGCGGAAGCGGAGCGGGTCACCCATAGATCGCCTCCCTGAAAGGCGCGAAGCCGACGCGGCGATAGGTATCGAGGAAACGCTCATCGCCTTCGCGTACGGCCAGATATTTGTCGGTCACGCGCTCGATGGCATCGACGACGCCGTCCTCGTCGAAGCCAGGGCCGGTGATCTTGCCGATCGCGACATCTTCCGCGCCCGAGCCGCCGAGCGAGAGCTGGTAGTTCTCGACGCCTTTGCGGTCGACGCCGAGGATGCCGATGTGGCCGGCGTGGTGGTGGCCGCAGGCGTTGATGCAGCCGCTGATCTTGAGCTTCAACTCGCCGATTTCGCGCTGGCGACCGGCGAAGCGCGTCGCGATCTTTTGCGCGACGGGGATCGAGCGCGCGTTGGCCAAGCTGCAATAGTCGAGGCCGGGGCAGGCGATGATGTCGCTGATGAGATCCAGGTTGGCATCGGCCAGCTTGGCCTCGGTCAGTGCCTGCCACACCGCGTGGAGATCGCGCTTGGCGACGTGCGGCAGGACGATGTTCTGCGCATGGGTGACGCGCAGTTCGTCGAAGCTGTAGCGTTCGGCAAGACCGGCCATGACATCGATCTGGTCGGCGCTGGCGTCGCCCGGGATGCCGCCGATCGGCTTTAGGCTGATGTTGACGATGGCATAGCCCGGCTGCTTGTGCGGCTTGACGTTCTGGTCGAGCCAAACGGCGAAATTCGGGTCACTGCGGTCAGGTTCGTCGCTCAATGTGTCGAATGCAGGCGGCGCGAAGAAGGCGCTGATCCGGTCGAACTCGGCCTTGGGCGGGTCGAGGTTCAGCGTCTTGACGTGGAGGAACTCCTCCTCGACCTGGCGACGATATTCGTCGGCGCCGATTTCGTGGATCAGGATCTTGATCCGCGCCTTGTAGATATTGTCGCGCCGGCCGTAGCGATTGTAGACGCGCAGGCATGCCTCGACATAGGTGAGCAGGTCGTCGGCGGTCACGAAGTCGCGGATTTCGGGGGCGATCATCGGGGTGCGGCCCATGCCGCCGCCGACGAAAACGCGGCCGCCGAGAACGCCGTCCTTCTTCACCAGCTCAATGCCGATGTCGTGGAGGCGCATTGCGGCGCGATCCTCGGTGCTGGCGATGACGGCGATCTTGAACTTGCGCGGAAGGTAGCTGAATTCGGGGTGGAAAGTGCTCCACTGGCGGAGCAATTCAGCCCAGACACGCGGATCGGCCACCTCGTCGGCAGCGGCCCCGGCGTACTGGTCCGAGCTGATGTTGCGGATGCAGTTGCCGCTGGTCTGGATGGCATGCATCTCGACCGTCGCCAGCTCGGCAAGAATGTCGGGCGCGTCGGACAGCTTGATCCAGTTGTATTGGATGTTCTGGCGCGTCGTGAAATGGCCGTAGCCGCGGTCGTACTTGCGGGCGATGTGGCCGAGCATCCGCATCTGGCGGCTGTCGAGTGTGCCATAGGGGACGGCGACGCGCAGCATATATGCGTGTAGCTGAAGATACAGTCCGTTCATCAGGCGCAGCGGCTTGAACTGGTCCTCGGTGAGGTCGCCCGCGATGCGCCGCGCCACCTGGTCGCGGAATTCCTCGACGCGGGTATCGACGATCGACTGATCGTACGTGTCGTATTTATACATTCAGATCACCCATTCGCCGGCGGCAGGGTCGGCAGGTTTCAGCGTCAGGTCGGGGCGGACGGTGGGGCCGAGCGCACGAATGCGATCCTTGATGTGCGCAGGGCGCGGTCCGTCTGGCGTCGGGATCGCCTCGATCAGGTAGGGAACGTTGACGCGACGCGCGCCTTCCTCGGCGGCGCGTATGGCCTCGCCGTGTTCCCCGACATCGACTGCATCCTCGACATGGCGAGACCAGCCGTTACCGGTCCACCAGGTGACGTCGCCGGTCTTGAGGTCGTTGCCGGTGAGCAATTTCATGCGAGCGATTCCGCCTGTTTTGCCAATGTATTGAGCCGGTTTTCGGCGTCCGACAACAGTACGACCTCGCCGATTACGAGGATCGCGGGACTCAGCACTTGCTCGCGTTCGACAAGGTCACCGAGGTCGGCGAGCAGCGTGCGCATGGCGCGGCTGCCCGGCAGGGTGCCACGTTCGAGCACTGCCACGGCAATTCCGGGATCAACGCCATCGGCAATCAACTTGTCGGCGATCGCGCGTGCCGCCGTGACGCCCATGTAAACGACGAGCGTACGGCCGTGGCCCGCAAGACCAGACCAGTTCTGATCGGCGAGCCCCTTGCAGGTGCCCGCGACAAAGCTGACCGCCGACGACCAGTCACGGTGCGTGAGCGGCAGCATCGCTTCGGCGGCACAGCCAAGGGCGGCCGAGACACCGGGGATCACTTCGACCCGGAGGCCCGCGGCGCGGACGGCCTCCACTTCTTCCCCGCCGCGGCCGAAGACGAACGGATCGCCCCCTTTCAGCCGGACCACGATGGCGCCGGTTTTCACGTGCGCGACGATGAGCGCGTTTATCGCGTCCTGTGAAAGGGTGTGGCGGTCGCGCTTCTTGGCGACGGAAATGCGCTGGGCCTGCGGGGGTACGTGCGCAAAGACGCGTTCGTCGACGAGGCCGTCGTGGACCACGACATCCGCAGAGCGAAGGGCGGCCACCGCCTTCAGGGTCAACAGGTCGGGGTCGCCCGGCCCCGCACCGACGAGAATGACGCGCCCACGCGCGTCCGGATCAAGGAGATTTGCCATTTTGTCCCCCTGCGCTTCGTCGCGACGCCCCGCAACATAGGGATACTTGGGCGACGACCAGTGCCGCTTTCCCCGCAGGTCAGTCCTGGCGCAAGCCAACGCCGATAGCGGCGCGGGGATTTTCCTCTTCCGAAGAGACGACCGGATAGGCGCAGTAATCGGCAGCATAATACGCGCTGGGGCGGTGATTGCCCGAAAGGCCGATACCACCGAAGGGCGCCGACGAGGAGGCACCGTTTGTCGGCTTGTTCCAGTTGACGATCCCCGCCCGGCTGTTGGCCCAGAACTTGTCGTAGAGCTGCGGGGTCCCGCCAATCAGAGATGCGGACAGGCCATAGCGCGTGTTGTTCGCTTCGATCAGCGCCGCATCGAAGTCGGGAACGCGGATCATTTGGAGCAGCGGACCGAACAGCTCCATGTCGGGCCGGTCCTTGACGTCGGTGACGTCGATCAGTGACGGCGAGAGAAAAGGACGCTCCTCGAGCGGGCGTTCCATCTGGACGACGGGGCGGCCGCCCTTCATCAGTAGCGCCAGAAAGCTTTCCTGCAGGCCGTCCGCGACCTCGTTGTCGATGACCGGGCCCATAAACGGCGCAGGCGACGAATGAGGTTCCCCTACGATCAGTCGTGCCATCAGCCGTTGCAGCTGGGTAACGAGTTCCTCGTGTGCGCCGTCTTTGACGATTAGGCGGCGGGCGGCCGTGCAGCGCTGCCCGGCCGAGGTGAACGCGGACTGGGCAATGAGGACAGCCGCTGTATAGGCGTCGGGTGCATCCCAGACGATGATCGGATTGTTGCCACCCATTTCGAGTGCCAGGATTTTGTTGGGCATGCTGGCGTACTGGCGGTTGAGCGCGATCCCGGTCCGCGCAGAACCGGTGAACAACAGCCCGTCGATCCCGTCGTCGCCAGCCAGCGCTTTGCCTTCAGCCGGCCCTCCAATGACGATGCGCACGACTCCGGTCGGGATGCCCGCTGCATGAAAACAGTCGACGAGTTGGATGCCGCTGAGCGGCGTCTTCTCGCTCGGCTTGAAGACAACGGCATTACCGGCAAGCAGAGCCGGGACGATATGGCCGTTCGGTAAATGCATGGGAAAGTTGTACGGCCCCAGGACGGCAAGCACACCGTGCGGCTTGTGGCGCAGCGCGGTTCGCGCACCGAGCGCGCCCTCGATCCGCCGTTGTGCCGTTCGATCGGCATAGGCGTTGATCGAAATCTCTACCTTGGCAATCACGGACTCAACTTCGGTCCGCGATTCCCACAGCGGCTTGCCGGTTTCGCGGGAGATCGTGTCGGCCAGCGCTTCTGCGCGGCCGCGCACGACGTTTACAAACCGCGAAAGAAGTTCGGCGCGGACGGCAAGTGGGCGCGCAGCCCATTCAGCCCATGCATTCCGAGCTATTTCGACTTCTGCCGCGACGTCGCTGACCGGGCCACGCCATAGCGTAGCGCCAGTCGCCGGTTCGGTAGAAATAAGTTCGGCTGCCATGATGTACTTGTCTTATTGGCGGTGGAGTGAAAGCATTATAGCGGACGCGCGGGACAGAGCGCTTCGCCCATCCGGCGAATAGCTGCAAGTTTTGTTTCAAGCGGACCCCAGTCGTCATGCTCGGCGATGGGCGCCCAGATCGCTTCGACCTCCCCGATCAGCATGGAACAGGGCTCGGGTTCCGACCAATATTCGTGGTCGAGATGCGCTGCCGGCGTGAAGGACGCGACGACGGCACGGAACGCCTCGAATTCTTCCCCTGCATAGGCCTCATGTGGGTAGCGCAGGTCGCCGCCGCGCCAGTCGAAGAAAAAACGGTCCAGCGAATGCTGCGAGGACACCAGGGCCGATTCCATTGTCTGGACCAGAACGATGTTCGCTTCGCTGTCCCTGGGTGCAACTCCCAACCGCCACAGCATCCTGTCGACAAGGGCGTCGCGATAGGCCGCAGCAAACAGGTCGACGGCCTGTGCGAGTGCATCTGGCGGGGCGATTTCGCTGAGCGCGATGGCAAGCTGCACGACATCCCAATGAATCGATTCTGCTTGTCGCCCATAGGCGTAGAGTCCGGCCGAGTCGAAATATGCGGCGGTGAATGCAGCATCGAAGGTCGGTGCAAACCGCCAAGGACCGTAGTCGAAGCTTTCGCCCGAGATATTGATATTGTCCGAGTTCAGCACGCCATGCACGAAACCCGCCGCCATGAAGCTGGCCGCCATCCGCGCGGTTTGCTGCGCAACATGGCCAAGCAATCGGGCTGGCCCGTCGTTGTCCATCTCTTCCCGGTAATAATGGCGCAGCGCATAAGCAACGAGGCGGGTCAGTTCGCCCTTTTGCCCCAGCGTCGCGAGCCGCTGGAAACTGCCGATGCGAATGTGGCCGTGGTTGAGCCGTACAAGCACCGCCGACCGGGTCGGAGAGGGCTCGTCGCCGCGATGAAGCTGTTCGCCTGTTTCGATGACCGAGAAGGTGCGCGACGTCGGCACGCCCAGCGCCTCGAGCATTTCCGTTGCCAGGATTTCGCGGACGGCCCCCTTTAGCGTCAATCGGCCGTCGCCGAAGCGGCTGTACGGGGTGGTCCCGCTACCCTTGGTGCCGAAATCCATGAGCCGGCCCGCAACATCGAGGCACTGGCCGAACAGAAAGCCCCGCCCGTCGCCGATGTCGGGATTGTACACGCGGAACTGATGCCCGTGATATCGCAGTGCCAAAGGCTGCGGGAGCGAGCCGGGAAGGGGCCGGAAGCGCCCGAAATGGTCGACCCAAGATGCGTCGTGCAGATCCGTAAGCCCGACCTCGGCTGCAGCGCGATCGTTCCGAAAGCGCAGGCGATGGTCGGGGAAATCGGCTGGCGCAACCGGGTCCGCAATGAAGTCGGAGATTTCATCGATCGCATGCGCGGGGACGAAGCTCGGCGGGAAAGGTTGCGGTACCGGGGCCATGCAGCGATATGGAGCGGGGGCAACGGAGCATCAAGTGTTGGATTTCGTCGACGGATATTGGTGGTCGAACGACGGACTGCGGTTGCACTATCGCGATTATGCGTCGCAAAGCGATGCTGCGGCGGGGCGACCGCCTATCCTGTGCTTTCCCGGACTGACGCGCAATGCGCGCGATTTCGAACCGGTCGCAGAACGCCTGTGCGCCGAATGGCGCGTGATCGTCGTGGAGTTCCGCGGTCGTGGCGAGAGCGCCTATGCCAAGGACGCCATGACCTATGTCCCGCTGACGTATGTCCAGGATGTCGAACGCCTGCTCACCGACCTCAAGATCGATCGGTTCGTCGCCATCGGGACCTCGCTCGGTGGCATTGTTACCCTGCTGCTGGCGGCGACGAGGCGCGAACGCATTGCAGCGGCGGTGCTGAACGATGTCGGGCCGGTGATCGAGTCTGCCGGCCTCGACCGTATCCGCGGCTATGTCGGGAAGGGGGGGGCCTTCCCGACCTGGATTCATGCCGCGCGCAGCATTGCGGAACTGAATAAAGCCGTCTTTCCGGGGTATGACTTGGTCGACTGGCTGACGGTCGCCAAGCGTACGTACCGGCTGTCCGGCAATGGACGCATCGTGCCCGATTACGACAAGAAGATCGCCGAGCCGTTTCGGCTGCCCGGCGGCGAGGCGGGTATCGACCTGTGGCCCGCCTTCGACGCGCTGGCCGACACCCCGACCCTGATTTTGCGGGGCGCCTTGTCCGATCTTTTGTCTGCCCAGACGGCCAAACTTATGGCCAAGCGCTTGAAGCAAACGACCGTTGTCACCATTCCGCGCGTCGGCCATGCGCCCGTGCTCGACGAACCTGAAGCCAGCGCCGCCATCGACGCGCTGCTCACGCGGGTCGCTTGATGCCTGTCAACGTCCTTCATTGCCATTCCACCTTCTCGCTGGGCGGGAAGGAAGCCCGTACCGCAGCGCTGATGAATGCGTTCGGCAGCGCTGCCCGGCACACGATCATCAGTTCGGTGCCGGGTGCGCTCGATGCCCGTACCGCGATTGCGGGCGGGATCGATGCACGGTTTCCCAATATGACGCCGTCGCTGACCGGGCGCCCGTCCGTCGCGCGCTATCGGGATATTGCAGAGTATATGCGTGGCTTCGACTTGATCCTCACTTACAACTGGGGAGCGATGGACGCCGTGATGGCGCGGCGCATGTTCGGCAAGGTCCTGCCGCCGCTCGTCCATCATGAGGACGGTTTCAACGCGGACGAGGCCGAGCGGCTGAAGCCGGAGCGCACGCTGATGCGGCGGCTGGCGTTTCCGGCCGCCTCGGCTGTCGTTGTACCGTCGGGCACACTCGAAGACATTGCGCTCAAGACGTGGAAACAGCCCCCGGCGCGCGTCCACCGCATCCCCAATGGTATCCAGACCGCGCGCTATGCGGCAAAGCCGAAGCCGAATGCGATCCCGGGGCTTCGCAAGAAAGCGGGCGAGATCGTCATCGGGACTGTCGCGGGTCTGCGGCCGGTGAAGAACCTGCCCAGGCTTGTCGAGGCGGCGCTGATGATCCCCGGCACCCGGCTGGTGATCGTCGGCGAGGGGCCGGGCAGGGAAGCGATTGCCGCCAAGGCGCGCGAGATGGGTGTGACGCAACGCCTCGTTCTGACAGGCTTCCTGCCCGATCCGCACAAATATATCGGCCTGTTCGATATCTTCGCGCTGTCTTCGGACAGCGAGCAGTTTCCGATCGCCATGGTCGAGGCAATGGCCGCCGGCCTCCCCGTGGCTACTACCCATGTCGGCGACGTCGCCATCATCCTGCCCCCCGAACAGCTGTCACTGGTGACGGAACGTGACGAATATGCGCTGGCGGCCGCACTCCGGCAGCTTGTCGCGGACAAGGCGTTGCGTGCCCGGCTTGGTGCTGCAAACCAGAAGCTCGCGACCGCTGCCTATGACGAAAAGGCGATGGTGGCGGCCTATGCTAGGCTCTACGATAGTGCTCTCGGCGGCGGCGTGCATTTTGCATCCGGGGCGTTATAGGCCTCGTAGCTTGATAATGGAGAGTTGCCGCTTTGTTTAAGGGTATTTCGCCGATCGTGTATCGGGGCCGCGAGGTTTGGCCGCTGATCGAAGGCGGCAAGGGCGTTGCCGCGACCAATCACGCCAGCGCGGGCGCTTGGGCGGCAGCCGGCGGAATCGGCACGGTAAGTGCGGTCAACGCGGACAGCTATGACCCGACCGGCAAGATCATCCCGCAGGTCTACCAGTCGCGGACCCGGGTCGAACGTCATCAGGAACTGATCGCCTATGCCATCGACGGCGCCGTCGAACAGGTGAGGCGCGCCTATGAAATCGCCGATGGCAAAGGCGCGATCAACATAAACGTGCTGTGGGAAATGGGCGGCGCGCAGACCATCCTGCACGGTGTACTCGAGCGGACGAAGGGCATGGTGGCGGGAGTCACCTGCGGCGCCGGCATGCCGTACAAGCTGTCCGAGATCAGCGCTTCATACGGGGTAAGCTACCTGCCGATCATCAGTTCGGCACGCGCCTTCCGCGCCCTGTGGAAGCGCGCCTATTCCAAGGCGGCGGACTATCTTTCCGCGGTCGTTTACGAGGATCCCTGGCTTGCCGGCGGTCACAACGGCCTGTCGAATGCCGAGGATCCGCGCGTACCCGAGCCGCCCTATCCGCGCGTGAAGGCCCTGCGCGACACGATGCGCGAGGGGGGCATTCCCGATTCGACGCCGATCGTGATGGCGGGCGGCGTGTGGCACTTGCGCGACTGGGCGGACTGGATCGACAATCCGGAGCTCGGCAGCATTGCCTTCCAGTTCGGCACGCGTCCTCTGCTGACTCAGGAAAGCCCGATCCCCCAGGGGTGGAAGGACGCGCTGATGACGCTGGAAGAGGGCGACATCCTGCTCCACAAATTCTCGCCCACCGGCTTTTATTCGTCGGCCGTACGGAACCCCTTCCTACGCAACCTTGAGGCGCGAAGCGAACGGCAGATTGCGTTTTCAGGCGAGATGGCGGGCGATCACACGCACCAGCTGGACGTCGGCGTGAAGGGCAAGAATTTCTGGGTGACGCGGGGCGACCTGCTCCGCGCGCGCGAATGGTATGGCCTCGGCTTTACCGACGCGCTGAAAACGCCGGACAATACGCTCGTCTTCGTAACGCCGCAGGAAAAGAACACGATCCGCAAGGACCAGTCAGACTGCATGGGCTGCCTGTCGCACTGCGGTTTTTCCGCATGGAAGGATCATGACGACTATTCGACGGGCTATCTGGCCGACCCGCGCAGCTTCTGCATCCAGAAGACGCTGCAGGATGTCGTACATGGCGGGCCGCTCGACGAGAACCTCGTCTTTGCCGGGCATGGCGCGTATAATTTCAAGCGAGACCCGTTTTATTCGAACGGGTTCGTGCCGACCGTAAAGCAGCTCGTCGATCGGATCCGTACGGGGGACTAAGCCGGTTTCGCTATGCGCATAGGCGCGACGACGGAGACGATCAGTGCGGCGATGACCGTGGCTACGATCGCCCAGAGTGCGACGGCCAGCACGGCAATGCTCTGTGCGGCAACTTGCGTGATCAGGCCACTGCCTTCGGCAAAGCCGGGGCCGCCGAGCGCGGGCAAGAGTGCCAGTGGCAATACCAGTGCGCCGGCCAGCGCCGGCGCGCCATGGATCGGGAACGCTGCGGCCGCGCTGCCTAGCTTCAGGCGGTTGACCAGCACGGACGCTGCAAAGGCCGCCAGGGCCCCTACGGCGCCCACAAGCATCGCGCCGCCTGCTCCGATTAGCCCGGCACCGGCAGTGGCAGCGGCAAGGCCGCTGATCGCGCTGGCGGCGGTACCATAGACCGACACCCGGCCATGGCCGATCCGTTCCAGCGCAATTCCAACGAAGATTGCCGTGCTAGCGGCAAGATGCCCGTTCAGCAGCGCCATGGCGGCGTCGTCGCTACCGCCCAGCGCCGCTGCACCGGTCAGGGCAAGCAACCCGACCCACATAAGCCCCGCCCCCGCGACCGCGAGCCGGGAGTCGAATTGCACCTCGGTCGAAGAAGGCGCACGCATGAGGAGCGCAGCCGCAAGGGCCGACACGCCCGCCGCTGCCTGCACCGGCAGGGCGCCGGCGAAATCGACGACGCCCAGATCGCTCAGCCAGCCCGACCATATCCAGCGCGCCAGCGGCACATAGACGAGCAGAAGCCACAGTCCCGAAAAAGGCACCAGCCAGGTCGCTCGCCCCTTTTCGCCGAGCGAGGCACACAGGATCGATACGGCAGTGAGTGCCATCATCATTTCGAAGACGACGTAGACAGGTTCTGAGATCGTCAGGCCGTCGACCAGTTCGGCCAGATTGCCGAGCATGAGATTGGTTGGGCCGCCAAGATACGGGCTGCCGTCAGCAAAGGCGATGCTGTAGCCGAAGATGGCAAACAGCAGCGACACCAGCGCGACCGCGGCGAAGAGAACGCCCCCGGTGGGCCCGACGCGGCCCCGACCATAGAACATCGTCAGGCCCGGCAGGACGGCCAGCAACGCCAGGGCCGACGCCGCCATCACCCAGGCGCTGTCCCCGCTGTCCGCGACGATGATCGGCTGTGCGAGGGCAGGCGCTGCGAAGGTGGCCGCCAACACCGTGGCGATAATTGCGGAACGTTTCATCAAGCCCCCGAGACCTTGTTCCGTCCCGTGCTAGCCGTTCGGTATTAAGGCTTCAACAATCGGTGCAGCCTTGTCCTGCGACGCTGGATTTGGCAGGTCGATGCCGTGGCTTTTCAAAGGAGAATACTTGCCGTGCGGACGTCGTCGATTTCAGTCCTTGTCGCGACCGTGCTGCTGTCAGCTGCATCGCCCGCCCTGGCGGCGCGCAAACTCCCCTATTGGGCTTCGCTGAATGCGGGCGAGGTCATGATGCGCACGGGACCAGGTCGTAACTTTCCTGCCGACTGGCTGTACCGCCGCAAGGGCCTGCCGGTGAAGGTGGTGAAGGCGTATAAGGCAGAACATGCTGAGTGGCGGCGGATTCAGGACCCCGATGGCGCCGAAGGCTGGGTGCAGGCCAATCTGCTGAGCGACAAGCGTTCTGCCCTTGTGGTGGGGGACGTGCGGCCCTTGCGCGAAAAGCCCGAGGCAGGAGCACCGATCATGTGGCGCGCGGAGCCGGGTGTCGTGGGCAGTATCAGCCAGTGCGCAAACGGCTGGTGCCGCCTGGACGTCCGGGGGCGGGCCGGCTTTATCGAGACGACGCAGCTGTTCGGGGTTGCTGCGGACGAGCAATTGCCCTGACGCCTGGGATACCGCTTCCGGCGGCGAGCTGGATCGCCGTGGGCGTCGTTGCGGGCCTCATCGCGGGCAGTTTTTTGGCGACCCTCATCCTGCGCTGGCCGGATGACCGTGCGATGGACGGGCGCTCGGCGTGCGATGGCTGTGGCCGCGCCCTGACGTGGATCGAACTGATGCCCCTCATGTCTTACCTCCGCTGGAGGGGGAGGTGCGCGACATGCGGTGCCACGATCGATCCGGTGCACCCGGTTATCGAGATGCTGTGTGCGTTGGCCGGTGGCGCGGCGATGGCGGGAGAGCCGGGTTGGATCGGCGCAACCGGTGCGCTGTTCGGCTGGCTGCTGATCACACTGGCTGCGCTCGACCTGCGCCACTTCTGGCTGCCTGACCGCCTTACCCTCGGGCTGGCAGTAGCTGGATTGCTCACCGGGATCATCGACCCGGGCGTGACCGTCTCGGACCGCATTATGGGCGGGCTGGCAGGATTTGCATGTCTTTGGGGAATTGCCTGGACCTATCGGCGCACCCGGGGACGTGAAGGGCTGGGCGCTGGCGACCCCAAGTTGTTCGGTGCTATCGGGTTTTGGCTCGGGTGGCAGGTGCTGCCGTTCGTCCTGCTTGGCGCGAGCGGTATCGGGTTGCTGGCGGTAGCGGCCCTGATGCTTCGGGGCAGGGCCGTGACACCGACGATGCGGCTGCCGTTCGGCACCTTGCTGGCCGCAGCGGCTTTTCCGGCATGGATCCTTATGCGCTGAGGGCCGCCGCCGCGGCGGCGTTCTGCCGGATCAGCGCTGTGTCGGGCGCGCCCTTGGGCACGATCCAGCTGCCGCCCACGCACAGCACCGCATCTTCGGCGAGCCATTCGGGCGCCGTTGCCAGCGAGATTCCGCCGGTGGGGCAGAAACGTATCTTGCCGAACGGAGCGGCCAGCGCTTTGAGCGCAGGCAGGCCGCCGCTCGCCATGGCGGGAAAGAATTTGAAGCGGCCGAGGCCAAGGTCGAGGCCGCGCATGATGTCGCTCGCGTTTGCCGTGCCCGGCAGATAGGCGATGCCGCTCGCGAGTGCTGCATGGGCGAGAGGGTCGGTCAGGCCGGGGCTGACGATGAACTGCGCACCTGCCGCTAGCGAGGCGTCGAGGTCCGCGGTGTTGAGGACCGTCCCTGCGCCAACGATCGCGCCGTCGACTTTCGCCATTTCGGCGATGACATCGAGAGCCGCAGGTGTGCGCAGGGTCACTTCGAGCACGCGCAGGCCACCAGCGACAAGCGCCTCTGCAATCGGAGCAGCGTGAGCGACGTCGTCGATCACCAGCACCGGGATGACCGGAGCGGTGCGCATGATGGCTTCGATATTCATTGGGTAAAGTCCCTTGCGAACGCAGCGGCGGCACCGAAAAGGCCCGGTTGCGGATGGGTAATGAGCTTGACCGGGATCGAGCGCATCAACGTTTCGAAACGGCCCTTGGCGGCGAAGCGCTCGGCGAAACCAGACTTTGGAAGATGGTCTGCGATGCGAAGGCCGACGCCGCCCGCGATGACGACGGCGGTCGGCCCGTGCGAAAGGGCAACGTCGCCTGCAATGGCGCCGAGGCTGAGGCAGAAACGGTCGAGTGCGGCTGCAGCAAGGCTGTCACTCCCCTCGAGCGCAGCGGTCCATAGGGCTTTGTCGTCACGCTCCGGAATCTGCTTCCCCTCCAGCCGCGCGAGCACGCGGTGGATCTCGGCAAGGCCGGGTCCCGAAACGATGCGTTCGACCGATACCCGCCGGAATTGCTTGCGAAGATCGGCGAGCACGGCGTCCTCGATGCTGTCGAGTGGTGCGAAGTCGACATGACCGCCCTCGCACGCAATGACGTGATAGGTGTCGCCGGTACAGAACAGCTGGCCCACGCCGAGACCGGTGCCGGGGCCGACGATGCTGGTTATGCCATTGCGCGGCAAAGGGATCTCAGGTCCGCATAGATGGCGCAACTGAGACGGATCGACTTGCGCCACGGCATGGCCGACCGCTTCGAAATCATTCACCAGCACGTGACGGTCGACGCCCAGTTTGTCGGGAATGAGGGCAGGCCGGATGATCCAGGGGTTGTTGGTCAGCTGGAGCACGTCGCCACGGATGGGGCAGGCAATGGCAATTGCCGCCGCGCGGGGCAGCGGCGCCCCGCGGAAGTCTGCAAATGCCTCCCATGCGGTCTGGAAGCTGGCGTGCTCGGTCGTCTTGAGCGTGACAGGCTCTCCAAGCGACCGGACACGACCGTCTGCGACCTCGGCAATCGCGAAGCGCGCGTGTGTGCCGCCGATGTCGACCGCGACGACTTCCGTCACAGGCCGGCCGCCGCCAGCATCGCGGAGGCGCCGCGCTCAGCATCGTCCGCGCCGTGACGCATGAAGGCAAAGAGTTCGCGGCCCGTGCCTTCGGCCGGTGCCGGCGCGGGGACACCGGGGCGCTCGGCCAAATCGGCATGTGTCGAAAGCGCGCCCGTGACTGCGCAAATCCGCACGACATCGCCGTCGACGAGCGAAGCCAGTGCGCCGCCCAGTGCTGCTTCAGGCGTGACGTGGATTGCCGCAGGCACCTTGCCACTGGCCCCTGACATGCGGCCATCAGTGACGAGGGCGACGCGGAATCCCTTGTCCTGCAAGACGCCCAGTGCCGGGGTCAGCTTGTGCAATTCGGGCATGCCGTTGGCGTTGGGCCCCTGGAACCGCACGACAACCACCACGTCGCGATCCAGTTCGCCCGCCTTGAAGGCTCTCAACACGTCGTCCTGCCGGTCGAAGACGGCACACGGCGCCTCGATCGTCCAGCGGTCGGGCTGGACGGCACTCGTCTTGATCACGGCGCGCCCGAGATTGCCGTGCAGCAAGCGCATGCCACCGTCGGGCAGGAAAGGGGCCGCGACCGGGTGCAGCATGGTCGTGTCGCGCGGCGCCGCGGGTGCCGGTTGCCAAACGAGTGCATCGTCCACCAGGGTCGGCTCCACCGCATAGTCGGTCAGGGACTGGCGCGCGACGGTCATCACGTCATCATGCAAAAGGCCCGCGCCGAGCAGCTGGCCAACGACATAGCCGATGCCGCCCGCCTTGTGGAAATCGTTCACATCGCCCGATCCATTGGGATAGACGCGCGCGATCAGCGGCACCGCTGCGGACAGCTCGTCGAAGTCCTGCCAGTCTATGTGGATCCCTGCCGAGCGCGCCATGGCGGGAAGATGGATCGCATGGTTGGTGGAGCCGCCAGTCGCGAGCAGACCGACGATGGCGTTGACGATCGCCTTTTCATCGACGACCCGGCCTATCGGGCGATAGTCATCGCCGTCCCAGCCGATGTCCGCCACGCGGTGCGTCGCTGCCCGGGTAAGCTCCGACCGCAATTTCGTGCCCGGATTGACGAATGCGGCGGCGGGCATGTGCAGGCCCATCACTTCCATCATCATCTGATTGGAATTCGCCGTACCGTAAAAGGTGCAGGTGCCGGCGTCGTGGTAGCTCGCGCTTTCGGATTCGAGCAGCTCGGCCTGGCCGACCTTGCCTTCTGCGAACAGCTGGCGGATGCGGACCTTTTCCTTGTTCGGCAGGCCCGACGGCATAGGGCCGCCCGGCACGAAGATCATCGGCAAATGGCCGAAGCGCAGCGCACCGATAAACAGCCCCGGCACGATCTTGTCGCAAATGCCGAGCAGCAACGCCCCTTCGAACATCGCATGGCTGAGCGCAACCGCCGTCGACAGAGCGATGACGTCGCGGCTGAACAGCGACAGGTCCATGCCCGCCTGACCCTGCGTCACGCCGTCGCACATTGCAGGGACTCCCCCTGCGACCTGGGCCGTCGCGCCGACTTCGCGAGCATACAGCTTTATCGCTTCAGGGTAGCGACCATAGGGCTGATGCGCCGAGAGCATGTCGTTGTAGGCCGTAACGATACCAATGTTCATCGCCGTGCCGCGCTTGATGACGTCCTTGTCCTCGCCCGATGCGGCGAAACCGTGCGCTAGGTTGCCGCAGGCAAGATTGTGGCGGTTGGTGCCTTCGTCGCGCTGGCGGGCGATCAGGTCGAGATAGGCAGCGCGGGAGGTTTTCGAGCGCTCGACGATGCGCTCGGTTACGGCTTCGACGACCGGGTTCATTTACTGCATCCCCTCGTGCCAGCTGGCCCCGTCGCGCTCGATCATCCCCATCGATGCCGAAGGCCCCCAGGTGCCGGCCGTGTAGGTCTTCACCGCGACGCCTGCGGCCCGCCAGGCATCGTGAATCGAATCGACCCAGGTCCAGGCCGCCTCGATCTCGTCGGCGCGAACGAAGAATGTCGTGTCGCCTTCCAGCAGGTCGAGCAGCAGGCGTTCATAGGCGATGCGGCGCCGCTGCCCCTCGAACGCGGCGGTCAGCGATACGTCGAGCTCCACTTCGCGCAGCGCAACGCCACCGCGGTCGAGGCCGGGCTCCTTCGTCATGATCGACAGCGACATGCCTTCATTCGGCTGCAAACGGATGAGCAAGCAATTGGCTTCGAGACCGGGTCCCCGCCCGCTGAAGATCGAGTGAGGGACTGCCTTGAACTGGATAAGGATTTCGGAATGCCTGAGCGGCAGGCGCTTTCCGGTGCGCAGGTAGAAGGGCACGCCTTTCCACCGCCAGTTGTCGAGGTGTGCCTTTACCGCGACAAAGGTTTCCGTATCGGATGCTTTGCCCAGCTCATCGGTATAACCGGCGACTGGCTTGCCGTCGATCGCGCCCGACCGGTACTGGCCCTTCACGCTGTGGCTGTTGGCGGTTGCTGCATCGAGCGGGCGCAGCGAGCGCAGCACCTTGACCTTTTCGTCGCGAACAGCGGTTGCGGTATAGCTGGCGGGTGGCTCCATCGCGACGAGCGCCAGCAACTGCAGCATATGGTTCTGCACCATGTCGCTCAGTGCGCCGACGCCATCGTAATAGGAAACGCGCCCCTCGAGCCCCACCGTTTCCGCCACCGTGATCTGCACATGTTCGATACCCTGCGAATTCCAAAGCGGCTCGAACAACATGTTGCCGAAGCGTAGGACGAGCAGGTTCTGGACCGTCTCCTTGCCGAGGTAATGGTCGACGCGGAAAACTTGCTCCTCTCCGAAGCCGTGCGCGACGGCGGCATTGACCTCGCGGCTAGACGGCAGGTCGTGCCCGATCGGCTTTTCCATTGCGACGCGCGTGGCGGGTCCAGCCAGCCCGACGGCTTTCAGCCCTGCGACGACGGGCGCGAACAGCGACGGTGGGGTCGACAGGTAAAAGGCAACGCCGGTGTCCTTGTCGGCGCCGATCTTGGCGGCAAGGCATTCGAAGTCGCCGGGGGTGTCGACGTCGACCGGGCAATAGCCGAGCCGGTCGAGGAAGCGCGCCCGAACCTCGGCGTCGAGACGCGCGTCAGGCAGATGGCTTGCAAGCGCGGCCGACACCTGTTCCCGAAAGCTGGCGTCATCAAGTTTCGAACGGGCGGCGCCATGGATCCGTAGCCCGTTCGCAAGCAGGCCGTCCGCATCCAGATTGTAGAGCGACGGAAACAGCATCCGTTGAGCGAGATCGCCAGTTGCACCGAAAATCACGATCGTCTCGAAGGGTTGCGGCAACGTCGAACTCCCTGCTTTCCGTTACGGCCGCCATAGCGCGCACGCCCTGATCCGCAAGGCGTGGAGAACCAGTTGCGAACTGCGACGAAAGGCGACATTCGTATTCATTCAAGAACAGGGCGCAGGAGAGCGAAATGGCCGATATCGAAACGCGTACCGGAAGTGTGGCGGCGACGGTGGACAGGCTGGCGGAGGTGCGGGCGCGACAACGTGCCGCTTTCGACGCTGAACTTCCCGTCACCGCGGCGACCCGACGCGACCGGTTGACGCGCTGCATTGCCATGATGAAGGCGCATGGCGAGGATTTTGCGGCAGCCATGTCGGAGGATTTCGGCCATCGCAGCCAGGCACAGTCGATGCTGACCGACATCGCCGCGTCCATTTCGCCTGCGCGCCAAGCGCTGAAAAACCTCGACCGCTGGATGCGTGCCGAAAAGCGCAGCGTGCAGTTTCCGCTCGGCCTGCTCGGCGCGAAAGCGCGGGTAGAGTACCAGCCCAAGGGGGTGGTCGGCGTGATCTCCCCCTGGAATTTCCCAGTGCAGCTCACGATGGCACCGCTGGCAGGGATTTTCGCGGCGGGCAATCGGGCGATGGTGAAATCTTCGGAGTTCACGCCTGTGACGGCGGCCCTGTTCGAGGCTGTAGCGCCCGAATTCTTCGCCGAAGACGAACTGGCTTTCTTCAGAGGCGGGCCGGAAGTGGGACAGGCGTTCGCCCGGCTCCCGTTCGACCATCTGATCTTCACGGGTGCGACCGGGGTCGGGAAGCACATCCTCCATGCTGCTGCCGATAACCTCACGCCCGTCACGCTTGAGCTGGGGGGCAAATCGCCCGTCATCATCGGCAGCTCGGCGGACGTGAAGCAGGCCGCCGAACGCATTGCGATCGGAAAGATGATGAATGCGGGGCAGATCTGCCTGGCGCCCGATTATCTTTTGGTGCCCAAAGACCGCGAGGACGAGCTGATTGGGGAGATGACGAAGGCCGTGTCGGTCATGTACCCCACCCTGCTAACGAACGACGATTATACCTCGGTCGTCAATTCTCGGCACCGCGACCGCTTGCGTGGCTATCTCGACGACGCACGTGCCAAGGGTGGTGAAGTAATCGAGATCAACCCCGCCAACGAGGATTTCGCCGCTTCGAATGGCAACAAGATGCCCTTGTATCTCGTGCGCAATCCGACCGACGACATGACCGTCATGCAGGAAGAGATCTTCGGGCCGGTGCTGCCGATCAAGAGCGTGGCCAGCACGGACGAGGCGATCGGTTACGTCAACGCCCATGACCGCCCGCTGGGCCTCTATTATTTCGGCAAGGATGCGGCCGAGGAAAAGCGCGTCTTGGAGCGCACGATTTCAGGTGGTGTCACCGTCAACGACGTGATTTTCCATGTCAGCATGGAAGACCTGCCATTCGGCGGCGTTGGTCCGTCGGGCATGGGCAGCTATCATGGCCACGACGGCTTCAAGACGTTCAGCCATGCCAAGAGCATCTATCGCCAGCCGCGCATCGATGTCGCGAAGCTGGCCGGACTGAAACCGCCCTATGGTGCAACCACGCGTAACACCGTGGCGCGCGAGATGAAATGAGATCGGCTGCGTATCATTAACAAAAGCGGGCGTTCGCTAACCATTTTTTCGTATCCTTTGGGGTAGCGCTGTCAGGCACGAGGAAACCTGACGGACAATGACGCGACCTGACTGCCCGATCCTGACGCTGGCGGACGCCGCCTGGTGAGGCAGTTTTCGCTCCGAAATCTGTGGCAACGCTTCCGTGCCGCGCCCCGTGTCCGCATCTTGATCTATGCATTGCTGGCATCTGTTCTGTGCGGTGTGACCGGGTTCCTCGAGCCTCTCGACGATTTTGCGCGGAATATTAGATACTCGCTTCGGTACGTGCCAGCCGACGGATCGATCGTGATGGTGTCCATCGACCAGAAGAGCGAAGAGCTGTTCGGCGCGAGATTCCCGTGGCCGCGTACCTTCGATGCTCGCCTCATAGAGCAGCTCAAGAAGAACGGTGTCCGCAAGATCGTGTTCGACCGCGCTTTTGCCGACGTCGATAGCGATGCCAACAATGCAGCGCTCGTGAAAGTTCTCGATCGCTACCGCGGCCAGGTTTATTTCGGCTCAGGTGTGCTCGATTCCAAGCGCGGCAAAATCAAAACAGTTATGTTTCCAGCTAGGGCATATCGCGCGCACGTCGAGGTTGGTACATTCGTGCATCGGGCTAATCCAATCGGTCAGGTGGCAAGGCTATATGTTTCCGGCCCGATGCCGGGAGACCGCTTTCCGGCACTTTCAGTAATCCTGTCGGGCAAGTCGCCCCCGAATGCGGAAAGTTATCGACCCGATTTTGCGATTCAGGCCTCAACAGTTCCAACCGTTTCATTTGGCGACGTCGTGCTTGGAAGGGTCAAGCGCGAACAGCTTGCCGGCAAGGACGTTATCATCGGCCTCGGCGAACTTGCGCTCGGCGATAGTGCTTTCGTGCCCGGACAAGGGCAAGTGCAGGGCGTCTATACGCACATCATCGGGGCGCAGACCCTGAAGCGCGGGACGCCGGTGGAGATGGGCTGGTTCTGCCCCTTTCTGGTTGCTCTTGGTGCAGGCCTGATCCTGCTCCGGACAAAGAGAATTGCTGCAACCGCGATCGTTGCCTGTGTAAGTGCCGCTGCGCTATGGGCCGTTCCGCTTTTGCTCGACAGCAATCTGATTACCGTCGACGTTGCGCCGGCTGTACTTTTTCTTGCCATTACCCTTGTTCAACATGCCCGCCTTACTTTCGGCTGGCGCAAGAGCCGCACGCACGAACCGACCGGGCTGCCCAACGTGATTGCCCTGCGTGAGGTGGTCGCGGCACAACCGCGCTCGCTCATCGCTGCGCGTATCAACAACCATGCAGCAATTACGGCGAGCTTCGCCAAGGACGTTGAACCGCTAATCACCGGCGAAATTGTGAGCAGGCTTAAAGTCGGCGATGCGGAGACGATCGTTTATCAGGGCGACGAGGGCGTTTACTATATGCTGTCGCCGATCATCGACCGGGCGCTGATGACGGAGCACCTCGACGGGTTGCACGCATTGTTTTCACAGCCGATACAGGTTGGAAGCCGCCGGATCGACGTCGCGATTAATTTCGGCGTCGATGACCAGTGGACGCGGACAATGGCAAGCCGGATCGGCAGTGCCAT
>JANMJZ010000071.1:0-15692 GCA_031371635.1 Sphingomonadales bacterium | reverse complement strand
GGCAGGCCCAGCTCGCGGCCCAGCGCGCGGACTTCGTCCTTGAACAATTCGCGAAGCGGTTCGACGAGGCCCATCTTCATCCGCTCGGGCAGGCCACCGACATTATGGTGGCTCTTGATCGTCACGCTGGGGCCGCCGGTGAACGACACGCTTTCTATGACGTCGGGATAGAGCGTTCCCTGCGCCAGGAAATCCGCGCCGCCGATCTTCTTCGCCTCGTCGTCGAACACGTCGATGAAGGTCTTGCCAATGAACTTGCGCTTCGCTTCGGGGTCGGTCAGCCCCTTCAGCCCATGCATAAACAGCGTCTCGGCGTTCACATGCACCAGCGGAATGCCGTAATGCTCGCGGAACAGCCCGACGACCTGTTCGCTCTCGCCCAGCCGCATCAGGCCGTGGTCGACATAGACGCACGTGAGCTGCTTGCCGATGGCTTCGTGGATCAGCACAGCGGCAACAGCGGAATCGACACCGCCCGACAGGCCGCAAATTACCCGCTTGTCCCCTACTTGCGCACGAATGTCGGCGATCTTGGCCGCGCGATACCCGGCCATAGTCCAGTCGCCCGCGCAGCCGCAGACATGCCGCACGAAGTTGGCAATCAGTTTGCCGCCGTCGGGCGTGTGCACGACCTCGGGGTGGAACTGCGTTGCATAGAACCGCCGCGCGTCGTCCGCGACGATGGCGTACGGCGCGCGTTCCGAAGTCGCTACGACGCGGAAGCCTGGCGGCAGGCTTTCTACCTTGTCGCCATGGCTCATCCAGACCTGATGGTTTTCGCCCTGCTTCCATAGCCCGTCGAACAGCGCGCAGGGTGCATCGACTGTCAGGAAGGCGCGGCCGAACTCACGGCTTTCGGTCTGGCCGACGCTGCCTCCAAGTTGGGCCGCCATGACCTGCTGGCCGTAGCAGATGCCCAAGATGGGTATGTCGGCGGTGAAGAAGGCATCGGGGACCCGCGGGCTGCCCATCTCGGTAACCGAAGCCGGGCCGCCGGAGAGAATGAGCCCCTTTGGCGCCATCCGGTCGAACGCCGCCTCGGCGCTGCCGAACGGTACGATCTCGCAATAGACCCCCGCCTCGCGCACCCGGCGGGCGATAAGTTGTGTGACCTGGCTGCCGAAATCGACGATGAGGATGGAAGAGAGCTGGGACATGGCCTCGCCTAGCGAAGCCATGTCCCGCTGTCATCTCCCAGCTTCGGCTCGTGCTGCGTTATCCGCCGAAATCGACGCGCGATACGCTGCCGTAGCGGACCGAGCAGCTGAAGCTGCGCTGGTCGTAGTTGCTGCCGTACCGGTCGTTGCTGCTGCTCCGTCCGTAATCGACCGTCCCGCGCACGTTATAACCGTCGGAGACGCGGTTGACGGTGTCGATGCCGCTTACCCTGGCGCTGCCGCCCAGTTGCTGCTCGGCAGCACTGGCGCAGGCGTCCGCTGCCGCGTCGTCCGTGCGAATCGTCCCGGTGCTGCCGTTGCTGGCATAGCCGCCACTGGTCGTACGGTTCTTGTTCGACGAAGCCGAGGCGATGATGGCGGCAAGAATGCCGACCCCGATCACGCCGGCAACGACCGCGCCGGTATTGTCGTGGTCGCGGTGGCGACGATAACCGCCGGGATAGCCGTAGCTCGGACGGCCATAGCCGCCATATCCGCCGTAACCACCCGGGTAGCCCTGCGCCATAGCAGGGGTGACCGAAGTCGCGAGCATCGCGGTGGCGAGCGCGCCTGCGGTGACTGAACGCAGCTTCATCATCGTCGTGTTCCTCTGCACCGGGCCGCCATCATGGTGCCCTGTACCACGCTTATCGCCGAGTCGCGGTGTCGCGATGCTGAATTGGGTCGTCAGCGAAATGAAAGTATTTCGCTCGGCTGCCCACAAGCGATCTGGCGCCGGCACTACCCTGCGTTATGCTGGGCCATACCGGAGACTCGATGATCTATATCGTGATGAATGTAGCAGCGATTCTCGCCGCGACGCTGGCGAGCCTCCTCTTTGGTGCCCTTTATTACGGCGTCGCCAGCCGCGGCCGCCCGCGCGGCGCGGGACTGGCCGGCACCTTCGTCACGGCGTTCGTAGCCGAATTCTGGTTCTGCTCGATCCTCGCCGGGGCGCTCATCCTTGCCCCGCCGAAAGGCGGCGTCTGGACGATGACGATCGGCAGCGCGTTCGTGATCTGGATCGGCTTCGTCGCCCCTGCAATCCTCGCCACCTACCGGGTCCGGGCACTGGCCGTGCGAGCGGCGCTGGTCGACTGCGTGCACTGGCTCGGCGCCATGCTGACCATGGTCGTCGTGCTGCGCCTGATCGGACTGGTTCCGCCGCCGGTGTAATTCCGACCGCCCGTCGCTACTTTCCCGTGACCGTCATCCCCGTCCACTTCGCGATGAACGCCCACTGGTCGGCGGCTTCCTCGATTATCTTGTCGGTCGGCTTGCCGCTGCCATGGCCGGCCCGCGTCTCGATGCGGATCAGGTGCGGCTTGTCGCCTGCCTTGGCCGCCTGCAGGGTCGCCGTGTACTTGAAGCTGTGCCCCGGCACCACGCGATCATCGGTGTCTGCCGTCGTCACCAGAATTGCCGGATAGTCGACGCCCGGGCGGATGTTGTGCAGCGGCGAATAGGCCCGCAGCACGCGCCAGTCTGCCTCCACCGCCGGATCGCCATAATCATCGGTCCAGTAGCGTCCGGCCGTGAAGCGGTTGAAGCGCAGCATGTCCATGACGCCAACCGCAGGCAGCGCTGCCGCGAACAGGTCGGGCCGCTGGTTGACGACAGCACCGATCAGCAACCCGCCGTTCGATCCGCCCTGAATGGCAAGCTTGTCCTTCGACGTGATCCCTTGCGCGATCAGATATTCGCCCGCTGCGATGAAATCGTCGAACACATTCTGCTTGTTCGCGCGCTTGCCCGCCTCGTGCCACGCGTTGCCGTACTCGCCGCCGCCGCGCAGATTCGCGATGGCGAGCGCGCCGCCTGCCTCCAGCCAAGCAAGCCGCGTCGCGCTGAAGCCCGGCGTCATCGATATATTGAAGCCGCCATAGCCGTAGAGCAGGGTTGGGGCCGGCGTCGCCAGCCCCTTCTTGCGGACGACGAACATCGGGATGCGCGTACCGTCCTTCGAGGGGTAAAACACCTGCTGCGTTTCGAAGGCCGCCGGATCGAACGACAGTTTCGGCTGAAACACGGGTGTGCTCGTGTTGGTCGCGCTGTCGTAGCGATAAACGGTCGCCGGCGTCGCAAAGCCGGTGAAGGTATAAAAGCTTTCGCTGTCGCCGGTCTTGCCGCCGAACCCCGATGCGGTGCCGATGTCGGGCAGCCGGACCGCGCCCAGCGACTTGCCGTCGAGCTCGAACAGCTGGGCTTCCGACTTGGCGTCGCCCAGATAGGCCACGAGCAGGCGCTGGCCGATCAGCGACGCGCCGACCAGCGTGTCGCTCGTCTCCGCGATGACCGGCTTCAGCTTGGGCGACTTTGCCGCCACGTCGATCAGGGCGACCCGCCCCTTGGGCGCGTCCTTGTCAGTTACGAACCAGAACTTCGATCCGACGGTGCCGGCGAGTTCCCAGTTGTTCTGAACACCGGCGATCAGCGTGCGCGGCCTGCCTACGGTGTCGCCCGAAAGCGGCGCCACGGTGATCTCGACTTTGGGATCGGTGCCCTGCGACGAGCTGATCACCAGCCATTTGCCGTCATCGGTCACCTGCGCGCTGTGACCCAGCTTCGGCCGGTCGGGCGTGCGGTACACCATCGCGTCGCCATCCTGCACGGTACCGATCTTGTGGAACCACACCTGCTGGTTGGTCGTCAGCGCCTGGAACTTGGCACCCTCGGCCGGCGCATCGAAGCGTGAATAGAAAAAGCCGCTGCCATCCGGCTTCCAGGCAATGCCCGAATATTTCACCCACTCGATACGGTCGGGCAGTTCCTTGCCGGTCGTCGCGTCGATCACTTTCAGGGTGCGCCAGTCGGTGCCGCCGTCCTGGATCGCATAGGCGAGGTAGCGTCCGTCGTCCGACGGCGCCCATTCGGCGAGCGCAGTGGCGCCGTCCTTTGCCCACAGGTTGGGGTCGAGCAGCAAGCGTCCCGCGCCGTTCAGCCCGTCGCGGACCCAAAGCGTCGACTGGTTCTGCAAACCGCTGTTGTGCGAATAGAAATAGCGGGTGCCGGCTTTTCGCGGCGTGCCCATGCGCTCATAGTCGTACAGCGCCTTCATTCGTGCCCTGAACGCGTCGCGACCCGGTAAGGTGGCGAGATAGGCGTCGGTGACCTTGTTCTCGGCCGTTACCCAGTCGCGAACCTTGGCGTCGGTGCGGACATCGTTTTCCAGCCACCGATAGGGATCGGCAATTTTTTCGCCGAACTGCTCGTCGACCTGCGCGACCGTTGTAGTTTCGGGGTATGTCAAGCTGGTTTCGGCCATGGTCGGGGCAGACGTTAACGCGACAAGCGCCGCGAGCAGGACAGGTTTCAAAGAAAAGGCTCCGGAATCAGGTGATCCCAGAGCCTATGATGCCTTCTCGCGCGCTGGCAAGCCGTGTTGCTTACGCGGCTTCGTCCATGTCGTCGTCGCCCATCACCGGACCGGAGTCCTGACCCTTGGCGGACACGTCACGGTCGACGAATTCGATGATCGCCATATCGGCGGCGTCCGAAGCGCGGATACCGGCCTTGACGATGCGCAGGTAACCACCGGCACGGTCGGCATAACGGGCCGCGATCACGTCGAACAACTTGACCAGTTGCTTCTCGTCGAGCAGCCGGGCGTGCGCCAGACGACGGTTCGACAGCCCGCCCTTCTTGGCCAGCGTCACCAGCTTTTCGGTATAGGGACGCAGTTCGCGTGCCTTGGCGAGGGTCGTGGTGATCTGCTCATGCTTGATTAGCGCTGCCGCCATGTTGCGGAACAGGGCAGTACGATGCGAAGACGTGCGCTGAAGCTTACGTCCGCCGACACGATGGCGCATAAAAACAATCCTTTTCGTTCGTTAAGGGGCCGTATGAGGTACCCCAGACCGGGCGGTGGATCCGCCGGAAGGCGCGGCTCATAGCGCCGACAGCCGTAAAGTCAACGCAACCCCATACCCGGTCGCGCAGCGACTGGAGCCTCAGGCGTCCACAAGCACCGAACGGCGCGCATTTGCATCATGGCCTCCACGCCGATCGCTCGCAGTCCCTCCCCGGCGGCCGCCGGCGCGGCGATCGATGGCTACGTGCGTGCTTTGGACCCGCCGTTCGAACGTGAAGCCCTTCGACTGCTCCATCATCATGTCTACCTTGGTCGACAGGTTCGTGGCCGCAGCTGAAGTCTCCTCGACCATCGCCGCATTCTGCTGCGTCGCATGGTCCATGCTGGTAACGGCCGCCACGATCTCGCTGACTGCCAGCGACTGGGCCTGGTTGTCCGCGACCATGCCGTTCAGCAATCCATTCACTTCGCCGACGTTGGACGCAATTTCCTGCAGGGCGCCATCGACGTTGTGAACGGCGGCGACCGCGACGATGATCTCGGCCTGTGTCGTCGTCAGCTGGTCACGCGCGCTCTGCGCCTCTTCCTCGGCACGTTGCGCAAGGGCGGAGACGAGGTCGGCAACCACGGCAAAGCCACGTCCGGCGTCGCCCGCGCGTCCGGCCTCGACTGCCGCGTTCATGGCAAGCACTCGGGTCTGAAACGCGATCTTGTCGAGTCCTTCGATGACGGCGTCGGTACCCTTGGCGCTGTCGGCAACCCGGTTCATGGCCTGTACGGCTTCCTCGGCCGTCGCACGCCCCAGGTTGACGGTAGACAGCGCCGTGTCGGCGCGCGCGACGGTACCGATCGATGCCGTGGTTGCCGTCTGCAAGCGCTCTTCGATTTGCACCAGTGTCGCGCTCGTCTGCTCGAGGCTCGCCGCCGTTCCTTCGGTGCGCCGGGCAAGGTCCTCCGAAGCTGTGGCGATCTCGCCCGCGCCCGTCTGGATGTCGGCAGCCGTCTCGACAACCGTCTGGATCATCGTGCGGAGTGTTGCCACGGCGGCATTCAGATTGTCGCCGGTCGCCTTGTAGCTTTCCGGAAACTCGACCTGCAGCTGTTTGGTCAAATCGCCGCCAGCGAGTGCCTGCAGGACGTTGCCCAGTGCGTTGTTGACCATGGTCTGTTCAGCGGCAACGCGCGCATCGGTTTCGGCGCGCGCGACGGCTGCCTGACGAAAGCGTTCGACGGCGCTGGCGATTTGCCCGAGTTCGTCGGCCTGGCCCACGAAGGGCACGACCGCCGATTTTCCTTCGGCGAGCGAAACGGTCACTTCAGCCAGTTCGACCGTCGGCGCGACGAAGCGCTTGAGCAACAGCCCACAGAAAGCGCCTACGCAGCCGATAATGATCAGGCCGAGGACTGAAAGCATGACCAGCGCTGCTGTCAGCGTGGATGCCGCGCTCTTGGTAAGGCTTTCATGATAGTCGTTCGACTTCGCGACAACGATGTCGATCGCGGCGCGGTGTTTGGCGTACAGCGCCATGACCCGGCTGTAGCTCGCATCCAGCGCCGCGCGGTCGTTTGCCTTGGCGGCCGGGACCAGCTTGTTCTGTACTTCGTCCCAGAACAGGTCGGCAGGCGGCTTGCTGGCGGCCAGCGCCTGATACACGCCGTCGTCGATGCCGGACTTCGCCCAGTATTCGTGCCGGGCGGTATAGTCGGTATGGAGCTTTCCAAGATCCTTGGCGATCTTGTCCGAGCTGCTCGGATTCTGGGCCAGCAGCGTCGCGTCGAGATAAGCTTCGATCACATAGGCCGGAGGCGGCAGCACGTCGGCGATCAGGTCGGACGTCTGTTGTGCCTGCGTCTGTAATGGGCCGCCCATCCGGATCACGTTGATGCGCCAGGCTGCAAGGCCGGCAACCATCACGATCATGATAAGCAGCGCCGCGCCGCCTGCACGGACGAATGTTCTGATCGTCATTCTCTACTCCAAGAATTCAAGGTCGCGAAAGCGCCTGGCCGGTGCATCAACCTGCTAACTCGTTGTTATAGGCGACGCGCGAAACGATCTGCGGGTTCCGATGCTTTTTTCTACGAATACGTCGCCTTAGGGGGCTTGAACCTCGCCCGATCCGCGAACAATGCGTTTCGGGGGGCGGCACCGTCCGCAACAGGTCGGATGGATGAATTGAAGTATAGCGGTTCAACGAGACAATATGCCGTCGGCATGGACGACAGTCAGGTTGCGCCGGAAGAAAATCAGTTTCTGGTAGCCGCCGGGTCCAGCTCGATGCCGATGGTCTTCCTTGAGCCATCAGGACCGGACTGGACTGTCGCTTTCGTCAACGACGCCTTTGTCAGGTTGACCGGATTTCCCAGCTCGTCAGTCGTGGGCGAGCCGCTGAATTTCTTGTTCGACCATGTAATCGATTCGCGATCGAAAACCGCGATCGAACTCGCAATGAAGGCGCATGGAAGCGGCGTATGGGAGATGCGCTGTCGACGTTCGGACTGGACCGAATTTGCCACAGCGCTAGTCCTGGACAGTATCCGCGACAGCCAGAATGCGGTTCAGAATTTCGCGCTGAGCTTCGTCCGGCTGGCCGACAGGCCCGATCGCCGCATCGGCAAGAACGAAGAATTCCATGCGATGTACGAAAACGCCCCCGGCTTTATCGCGATCACGGAAGGGCCGGAACACCGTTACTCGTTCGCCAACGCCGCATATCGCGAGCTCGTGGGGCTCGAGCAGATCATCGGCCTGACCGTTCATGAGCACCTTCTCGATCAGCTCGGCCAGGATTTCCTCGATCTGGTCGATCAGGTTTACCGCACCGGCGAACCCTTTGTCGCCAAGGCGTTCAAGGTCGACTTCCTGAACGTCGAAACCGGCTCGACCGAGCCCCGATATCTCGATTTCGTCCAGCAGCCCGTCTACGGTCCGGACGGGAAGATCGCGGGTTTGTTTTGCGAAGGTCATGACGTGACCGAGCAGCACGGCGCTGCGGTCACGCTTGCCGCGCTGCAGGCGGAACTGATCCACGTGTCCCGCGTGAACGCGATGAACGCCATGTCCACGACGCTTGCACATGAGCTCAACCAGCCGTTGAGCGCCATTGCGAACTATGTGGCGGGCAGCCTGCAGATCGTCGGTGCCAGTCCCGCCAATGACGCACGCGTGGAACGTGCGTTGCTTGGGATTCGCGAAGCTTCCGAACGTGCCGCCGACATCATCCGCAACCTCCACGAACTGACGAAGCGGCGCGAACCCGTTCGCACGACGTTCGACCTTGAGCCCGCCATCGACGAGTGCATCCGCCTTGTCGGGTCGGCGATCCCCCCGGGCATCCGCATTGCGAAGGACATAGTCCCCGGGCTCACGATGAAGGCAAACCGCGTCCAGATTCAACAGGTCGTTATCAATCTGCTGCGTAATGCGAGTGAGGCTGGATCGGCGTCGGGCGGGCATGTCATCACTGTCGTCGCCAGCGAGGATGCCGATAACATCGTCGTACGGGTCATCGATACCGGCAGCGGCGTGTCGCCGGAAGCTGCCAGCAAGATGTTTACCTGGTCCGATTCGACGAAGGAAAACGGGATGGGGCTGGGCCTGTCGATCTGCCGCACGATCATAGAGGCCCATCGTGGCCGCATCTGGTTGCAGCATACGGGTCCGGACGGCGCCGAATTCCGCTTTTCAGTTCCGCGCATCAACCGTCGGCTGCCCGCCGGCGGCTATACGCCCGTTCCGTAGGAAGGTGGTTCGTTCGCCCAGCACTGAGCAGGCGGCTCAAGCCTTCCCTGGGGTTCTGACAAATTCATAGACAAGATCGGCTAGGCGCTGTGCCGCACGTCGCTGCTCGTCCGGCGAAGATGCCTCAAGCAGCCGCGAAACATGCCCCGAGACGAAGTTGGACGGCCCGGTATAGGCAGTCGAGAACTCGGAAAACCGCCGCTGGCTGACCCTGCGCTGTTCCATGAACACGACTTGCTCCCGCTCGGCCTGCAAGCTGACAAGGTGACGGTCGAGGTCTTCGGGCGGCCGCCGGGCTTCGATTACTTCGACCAGATGCTCCCCGGTAAACAGAAGTGCGCCCGTTATGCCGAGCCCGCGGTTTGCCAGAGCTGCGCTATCGACGGTGTCCAGCAATACCGGCTCGACCTTGTCGGCCGTCGCTCCGCAAAGGGTGACGCAAAGCAGAGATGTATAGGCCATCTCAACAGGAGCTCATTAAGGGTTCAACGGCCCCAAGGTCGGTAGGCATCGCTTTTTTATCCCGGAAACTATAACTTCGTCCATAGGACCGGTTTCGTTACATTCCGGTATCCACGGAACACGTAGTGCCACGATGCGTCCGAATGCGGTGCATAGCTGCTGTCTCCAGGAGCGGTCGATCCCGCCCGTAAAGACGCCATCTAATCCTAATCCAGATTAACCGGGCAGGAACGATGAGAAGCGTCGAACGTTCTCACGGAGAATTTTGATACGGCGAAACCCATTGAAATGAATACGGAAACGATCGGCTCTACAATTACGGTCAGCATGACGATCGATGGGGCACACCGTTGAACACCGATGTATATTTTGATCGCGGTTGCGCCCCCGGCAGGTTCTTACCTGAACAATCTCCGTAGCGCAGTATTTCAGTACTGGTTCCGCGCCGTTCAGGCGTGCTCATAAGATTATTTGGCCCCGGCGGCTTGATCCGCTCTCCGGGGAGCGAGGTGAAGCATGTCCACAGTCTATGATCGTTCGAACAAATCACTGCTCATATGCTTCTCCCACTTGCGCTGGGACTTCGTGCTGCAGCGTCCACAGCACTTGATGACGCGTTTCGCCTCGGCCTACGATGTCGTTTATTGGGAAGAACCCAAGTACGACAGTCCACGCCCGTACCTTGAATCCTCCAAGCGGGACGGAATTACCGTAGCGGTGCCCCATCTTGAGCCAGGGATGGCAGAAGCGGCCGAATGCGCTGCGCTATCCGAACTTCTGTGTGCCTTCGTTGCTCAACGGGGGCCAGTTGCCGTCCGCTGGTATTATACGCCGATGATGCTGCCTTTCTCGCGCGAGGTCGAGGCAGCCTGCACGGTCTACGACTGCATGGACGAACTCGCGAACTTCAAGTTTGCACCGCCGGGCTTGCTTGCGCTCGAAGAAGAGCTGCTGTCGTCGGCGGACTGTGTGTTCACTGGCGGCTACAGCCTGTATGAAGCCAAACGTGATCGTCATTCTCGAGTCAGGCCCTTTCCGTCCAGCGTCGATACGGCGCATTTCGCAACGGCGCGTCATACTGCACGACGCGGGGAAGCGGATCGTCCAAGGCTTGGCTTTTACGGTGTCATAGACGAGCGGATCGATCTGGCGACTGTTGCCGCGCTTGCGGACGCTCGTCCGGAATGGGACATCGAAATGGTCGGCCCGATCGCGAAGATCGACCTGGTCGATCTGCCGCAGCGGACAAACCTGACCTACCTCGGCGCGCGAAGCTATGAGGAATTACCTGCGGTGCTGGGCACATGGGATGTGGCCTTGATGCCGTTCGCCATCAACAAGTCCACGCGGTTCATCAGTCCAACGAAGACGCCCGAATATCTGGCAGCGGGGCGCCCGGTTGTGTCGACGCCAATCGTCGATGTCGTGCGCCACTATGGCGCGCTGGACGGGGTAACCATTGCCGACGGTTGGGAGGCGTTCGTTCGTGCTTGCGACACAGCTCTTGCACTGCGGAACGACGATTCGGCGTGGTTGCCAGAGGTAGACCGGGCGTTGGCGACAATGTCGTGGGATAGAACGGCCGCCGCAATGCAGCAGGAGGTCAAGGCGACAACTACTGCTCGGAATGCGCGCCGTCCCGCATCCTCGCATTACGACGTACTCGTCGTCGGGGCTGGTTTTGCGGGTTCCGTCATGGCCGAGCGTCTCGCGGCGGACGCAGGGCTTAAGGTCCTCGTCATTGATCGTCGCCCGCACATCGCCGGCAATGCCTATGACCGTTATGACGCAGCAGGCATTCTGATGCATCAATACGGCCCGCACATTTTCCACACGAACAGCGCTGACGTAGTCGATTATCTGTCCCGCTTTACCAACTGGCGACCGTATGAGCATTGCGTGCTGGCCGACGTTCGTGGAACGCGTGTACCGATCCCTATCAATCGGACTACGTTAAACATGCTTTACGGGCTTGAGCTTAATACCGAGGAAGAGGCTGAAGCGTTCCTCGCCTCGCGCGCGGAACAAGTCGACAAAATACGCACGTCTGAAGACGTGGTCGTAAATGCGGTGGGGCGCGAACTCTACGAAACCTTCTTCCGGGGATACACCCGAAAGCAATGGGCGCTCGATCCCAGCGAGCTCGACAAGTCGGTTACCGCCCGCGTGCCCACACGTACCAATACCGACGACCGGTATTTCACCGACAGCTTTCAGGCCATGCCCGCCGAAGGATATACCCGGATGTTCCAGCGGATGCTGGATCACCCGAATATCGAGGTGGTGCTAGGTGTTGATTACAAGGACGTACGCGACCGTATCTCTTTCGACGAGATGGTATTTACAGGACCGATCGACGAATATTTCGGGCATCGTTTCGGCAGGTTGCCATACCGCTCGCTCCGGTTCGAGCATAAGACTGTCGACGCGGCGCAATTCCAGAACGTGGGAACGGTCAATTACCCGGACGAAGCGGTCCCCTACACGCGTGTCAGCGAATACAAGCATCTGACCGGCCAAGTCGCCGAGGCTACCACCATCACCTATGAATACCCGGCGGCCGACGGCGACCCCTATTACCCGATTCCCCGGGACGAAAATCAAAGGCTGTTCAAGCGTTATGAAGCGTTGGCGGATGCAGAGCCGGGCGTCACTTTCGTCGGTCGCCTTGCCACCTACCGCTATTACAACATGGATCAGGTCATCGCGCAGGCCCTTGCGACCTATCGGCGGTGGTCAAGCCAGCCGACGCGCACGCCAATCAAGGATGTTGCGTTCGCTGCCGCCTAGAATTTCCGTCGCCTTCGCGGCCCGGTCAGGGGTGCGATAGGTTTTGATTGATACAGGTTCTGCACGACACTCCCGCGATCTGAAAAATGGAAGAGATGCTCGAACTGTTTGTCAAGAACCTCAACAATCTCCGAAAGCTCGACACGGACGACGTGCGGGCTGTCGAGGATCTGCCAGTGCGCGTGGAAAAACATTCGGCGAATTTCCTACTTGTGCGAGAGGGAAGCCGGCCAGATTTCTGTTGCATCCTTCTCAGGGGCTATGCCTGCCGGCAAAAGACGACATCATCGGGCGAGCGGCAGATCGTGTCGTTCCACATCCCGGGCGATATCCTCGACGTCCAGCATCTGGAACTCGCGCAGGCGGACCACAATGTTCAGACGATTACGGCTTCGACCGTTGCGTGGATACGCAAGGTCGATCTTCAGAAAGTCCTCGATCAGCGGCCAGCGATCCGCAAGGCAATCTGGCGGGGTGCGCTTGTCGATGCCTCCATCTTTCGCGAGTGGGTGTTGAACGTAGGGCGTCGCGACGGTGTCGCGCGCGTGGCTCACATGTTGTGCGAACTCGTCGCCCGGCTCGAGGCGGCCAGACTGGGCTCCGCAGTCCGCCTGGAACTACCGATGACCCAGGAACAGATTGCCGATGCAACAGGCATGACGCCCATCCATGTAAATCGTATGTTGCAAGAATTGAGCGCGCGGGGTGTCATCGTGCGCGATCGGCGCGACGTGAGGATCGTCGACTGGGCGGGATTGCGCAAATTGGCTGACTTCGATCCGGCGTATCTCCATTTGGCCGCTTGAACGCGGCGCTGGCATTTCAAGCAGTTTGCCTAGATCCCGGGCTCGGCGACAGAGAGGGCGTATAGGTATTCCGGGAAGACGCTTTGCTGGCGGTGACCCCTCAACTGGTCGATGCACATGATGATCTGGCCGGAAGCTGGATAGTAGAAGCCTTAATTAGTGCAGCCGTTGGCATTCCTCGCCAGACGGTTCCCGATCTGGCGGCACAGGAGGCATGGCTCGCCGGCCACATTGCCTGACGCCGGGATCACTGTTTGCCCTTGCTGCTGGTTCGCTCGGCGCTATCGCATGGAGCATGGCAGGCGACGGAGATTCAGGCGTGGCGCTGACGCTGTTTGGCATCCCCAATTGCGACACAGTCAAAAAGGCTCGCTCATGGCTCGTAGGGCGCGGCGTCGGGTTTACCTTCCACGACTATAAGCGACAGGGCATCGACGCCGACACCCTTGCGCGCTGGGCTGACGCTGCCGGGTGGGATCGGTTGGTCAACCGGGCAGGCACGACGTTTCGCAATCTGTCAGAAGCGGACAAGTTCACGCTCGCCGAACCAAGCGCGCGCGACGATGCCCTTGCCCTTATGCGGGCCAATCCGTCGATGATAAGGCGCCCAGTGGTCGAGGGGAGCGGCATCTTTCTCGTCGGCTTCAAAGCTCATGAATGGGAAGCAAGCTTTCCAGCCTGAACCTAAGCTAAAGCCTGCGTTCAGGCGCGCGCCAGTGCGGCGCTGCTATCCCCTGCAAGCGTGGCCTTCCTGCCACGTCAAGGAGATGGGACATGGTATGCAAGTTTTTGTACGCTGCCGCCCTTGCTGCCTCTTCGGTGGCGGGCTTCGCCGCGCCGGCCGTGGCGCAAAGCTATGGCAGTGTCACGTTGAGCGTCGGGCCGCGGTACGGTGCTTACAACAATGGACACTACGGATATCGCGACGACCGGCACTACTATCGCGATCGCGCCGACGATTGGCGGGCACGCGAGCGATGGGAACGTCGCATTCGCTGGGAGCGCGAGCGCGAATGGCGTGAACGGGCACGTCGCGAATACCGCTGGCACAATAACCGTGACCGCGCCTGGCGTTACCGGGATTATCGATAAGGACTCAGGTTGAGACTTCGGGCCGCTCCCGCTTCGGCGGGGGCGGCTTTTTCTGCGCCTTCCCTTCCCGACTTTGCTTGACCCGGACGCCTGCACATGGCTTTGCGCCGAACATGGAAAAGTCAGCCACCGACATCATGCAGGAAGCGGTCGTCGCCGCTGTCCTCGACGCCATCGTTGCCTGGAAGGCCGCTTCGGGCGGTCTCGCCAACGCGCTCGCACGCGATTTGGGGGCGGTGCACCAGAATACTACGCTGGCGGACCTGCCACGCGAAGTGCAGGTGGCGATATCGGCCAGCACTCGTGCAGCGTTCAACCGCCTTCTGAAGGAAGGGTATAATGTGTCCAAAGGCGCGCCGCCCTCGCGACCATCGCCGGGCGGCACGCGCCCGCCGCGCACCTATGGGCCGCCGCGCGGACCCCGGGCTCCCGGACGCGGGCCCGGCAAGCCGCCAGTCGTCGAGACCAAGCGCCCTCCGCGCGGTGGCGGTCCCGGCAGCGGCGGTCGCGGCGGTCCACCGCGCGGGCGCTGAGGCGTTGTCTCGCAAACTCGTCTCCTCGGGTTCGCCATTCGAGACAGTAGCGGGATATTCGCGCGCCGTGGTCCAGGGTGACTGGTGCTTCGTCGCGGGGACCACCGGCTATGACTATGCGACGATGCAGATGCCGCCTGATGTCCGGGATCAGGCACGCAATGCGCTGAATACGATCGCCGCGGCGCTTGCCGAGGGCGGTTTTTCCCTGCGCGATGTCGTGCGCGCCACCTACTATATCACGCCCGACGTTGACTGGTCGGTCGTGAGCCCTGTCTTTGGCGAGCTGTTCCGCGACGTCAGGCCCGCGGCGACATGTATTGCAACTGGCCTTGTGGCGCCCGAAATGAAGATCGAGATCGAAGTCACGGCATTTAGAGGATAGCGACATGGTAAAGGCGGTGTGGAACGGCGTAACGATTGCCGAGAGCGACGAGACCGTCGTCGTTGAGCGCAATCATTATTTTCCACGATCGAGCGTCAATCCCGCCTATCTGACCGACAGCACAACGACTAGCGTCTGCCCCTGGAAAGGCACGGCGAGCTATCACAATGTCGTTGTGGAGGGACAGGCCAACGCGAATGCCGCGTGGTATTATCCCGAGCCGAAACAGGCGGCCGCCGAAATCAGGGACCGCATTGCTTTCTGGAAGGGTGTACAGGTCGGGTGACGCGGCGGTCGTGAGGCGTTAGACACGGGGCATGTCCACCACCTTCACGCTCGATACCTCGACCAGCCGGGCCAATCCCATGCCGGCACCAATGAAGCGGCTGACGGTGCCCGCAATTCGTGCCCACAAGACGGCGCGGACGACTGCAGAGCCCTTGGTAATGCTCACCGCTTACACCGTGCGCATGGCCCAGCTTCTAGATCCGCAGTGCGATATCCTGCTTGTCGGCGATTCGCTGGGCCAAGTGATCTATGGCCTGCCGTCGACGCTGCCCGTCTCGCTCGACATGATGTGCGCGCACGGCGCGGCTGTCGTGCGGGGCAGCTACCACAGCGTCGTCGTCGTCGACATGCCCTTCGGTAGCTATGAAGGCTCGCCGCAGCAGGCGTTCGCCAGCGCCAGCCGCGTTATGGCAGAGACCGGCTGCGCGGCGATCAAGCTCGAGGGCGGGCAGGCGATGGCCGAGACAATCGCATTTCTCACTGCTCGCGGCATCCCCGTCATGGCGCATGTCGGCCTCACGCCCCAGGCCGTGAACCAGCTCGGCGGCTATGGCGCGCGTGGGCGTAGCGAGGCTGAATATGAGCGCATCCTCGACGATGCGACTGCGGTTGCCAAGGCAGGTGCC
>JANMJZ010000017.1:0-10090 GCA_031371635.1 Sphingomonadales bacterium | reverse complement strand
GCTCGGGTCGAGCGTCATCGGCGTCTCCGGCCGGCATGGGGTCAACGCCATCACCGTGGCGCGCAATGACGGTACCGGGCGCACGACAATGGATTGCGACGCGCTGCTGATGGCTGGCGGCTGGACGCCGAGCGTGCATCTCTGGTCGCACAGCAAGGGCAGCCTGGCCTGGCGTGACGATATCGGGGCCTATGTGCCTGACCGGCCGAACGAGAACGTGCGCTGCGTCGGTGCCTGTTCGGGGAAGTGGGACTTCGGCCAGGGGCTGAACATCGACATGCTGCCGACGCCCAGGGATCCGACGCGGATCAAGGCGTTCGTCGATTTCCAGAACGACGTGACCGCGAAAGACATCAAGCTGGCGATTCGCGAAGGCTTTCGCTCGATCGAACATATCAAGCGTTACACGACCAACGGCATGGCGACCGACCAGGGCAAGACGTCGAACCTCAACGGCCTGAAGATCGCGTCGCATGCCCTGTCGAAGCCCGTGACCGAGATCGGGCTGACGACTTTCCGCCCGCCCTATACGCCACAGAGCTTCGGCGCACTGGCGGGGCATGCCAAGGATGCGCTGTTCCAGCCGCTGCGCAAGACGCCGATCGACAGCTGGGCCGAGGCAAATGGCGCCGTGTTCGAACTCGTCGCCCAGTGGCGCCGCGCCCGCTATTTCCCGCGCGGTGGGGAGGACATGCTGGCGGCGGTCAACCGCGAGTGTGTGGCGGTGCGGTCGGCGGTCGGGCTGTTCGACGCCTCGACCTTGGGCAAGATCGAGGTCGTCGGCCCCGACGCCGCCGAGTTCCTCAACCGCATGTACACCAACCCTTGGAAGGCGCTCGAGCCCGGGCGGTGCCGCTACGGCATGCTGCTCAAGGAAGACGGCTTCATCATGGACGACGGCGTCTCCGCGCGCCTTGCTCCCGACCGCTTCCACCTGACGACCACAACGGGCGGAGCAGCCCGTGTTCTGAACATGATGGAGGACTATCTTCAGACAGAATGGCAGGATCTCGACGTCTGGCTGACCAGCACCACCGAACAATGGGCCGTCCTTGCCCTCCAGGGGCCCCAGGCCCGCAACGTGATTGCGCCGTTGGTCGAGGGGATTGACCTATCACCAGATGCATTCCCGCATATGGCCGTGCGCGAAGGGAAGATCTGCGGCGTGCCAACCCGGCTGTTCCGCGTCAGTTTCACCGGCGAACTGGGCTATGAAATCAACGTGCCAGCCGAACATGGCCGCGCCGTTTGGGAAGCAATCCATGCTGCTGGCCAGCCCTTCGGCATCACGCCCTATGGCACCGAAGCGATGCACGTCCTACGCGCCGAAAAGGGCTTCATCATCGTTGGGCAGGACACCGATGGCACCGTAACGCCGATGGATGCCGGGCTCGACTGGGCGATCGGAAAAAAGAAGCCCGACTTTGTTGGCAAACGCTCGCTCGCCCGGCCCGACATCGTGGCACTCGGCCGCAAGCAGCTGGTCGGGCTACTGACCGAGGATCCGACCGTGGTGCTGGACGAAGGCGCGCAGATCGTCGCCGATCCAACGCAGGCGGTGCCGATGACGATGATCGGCCATGTCACCTCGTCCTACTGGAGTGCCACACTCGGTCGCTCGATCGCGCTGGCGCTCGTGGCGGGCGGGCAGGGCCGTAAGGGCGAGACGCTCCACGCCCCGATGCCGGATCGCACGCACAAGGCGGTGGTGAGCGAGATGGTCTTCTACGATCCCGAGGGGGCGCGGCTCAATGTTTGATGCTGTCGCACGACCTGGCGTCACAATCTCGGCGGCTCCCCCGATGCGCCGCTATTCACTGCGCACGCGCGACCCGGCAGTGCTGGCCGCAGTCATCGGCCGTGCCCTTCCGGCGCAAATCGGCGAGACAGTGGCGGGCACCGCCTGTCTCGGTCCCGACGAATATTATGCACGATTGCCCGCTGATGTGGTCCTGCCCGATGGCGCTGGCCAGCCGGTAAGCGTGGTCGACATCACCGCGCGCGCAGTCGGTATCGTGCTCGCGGGCTCTGGCGCTATCGACGTCCTCACGGCCGGTTGCCCGCTCGATCTCGCGAACTGGCCGGTGGGCCGCACGTCGCGCACGATCTTCGAGACCGTGGAGATAATCGTCAGCCGTGAGGGCGAAGCGTACTGGCATGTCGAGGTTTGGCGCAGCTTCGCCCCGTGGCTGTGGGCGGCGTTCTCGGCGGCTGCCGCCGACTAGCTGGCCGCGAGGCGGCCCGCCGCGAGCAGAATGGTATCGGGACGTGCAAGACCGACAAGCGTCAGGCCGTGCGCCTTTGCCCGCTCCACCGCCAGGGTCGTTGGGGCAGAAATCGTCACAAGCAAGGGACAGCCAGCGATGATGGTCTTTTCGACAAGTTCGTAGCTGCAGCGCGCAGTCAGCAGGAAAAATCCGGATGCGGGGTCGATGCCCTGCCGCGCGAGGGCGCCGATCAGCTTGTCGAGTGCGTTGTGCCGGCCCACGTCCTCGCGCACCAGCGTCACGTCGCCGGCATTGGTGCAAAAGGCAGCGCCATGTGCCGCTCCGGTCGCACGGTTGAGTGGCTGGCGACCTTCGAGATTGCCCAGCGCGGCAAAGATCGCGGCGCCGTTCGCCGCGACGGGGGCTTTGATGGCGGCAAGCGGGCGCATCACCTGTTCGAGGTTTTCAAGACCGCACAGGCCGCAACTTCCCTCACTGACGCGCTGGCGAGCGCGCTCGAAAATGGGCTCCATCCGGCAAGGCTCGACCTGCACGCGGACGAACCAGCCGTTTGCGGTCTCGAAAACGTCGATATCGATGATATCGCCTGGGGTCGCGATGACTTTTTCGGAGAGACTGAACCCGACGGCAAAGTCATGCAGGTCAATCGGCGTCGCCATCATGACGGCGTAGCCCAAGCCGTTGTATTCGATTGCAATCGGTGCCTCGATGGCCAGCGGCCGGGATCTGTCGTCGATCTGGCCGTCGAGGAGGACGGCCTGAAGGTCTCTCGGTCGACTTCCGGGTTCAGGCATCCGCGCGCACAAGCCGTGCCAGCGCGGCCGCTGCGGTTTCTGAAAGGCCGTCGGTGCCATTTGCGTGGATCAGCCGCTTCATGCGCGGGTCCCAGAACAGCGCGACATGATCTGCCACGGCCTCGGCGGGATCGGGCTCGTGCGCCAGATTGGCTGCGATCTGGTTCAACATGCGGACAAGGTTGTCGGTCGTGGTCATTGGGCGGCCACCGCCTCGATCCGGCGGGATTGCACGGCATGAGTTTCATAACCGGTCTGCCAGTCCGTCGGCCCGTTGGAAGCGCTGATCTGGACGGCCGTCACCTTGTACTCGGGGCAATTGGTCGCCCAGTCGGAAAAGTCGGTAGTTACGACATTCGCCTGCGTCGCGGGATGGTGGAAGGTGGTGTAGACAACGCCCGGCGCGACGCGATCGGTGACCGTAGCGCGCAAAGTCGTCTCGCCCGAGCGGCTGGCCAACTTGACCCAATCGCCAGACTTCAGGCCGCGATCCTCGGCATCGACCGGATGAATCTCGAGCAGGTCTTCGGGATGCCAGGCGACGTTCTCCGTCCGCCGCGTCTGCGCGCCAACGTTGTAATGGCTCAGAATGCGCCCTGTCGTGAGGAGCAGCGGAAAGCGCGGGCCGGTCTTTTCATCGGTCGGGACATAGTCGGTGACGACGAATTTGCCCTTGCCACGGACGAAGCCGTCGATGTGCATGATCGGCGATCCGTCCGGCGCGTCGGCATTGACCGGCCATTGCAGGGATCCGACCTCGTCGAGCCGCTCGAACGAGACACCGGCAAAGCTGGGGGTCAGGCGCGCAATTTCATCCATGATTTCGGACGGATGGCGATAGTGCCAGTCGAGCCCCATCGCCTGCGCCAGCCGCTGCGTGACTTCCCAATCCTCAAGGCCGTTGAGCGGCGACATTACCTTGCGCACCGGCTGAATGCGGCGCTCGGCGTTGGTGAAGGTGCCGTTCTTTTCGAGGAACGTCGATCCCGGCAGGAAGATGTGCGCGTAATTGGCTGTTTCGTTAAGGAAAAGGTCGTGCACGATCACGCATTCCATCGCCGCGAGCCCGGCGGAGACATGCGCCGTGTTCGGGTCAGACTGGAGAATGTCCTCGCCCTGGCAATAGAGCGCCTTGAACTCGCCATCGACCGCGGCGTCGAGCATGTTCGGGATTCGCAGGCCAGGCTCGGCGTCGAGGCTCACGCCCCAATCGGCTTCGAACAACCGGCGCGTCTCGACATCGCTGATGTGCCGGTACCCCGGCAGCTCATGCGGAAAGCTGCCCATATCGCAGGCGCCCTGTACGTTGTTCTGTCCCCTCAAAGGATTTACGCCGACGCCTCGACGTCCGATATTGCCGGTCACCATTGCCAGATTGGCGACGGCCATGACGGTCGAGCTGCCCTGGCTGTGCTCGGTGACGCCCAGGCCGTAATAGATGGCACCATTGCCGCCGGTGGCGAAGAGGCGGGCGGCCGCGCGCAAATCTGCGGCAGGCACCATCGTCACAGGCTCGAGCGTTTCGGGCGCATTGCGCCTGTCGGACACGAACTCGGCCCAGTGCAGATATTCGTCCCAGTCGCAGCGTTCCCTGATGAAAGTCTCTTCGGCCAGCCCTTCGGTCACGATGACATGAGCCAGCGCGGTCAGTACCGCGACATTGGTGCCTGGGCGCAAGGGCAAGTGAAAATCCGCCTCGATATGCGGGGTGCGGACCATGTCGATACGGCGCGGATCGACGACGATCAGCTTGGCACCACTGCGAAGGCGACGCTTCATCCGGCTGGCGAATACGGGGTGACCGTCGGTGGGGTTTGCGCCGATGATCAGGATGACATCGCTGTCTTCGACGGAGTCGAAATCCTGGGTTCCCGCGCTCGTGCCGAACGTCGTCTTCAGGCCGTAGCCGGTCGGCGAGTGGCAGACGCGCGCGCAGGTATCGACGTTGTTGTTGCCGAAGCCCGCCCGCACGAGCTTTTGTACGAGGAATGTCTCTTCGTTGGTGCACCGGCTCGAGGTGATTCCGCCCAGTGCGTTGCGGCCATAGGTTGCGGCGATGCGCTTCAGTTCGGAGGCGGTATAACCAAAGGCTTCGTCCCATTCGACCTCGCGCCACGGGTCGGTGATCCTGGCGCGGATCATCGGCTTCAGGATGCGCTCCTGATGCTGGGCATAGCCCCAGGCGAAGCGGCCCTTGACGCAACTATGGCCGCGATTGGCCTTGCCTTCCTTGTTGGGGACCATGCGAACGACCTGCTCGCCGCGCATTTCGGCGCGGAAGGTGCAACCGACGCCGCAATAGGCGCAGGTGGTGATCACCGCGCGTTCGGGCGTGCCGATCTCGACCACCTTCTTCTCGATGAGGGTCGCGGTGGGGCAAGCCTGGACACATGCCCCGCAGGAAACACACTCGGAGCCGAGGAAGTTGTCGGATGCAAGGCCAGCCGAGATCTTCGAGGCAAAGCCGCGGCCATCCATCGTCAGTGCCAGCGTGCCCTGAACCTCGACGCAGGCGCGGATGCAGCGCGAGCAGGCGATGCACTACGACGTGTCGAAATCGAAATAGGGGTTCGACTGGTCTTTCTGCTGGCCGAGATGCGTTGCGTGAACCTCATATCGTACATCGCGCAGGCCGACGGCACCGGCCTGGTCCTGCAACTCGCAGTCGCCGTTGGCGCCGCAAGTGAGGCAATCGAGGGGGTGGTCGGAGATATAGAGCTCCATCACGCCCTTGCGCAGCTTGGCGAGGTGGGGCGTGTGGGTGCGGACTACCATGCCGGCCTCGACCGGCGTCGTGCAGCTGGCCGGGGTCCCGCGCCGCCCGTCGATTTCAACGAGGCACAGACGGCACGATCCGAAGCTCTTCAGGCTGTCGGTGGCGCAGAGTTTCGGGATCGAAGTGCCCTGTTCGGCGGCGGCGCGCATCACGCTGGTCCCGACAGGCACGGTCACCGCACGCCCGTCGATTGTGCAGGTCACAAAATCCGGCGACCGGCTCGCCGGCGTCCCCAAATCCACTTGCGCCTGATAGGTCATGCCGCCAGTCCCCGCGTCTCTGTATAGCGCCGAAGTTCGGCCTGGGTGTTGAAGTTGTGGAGCGAGGCCGCAACCGGAACCTGCCGCACCCCGGCAACGCGCATCCAGAGGCGCATCGATCGGTCGTCGGTCGCCGCCAGATGCGCGTCGAGCCGCGCGGCCAGCGCCACGGGCCATTCGCCGAAGAGATAATGACCGGCAACGACCACCGGCCCTTCTCCGCGCACGGGGATCACCGGCACGGGCAGCGTGTCGCAGCCGGCGGTCACGACGACATCGAAACCCTGCCTCGCGCCATAGTGAAGCGCGGCGCACAGGCCCCCGAGAGGCCCCAGTCCCGGGGCGGGCCGGTCGTCAATCGACGGGCGGTCGCCCCATGCTCGCCCGCAGACGACGACAGTCTCGCAGGTGGCTTCCAGATGGCCGGCGACATGGTCGAGCAGCGAGCAGCCGTCGAGCATCGCCAGCGCCTTGTCGGCGCCGAAGCGCGATGATCGCCCCCCGGCGATGATAGCGCCCAGCCGCCTCACCGGAAATCCTCCGGAAAGTGCCTGATCGCCGACGTCACGGGATAGGGCGTGAACCCGCCGAGCGCACAGAGCGAACCGAACTTCATCGTTTCGGCAAGATCGGCGATGAGCGCCAGATTGGCGTCGATATCCTTGCCCGCGATGATCTGGTCGAGCGTCTCCATGCCGCGTGTGCTGCCTAGGCGGCACGGCGTGCATTTGCCGCAGCTTTCGATCGCACAGAATTCCATGGCGAACCGCGCCTGCTTCGCCATGTCGACGCGGTCGTCGAAGACGACGATCCCGCCATGACCGATCAGCCCGTCGTTGTCGGCAAAGCTTTCATAATCGAAGGCAAGGTCGAACTGAGACGGCGGGTGATAGGCGCCGAGCGGCCCGCCGACCTGTACCGCGCGCACCGGCCGCCCCGAGGCCGTGCCGCCGCCGATCTGGTTGACCAGTTCGCCCAGCGACACGCCGAACGCCGTCTCGAACAGGCCGCCGTGGCGAATGTTGCCCGCGAGCTGGATCGGTATCGTGCCGCGCGAACGCCCCATGCCGTAGTCGGCATAGGCCTGCGCGCCGTTCGCCATGATCCAAGGTACCGCCGCTAGCGTCAGGACGTTGTTGATGACGGTCGGCTTGCCGAATAATCCCTCATGCGCCGGAAGAGGGGGTTTCGCCCGCACTTCGCCCCGCTTGCCCTCAAGGCTGTTCAGAAGCGATGTTTCCTCGCCGCAGACATAGGCGCCCGCACCGACGCGAATCTCGACTTCGAAGGGGTCGATGAGACCTGCACAAAGCGCGACGGCGGCCTCCATCTTGGCGATGGCGTGCGGATATTCGGAGCGGATATAGACATAGCCCTTGCCCGCGCCGACCGCGAAGCCGGCAATTGCCATGCCTTCGATCAGCTGGAACGGGTCGCCCTCCATCGCCATCCGATCCGCAAAGGTACCGCTGTCCCCTTCGTCGGCGTTGCAGACGATATATTTGCGGTCGGCGACGGCGCCTGCGACCGTTTTCCATTTGATGCCGGCGGGAAAGCCTGCTCCGCCCCGTCCGCGAAGGCCGGAGTGAAGCACTGTTTCAAGCGTTTCGTCGGGTCCCGCTGCGCGCGCTGCTGCGAGACCCGACCAGCCACCCGTGGCGGCGTAATCCTCGAGCGAGAGCGGGCGGGTCTTGCCGGCACGGGCGAAAGTCAGCCGGGTCTGTACGACAAGGAAAGGGTGTTCGGCGATGACGCCGATGTTGGCAGCCTCGCCCGCAAGGATCGTCGGGACGGTCGCGACGGTGGCATTCGGAAACCCGACGCCGTCGATGTCCACCAGTGGCTCGAGCCAGTGCATGCCCCAACTCGAAACGCGCTCGACGGTGCAGCCGGCTATCGCGAACGCGTCAGCGATATGGTCGGCCCCACAGGCAATTGCTACCGCATCGTCCGGGATGCGGACGACCTTCACTGACTGTCGACCAGCGCCGTGAACGAGGCCGCGTCGAGCCGCGCGTGGACGTCGGTTCCGATCATCGCCGCCGGGCCGACGGAACAGAGGCCGAGACAGTAGATCGCCTCGACCCTGACCCGCGATTGCGCGTCCGCGATCGTCCGCAGTGCGGCGACGCCGCGTGCTTGGCATGCTTCGGCCTCGCACAGCTTGACGCAGGGACGGTCGAGCTTTTCGGCCCGGAAATCGTGGTAGAAGCTCACCACGCCATGGACCTCGGCGCGGGTCAGATTCAGGTCGGAAGCAATCTCGCGTACTGCGGATTCGCCGACGCAGCCGAAGGCCGCCTGAACGTCGTGCAGGATAGGCAGCAGCGCCCCCTCACGCCCGCGATAGCGCTCGACGATCTCTGCCACGGTAGTGCCCGTCTCCACATCCGGACTGTCCAATCAGTGATTGGCTTTGTCAAATAGCTCCTGTCTGTTTGCGATAGAGAATGTCTATCACGCTTCCGATGCGGTCAGGGTGCGAGCCACATGGTGCAGGCCCGCAGCGAGGGGAGGGAGGGGACTCCTGTCGCTGATAACCAAGCCGATTTCGTTGACGGCAATCGGGTCGGCAATAGGCACGGACACGAGATCGGGGTTGGCCGCGACGAGTGCCGCATGGCTGTCGGTGATGATCGCTTCCAGACCTCCCACCGATACCATCGACAGTAAGCCGACATAGCTGTCCGCCGTCGCGATGGGCGATGCCGCTAGCCCGCGTGCCGCCAGATGTGCGTCGAGGATCCGGCGGTTCTGCATGCCCTGATGGAGCAGGCACAGGCGCTCTGCCACCATTTCGGCAAGCGACACCTGACTGCGGCTAGCCAGCGCCGAGCCGCTTGCGGTGACCGCCACGAAGCGCTCGACGTACAGCGGTACCGTGCGGACCTGCGCCAACGGCTCGCTATTCAGATAAGTCAGGCCCGCATCGATGTCGCGCGCCAGCAGCGCCCGCTCAATCTCGCGCGAGGTCATTGTCGAAATCGCGAGCTTCACCTCGGGATGTGTGGCCGTCATTGCCGCAACCAGATGCCCGACAGTAGGCATTGCAGCCGGGATGACGCCCAGCCGCGCGATGCCGCGCAGGCCGCCGGCCTCGACGTTCAGTGCCGCCCGAATGGCGGCCTGGTCGGCGATCATTTGCTGCGCATAGTGCAGGATGACGTAGCCCTGCGCCGTCAGGTCGACGAAACGCCGGTCGCGGATGACAAGGCGTTCGCCCAGCATTTCCTCAAGCGCGACAAGGCCTGAGGACAGGGTCGGCTGCGAGACCTGGCAGGCCTCTGCGGCGCGCCCGAAGTGTCGCTCGCGCGCGATCGCGACGAAATATTCGAGGAAGCGCAGTTGCATGTTCCAACGGGCTAACCGGGGGCGAGGATCATTGGCAAGCGCGTGCGCGCCACGACCGGGGGCGCCCCACGAAATTTTCCGGTCGTGATATTCTTTTCAGTCGAAGGGTGCCGCGTGAAGGCGTCATAGTCGCGGCGGGGCAGACTAGTGGAGGACACGCCGGTGAAACTCGAAAACGATCCGCTGGCGGCGTTCTGGATGCCCTTCACGGCGAACCGCGCGTTCAAGGCAACGCCGCGCATGCTGAGCAGTGCCAAGGACATGCATTATACGGCGAGCGACGGGCGCACAATCCTCGACGGGACGGCGGGTCTGTGGTGCGTGAATGCAGGTCATTGTCGCGAACCGATCGTCGAGGCGATCCGCAGGACCGCGGGCGAGCTCGATTTCGGCCCGACGTTCCAGATGAGCCATCCGCTGGCGTTCGAGCTGGCCTCGCGCGTCGCCGCGCTGATGCCAGAGCCGCTCAGTCGCATCTTCTTCACCAATTCGGGGTCTGAATCTGTCGATACCGCGCTCAAGATTGCGCTCGCCTTTCAGCGGGCACGGGGGCAGGGGACGCGGACCCGGCTGATCGGGCGTGAACGCGGCTATCATGGGACGGGCTTCGGCGGTATTTCGGTCGGTGGGATCGTCAACAACCGCCGCCAGTTCGGCACGCTGCTGACCGGCGTCGACCAT
>JANMJZ010000011.1:0-2336 GCA_031371635.1 Sphingomonadales bacterium | reverse complement strand
AGGGAGAGACCGGTTCGCTCGCGACTGCGTGGCGCGCCATCGATGCAGATCCTGTTACCGGTAAAGTCAACAAACTGCGTCACTTCCGGGCTGCGACTGCCTTCGCAACAAAGTCGCCGCCGAGGCGCAGTCCAGCAGGGTCCACGCTGTGGCCCACGCCTGCCGAGACATGTGTCGCGGCCTCGATCCCCAAGCGGTCGAGCGCCGCCTTTGCCTCGTGCAGCGCCGCAACTGGGACGACCGGGTCTGCCGAGCCGTGGATGAGCAGTACGGGCGGCATGGTGATCGGCAAGCGGGCCAGTTCCGGCGCACCGGTCAGCATGCCCGAATATCCCACGATCGCCGCGACCTGGCTGGAACGCCTGAGGCCCACGTGAAGTGCCATCATCGCACCCTGGCTGAAGCCAACTATTGCGAGAGCGGCTTCGTCCAGATCATATTGTTTGAGCTTGCGGTCGATGAACTCATCGATCGCGGGCGCCGCGCCCGATGCCCCGGCCGCCAGTGCCTGTGGAGTGAATGCAGCTAGGGGCCACCACTGATAACCTGACGCCAGATTACCAAGCCGCTGCGAGGCATTGGGTGCCAAGAACAGCGCGTCGGGCAGCACGGCCTGCCAATGTGGCGCCAGCGCGATCATGTCGGCCCCGTTCGAGCCAAAGCCGTGCAATAGCAGAACAATTTGTTTCGGTCGGCCGCCCGACAACGGCTGCAAGCTCGAGCCGTTCACGATTTTTGACATGACGCCGCGCCTCGTGGATTACGCCGGCGGAATGATCCGCCGGCGGTTGGTCAGGCAGCCTCGGCGCGCTTCGGCAGTTTCCAGTTCGGCCTCACGAAATGGCAGGTGTAGCCATTGGGTATGCGCTCCAGATAGTCCTGATGCTCGGGCTCTGCCTCCCAGAAGTCGCCCACAGACTCCACCTCCGTCACGACCTTGCCCGGCCACAGGCCCGAAGCTTCAACGTCCGCGATCGTGTCGAGGGCGACCGTCTTCTGCTCTTCACTGGTATAGTAGATTGCCGAGCGATAGCTCGCCCCCATGTCGTTGCCCTGGCGGTTTTTCGTCGTCGGGTCGTGGATCTGGAAGAAGAATTCGAGCAGCGCACGGTAGCTGGTCACTTCGGGATCGAAAATGATCTCGATAGCCTCGGCATGGCTACCATGGTTGCGATAGGTGGCATTCGGAACCTCGCCGCCGGAATAACCGACCCGAGTAGAGAGTACGCCAGGCTGGCGACGTACGAGATCCTGAACGCCCCAAAAACATCCACCGGCAAGAACAGCACGTTCCTCGCTCATTTCACGTCCTCCACCTGGGTCAGATAGTCGCCATAGCCCTGCGCTTCCATGTCGTCGCGGTGGACGAAACGCAGCGAGGCCGAATTGATGCAATAGCGCAGGCCGCCGCGGTCGCGCGGGCCATCCTCGAACACATGGCCGAGGTGGCTGTCGCCGTGCGACGAGCGTACTTCGGTACGCACCATGCCCAGGCTCGCGTCGCGCAATTCGGCGACATTGGCGGGCTCGACCGGCTTGGTGAAGCTGGGCCAGCCGCAGCCCGATTCATATTTGTCCGACGAGGCGAACAGCGGTTCGCCCGACACGAAATCGACGTAAATGCCCGGCTCCTTGTTGTTCAGATATTTGCCGGTGCCCGGGCGCTCGGTCCCGCTTTTCTGGGTCACATAGAATTCTTCGGGCGTCAGCCTGGCAAGCGCTTCGTCGGTTTTGCGGTATTCGGTCATGCCTACCTCCATTTCGCGTCGATATATGGTGGCCCCGGCCAGCCCCTTCCAGACGTAGCGTAAAATCCTCTTCGGCGGTGTCGAAACGTCCCGTTGTCGGACGACAGCTTCGGAATGCGCGCACCTGCCAGACTTGCCAATCATTGCGCATTGCGGCGGAATATGCGCAGAGCAAAGAAAATCGGGGAGTGATTCGAGTATGCAACTGGGGGCCCAATCGAACGTCCCCGTGGCGGCCGAACATAATCCTGTACGGACGCGGCCCGACTGGGAAGCGATGCGATCGGCAGTTCTGGCCGATGCGGGCGCGTTCCATGGTCACATCGCCGCAAGCGCCATGCACTGGTTCGTCGCTGAGGTCGGGGCAGAGGGCGCGTGGCTTTGTCGTGACGACCACGGCCACTGGTCGGGCTGGGACGCGAAAACGGGCGTTCCCGTCACTGCGGCGCTCCCCGCCGATTTCGCGCCTTGGCAGACGGCGTTCGACGCGTCCGAACCGCCGCACTGGCGCTGGTTCGTCGGCGGGCGAACCAATGCCTGCTTCAGCGAGGTCGACCGGCATGTGCTCGCGGGTCATGGCGACGAGGC
>JANMJZ010000355.1:0-1540 GCA_031371635.1 Sphingomonadales bacterium | reverse complement strand
TGAACGATCCAGCCCGGACGGTGATCGTGCGGCGCGCCTTTGCCCTCATCATGCTGGGGGTCGCACTGTCGTTCCTGATTGCCGACCTGCGATAGGCACATGTTTGCTACCCGGCGCCGCACGTGCGACTGTGGCAAGGTGAACCCGAGCCCTGCAGCGGAAGACCAGACGGCGGACGGCGCGCCGCAAGGCATCCGTGCGTTCCTGAAATCGCTCGGTCCCGGGCTGATCACCGGAGCGGCCGACGACGACCCGAGCGGGATCGGCACGCACAGCCAGGTCGGCGCGCAGTTCGGCTATGGGCTGGCGTGGACGTTCGTCCTCAGCTTTCCGCTGATGGTCGCCATCCAGCAGATCGCCGCCGAGATCGGGCGCGTCACGGGCGCGGGCATCGCGCGCAACCTGCGGCGTCATTATGCGCGCCCGGTGCTGTGGTTCATGGTGTCGCTGCTGCTGATCGCCAATGTCGTCAACCTGGGCGCAGACCTGAGCGCGATGGGCGCGTCGCTTGCGCTGCTGACCGGGGGCAACAGCGGGCTCTACACGCTGCTGTTCGGCATCGTGTGCGTCGTCCTGGAGGTGGGGCTGAGCTACCCGCGCTACGCCGCGATCCTGAAATGGACGACTCTATCGTTGTTCACCTATGTCGGGGTGGTCGCGGTCGCGCGCGTGCCCTGGGGCCATGCGCTGCGATCGCTGGTCGTGCCCGAGATCCAGATCAACGCCGCCTATGCGACCGCGCTGGTCGCCATATTGGGCACGACGATCAGCCCGTACCTGTTCTTCTGGCAGGCCGGACAGGAGATCGAGGAGCAGCACCGTCACCACGCCAAGCCGTTGTGCATCACGCCGCGCAGCGCAGGCCCTGAGCTGAAGCGAATCCGGCTCGACACGCTGACGGGCATGGCGTTCAGCACGATCATCTCGCTCGCCATCGTGTTCGCGACGGCAGCGACGCTGCACGCAAGCGGCGTGCGCGACATCACGACATCGTCGCAGGCGGCGGAGGCGCTTCGGCCGATCGCGGGGCAATTCGCGTTCGCCATGTTTGCGGTGGGAATCATCGGGACGGGCCTGCTGGCGGTCCCGGTGCTGGCCGGGTCGGCAGCCTATGCAGTGACCGAAATGGCGGGGATCGCGGGCAGCCTCGACGCCAAGCCGCTGTCTGCGCGTCTCTTTTACGGGACGATTGCAGTCACGACGCTGGCCGGCGCATCGCTGAACGGGGTCGGCGTCGATCCGGCGCGCGCGCTCTACTGGGCGGCGGTCGTCAACGGCGCGCTGGCCGGGCCGGTAATGGTCATGATGATGCTGATCGTCGCCAACCCGCGCGCCATGGGGCGGCTGACCGTGTCGCGCTGGCAGCTGGGTTTCGGCTGGGCAGCAACGGCGGTCATGATCGCGGCGTCGATCGTGTTCCTGTGGTTCGTGGCGACAGGCGCGGGGTGAGGGGATGCTTCTCCCATTGCGGGAGAGGTTGGCGCGTCGGCACAGGGTGAGGGGTCGGCAGCAACTGCGGCGGGCGGTTGGCTTTTTCGGG
>JANMJZ010000324.1:0-4848 GCA_031371635.1 Sphingomonadales bacterium | reverse complement strand
CGTTGACGATTCAGACATTCGTTTATCCCGACGCCTGGTCGACGCATCTTAGCTGGGCCGCCATCCTTCTACCGCTGATCGCCTATGGTGGCGGGCGTTTATCGCTCGACAACCTCATCGGCATCGACCCTGCCAGAGTTCGCATGCCTGGGCATCTGGCGATGGCGTAAACACCGACGAATTGTCGAAAGGTCTTCGATCGTGGCCCGTCCTCTGATGGTTTCATTTTGTGCGGGCGCTGTCGGTCCCTGGCTGATCGACCGGATAGACCCGGTCTTTGGGGAAAGCTTATCTCTGGCGGCAAGATTGTCGATCAGAACCGATACGCCGATCGCGCCTGTTGCCGCGGTGTGGAATCTGTCAGGCGTCACCAGCAATACGCGCTACGCTACGCGGTCGGAGGTGGACGCACTCGTCCGGAAACAAGAAGGGTTGGGCAGGACGCAGGCGATTTGTGCGGCGCTCATCCCCATTCGAAAATCCGACGCTTGGTGGGCCCTCGCTCAAGACGAACGGCGCGCAATCATGGAGGAGCAGTCACGCCATATCGGGATTGGCATGGACTATCTGCCCGCGATATCGCGACGGCTCCACCACAGCCGTGAAATCGGGGAGCCTTTCGATTTCCTGACCTGGTTCGAATATGCGCCGGAGCATGCAGGCGATTTCGAGGAAATGGTCGACCGCCTGCGTGCAACAGAAGAATGGAAATATGTCGACCGAGAAGTCGATATCCGGCTGCTCCGTACTTTCGATTGATAGAATCCATGACGCTGTAACGTGCGACAGCAGTTGATCGAACGAAGTTTTTGGGGGACGAGGAACATGAGAAATCTTCTGCCGATTATGTCCGTGCTGATGCTCGCTGCCTGTCAGCAGCCTGCGACCTCGCCAATGCCCGAACAGCCCTCGATGATGGCCGTGACGTCTGTGAACTTCATGGCCGACGACGGACTCACCGTCAGCGGCCGCTATTATCGCACCGATGCGCCCAAAGCACTCATCCTGCTCTTTCATCAGGCCAATTCGAGCAAGGACGAATATGCCACGATCGCACCTAAACTGGTCGAAGAGGGCTATAGCGTACTGGCTGTCGACCAGCGTTCGGGTGGTGCGATGTTTGGGACCAACCAGACCGCAGCCCGTTTGACGACTCCAGTCACTTATGGCGATGCGCTGCATGATCTGGATGCGGCGCTCAACTGGGGTCGTACGATGCGACTACCGATAATCGCGTGGGGCAGCAGCTATTCGTCGGCGCTCGTTTTCCAGCTCGCAGCCAAGCACCCCACCGAGGTTTCGGCAGTTCTCGCCTTTTCGCCCGGGGAATATCTGGGCCCGGGAGATCCGGTCGCAGCTTCGGCGGCGAAGACGACAGTGCCGGTCTTTGTCGCCGTTTCGAGCGACCCGGCAGAATTGTCAGCCGCACGGCCGATTTTTTCTCGAGTGCCATCGACGAGCAAGACACTTTATGTTCCTGCACATGGCGTTCATGGATCGTCGACCTTGATCGCCGATCGCAACCCAAAGGGCGCTGAGGCAAATTGGGCTAAAGTCGACGCCTTTCTGACGTCTGTGGCAAGATAGGGAGCGCTTGCTTTCGCGGTAAAATCACTGCCGTGCCCGAAACGTGACCCCGAACGTGCGGGGATCACTCGGGTTGCCGAGGATCAGTCCCGAGTTGCCCGCCTGAATCGTCAGGTTCTGGATACAGTCAGTGTCGAAGAGATTGCGCGCGAACACCGCGAGCTCCCAGCCATTGTCGGAGCGTATGCCGATGCTCGCATTGGTGACGTTGTAGTTGTCGATATCGGTGAAGCGCGACAGGCTCGGGTCGCCGTTGTAGCCGCTTTTGAAGCTGGAATCGGCGTGCAGTATTAGTCTGGCAGATCGGCTAACAGGCAGCGCATAGTCGCCGCCGACCGTCGTCGACCATCGTGGCAGTCCAGCAAGGCGCTGGCCGGTCAGGTTGCACGCGGTCGTCGCAGCCGTTTGTATCTCCAGCGGGCATGGCCCAGCAGGATAGTCGGCATATTTGCCATCGGCGTAGGCGGTCGATGCGCGCAGTTGCAACCCACGTGCAAGCTGCGCAATGGCGTCGAGTTCGAAACCTTCGACGGTGACTTTGGGGATGTTCGACAGATAACCGCGCAGCGCCACGGTCTGGCTGCTGTCGACGATCGTCGCCTGGAAATCGCGGACCCTTGTCGAATAACCTGCCAGATTGACGACCAGACGCCGGTCGAAAAGCCTAGCCTTCAGCCCGGCCTCATAAGTGGTGTTGAGCTCAGGACGGATGACCGCTGTCGCAAGCGCAGGCTGGTTGAGATTGTCGAGCGGCAGGCCGGACATGTTGATTCCGCCCGATTTGAAGCCCCGTGCATAGCCTGCATAGAGGTAGACGTCGTCAGTCGCCTGCCAGGCAATGTTGGCGCGACCCGAGAGATTGCTTTCGCTGTCGCGCGCCGAATAGGTCTGCGGACGCAATACCGACAGCTTTGCGTTTGTCAGTGCGGTGTTGGTCGTCGCCAAGCCGCCGAACACGAAGCTTTTGTAATCGCCCGACTTCTTCTCGTAGGTGTAGCGCAGCCCGGCTGTGACCGTCAGGCGCGGCAAGACTTTCCAGTTCACTTCGGCGAAAGCGGCATAGTTGTCGACTTTGAATCGGGTCGCACCGTCGGTGCCATAGCCGTCGAGCAGGTTCGCCGGCACCGGCATGTTGGCAGCCCCCGTCGTCGGCCCGATCAGCCAATAGGCCGCCGCCGGTCCATAGATGCTGATTGGACGTCCGGTAATCTTTTGGTCAAAATAGTAGAGGCCGGCGACATAGGTGATCGGATGATCGTCATTCGAGGCGACGCGCAGCTCCTGGCTGTATTGGTCCTGGCGCGAGGGAATGTGCTGGATCAGCTGGATGGGCAGGCCGGTGTAGTCGCGGTCGTTGGCCGCATCCCAGTTCCAGAAGCGCCATGCGCTGACCGAGGTAAGCGTCACCGGCCCCAGATTCCAATCGGCAATCGCGGAGACACCGCCCTCGTTGGTATCGACAGCGAGCGGCGCATCTATGTCTGTCACCCGGTCGTAAGGATTGAGGCTAGGCGGGGCATAGGGGCCACCGGGCGCATTGGCAGCAAGAGAGGGATATTGCCTTGCCGCGGGACGCAGGCTCGAGGCGATGCGTAGATAGACCTGGGTGCAGCAGTTTGCCGCAAAATTGGAGAAGCCGGCGGTCAGCCGGAGCTGGAGCGCTTCGGACGGCTTGATCAGCAGCTGTCCCCGCACCGCCTGATTGGCGATATCGTTGTGATCTGCTCCTGTGCGGACGTTGCGGATCACACCGTCGCGACGTGTGCTCAAACCCGAGATGCGGAACGCCACTGTATCGCCAAACAATGGTCCGGAGGCGGAAGCCTTGGCCTGCACGAAGTTGTAGCTGCCGACCGACAGCTCCTCACTGGCTTCGGGCGTGAAGCTCGGCAGGCGCGTCGCGATGTTGATCGCGCCGGCTGTCGTGTTCTTCCCGAACAATGTCCCCTGTGGCCCGCGCAGCACTTCGATCTGGTCGATATCGGTAAAGTCGAACGCGGCCGTCGCGGGGCGCGCGTGATAGACCTGGTCGACATAGAAGCCGACGCCGGGTTCGAGGCCGTCGTTGGCCTGGCTGACCGCGACAACGCTGCTGCCCAGGCCACGGATCGTAAATGCCGTGTTGCGTGGGTTTGCCGAGCTGTAGTTCAGCGCGGGTACGAGTAAGCTCAGCTGCTGCGTGTTCACAGTGTACGATCGGTCGAGCAGATCGCGGCCAATCACCGACACGGCAACCGGGACGGACTCAAGACTTTCGACCCGTCGTCGTGCCGTCACGGTGATGTCGGGGGCTGCCCCACCATCCGTGGCGGAGTCGGGTTCCGGTGCGACGTTCTGGGCCATGGCCGGCACGGCGCCACCGCAAATCGCGACCGCGCAAATTGCTGCCACGAAGATCGCACGCATGATAACCCCTTTGACCAGATATCGTTTCCGAACCGACCTCACGTCGATATTCAATCGGATATAGAGATTGGATAAAGGGCGCGAGGTTAGGAGCGCAAGTTTAACCGCACTAGCGTCGATTAATTGTTGGCTGCCTGCGCCTTTGCTTTGGCCGGAAGCGGCTGATCGAAGATCAGGTCAGCGACCGTACGATAGGTAGCGCTGTCGGCAATCAACGCCGTCGCCTCATCCAGATCGCGATATGCGGCGAGCACCATCCGGCCAGTGTCAGTCAGTCGCGCGCCGCGCTCGCGGCCACCACCAGTCAACGTCTCGACCAATTTCTCACGAAAACAGCGGTTCATCTCGTCGACGAGGATCCAGCTTCGGCGGTAGCTCATGCCTAGCGCGCGACCCGCAGCGGCAATCGAGCCTTCGCGGTCGATCGCTTCGAGCAAGTCGGCCTTGCCTGGCCCCATCGCGGGAATGTCGCCGCAATAAATTTGCGCTTTGAGTTTTAAGGCACCGATCCGCATGCCCCAGTTTGCCTTCCTCCGCTGCCATCGTCGAGTCAGACTCGCGCCCCAGTCGATGTCCACTTTCAGGATTAGGCGGGAGTTCGCTGAATGACTGAGATTGGGGCGGTTGCCGACCGTCCGCTTTGCCCCCGTGATTTGCCCAACTAAGAAAAGTGATGTCTCGTTCGTTTGAAAACGACACGAGCCTTGTCGAATCGTTCCGTTTTCGTTCACGTGTCGCCCATGGGCCATGTGAAGCTGCGCAGGATCGAAGATATGGCTTGTCGCGGTGTTCATCTTCGCGCGACGTGTCCGACGTGCGGGCACTCCGCGACGTTCGATCCCCATGGCATTGCTC
>JANMJZ010000301.1:0-2685 GCA_031371635.1 Sphingomonadales bacterium | reverse complement strand
TAAAGAAGCCCTGAGCTAGCGTGACGGATCACAGCGTGATTGACGAAAGCAGTCGGGTTTAGTCGGAACCTGCCCTTTTTCTTATTTGGCACGGCGGGCGACGGAGTGTCACACACCCGGGTTCAACACTTGTCCACCTCCGATGCCGCCAGCAGGCGTTGAGCAGACCGCAAACTCGCCGATCGCGCCCGCAAGTGTCGTAACAGGCTGGAACGACCACGCGGAACAGAACCGATCGCCCTGAACGCTAACACCTTGACCGCATACCAACCGGTCGGTATGTAAGATCTATGGCGAGTCGAATTGCTTCTAAAATTACCGAAAGCACACGCGAGCGCCTGCTCGCAGCAGCGCATGACGTAGTGCGGCAAAAGGGATATACAGCAACGTCGGTGGATGACCTCTGCCGCGCGGCGGGGGTGACCAAGGGCGCGTTCTTCCACCATTTTCCGACCAAGGAAGCGCTCGCAGTTGCCGGGGCCGAGGCGTGGACCGAGCATGCCCGCACGTGCATTTTCACCGATGCGCTGTGGCAACGGCATGCCAACCCGCTCGACCGGCTGCTCGCACATATCGATTTTCGCCTCGCGATCATCGACGGACCGGTCGAGGCGTTTACCTGCTTTGTTGGCACTATGGTCCAGGAAGCCTATGCGACCAGCGGCGCCATCCGCCAAGCCTGCGACGCGAGCATCACCGCTTATGCCGAAGCGCTGGCGGAGGACATCCGGGCTGCGATCGATCGTCACGGCATCATGGGCGATGCGACCGCGATCGACCTCGCGTTCCACATTCAGGCGGTGCTGCAAGGCGCCTTCATACTTGCAAAAGCGAAGGACGATCCGGCGATTGCGCGGGCGTCGATCATGCATCTGAAGCGTTACATTGTCAGTCTGTTTCAATGAGGAGAGTGAAATGCCCCGGATGATCTTTATCAATCTGCCGGTCGCCGACCTAAAGCGCTCGATGGCATTCTACGAAGCGATCGGGGCGACCAACAATCCGCAGTTCAGCGACGAAACCGCCGCCTGCATGGTGGTGAGCGACACGATCCACGTCATGCTGCTGATGCACGCGAAGTGGCGAACCATCACGTCAAAGGCAATTCCCGATGCCAAGGCGAGCGCGCAAGTGCTACTCTGCTTGTCGCAGGAAAGTCGCGAAGACGTGTCGGCGATGGTCGACCGCGCGGTCGCGGCGGGGGGCAGCGCCGACCCAGTACCAATGCAGGACTTCGGCTTCATGTATGGTCGAAGCTTTGAGGATCCCGATGGCCACATCTGGGAGCCGATGTGGATGGATATCGCCGCCGCCGAGGCAATGGCTCCGCAGGCCGAAGCGGCCTGACATGTCGTTCCAGAGCTATCTCAGGACTATCGCCGAAAAGACCGGGCGCGATGTGACTGGCCTATGCGACTGGGCCGACGCCAAAGGCGTAAGCGAGGGCGGGAAGTTGAGGCTAGGCGTCAACGCGGGACAGGTGGTTGCGCTCGCCAAGCACGAACTGGGCCTCGGCCACGGCCATGCAACCGCGGTCTATGCGCTGCTATCAGGGAAGAAAGACGAGCACAGCACGTGAGCTGGCAGGAAAATATGAGGAGAGAGACAATGAGCTACATAGACGGCTTCGTGATCGCAGTGCCAACCGCGAACAAGCAAGTGTTCATCGACCATGCCAAGCGGGTCGATCAGTTCTTCCTCGAGTTTGGCGCAACCGAGGTGATCGAGGGATGGGGCGATGACGTGCCCCAAGGCAAGATGACCGATTTTCGTCGCGCCGTGCAGGCGACGGATGACGAGAGCGTCGCCTTCTCGTGGATCATCTGGCCCGACAAAGCGACGCGCGACACTGCCATGAAAAAGATGGAGACCGACGAGCGCATGATGGCCGAGCCGATGCCGTTCGATGGCAAGCGGATGATATTCGGCGGCTTCATACCGGTGGTCGAATTGAGAGCGTGACCCGCAAGATTAGGAGATGACCAATGGCAAATCATCACGGCGACTTTATCTGGTACGAACTCATGACAACCGATGCCGACGCGGCACGCGCGTTCTATGAGCCGGTCGTCGGCTGGCGCATCGAGGCAAAACCCTCGGGCCCCATCGATTACCGCATGATTACCGGCTCCGAAGGCAATGTTGCAGGGCTGTTGCCGCTGACGGCTGAGATGACAGCAGGCGGGGCGCGCCCGGCGTGGCTCGGCTACATTCTCGTCGACGACGTCGACAAGATGGTCGAATCGATCGAACACGGCGGCGGCAAGGTGCAGATGCCCGCCATGACCATGGACGGCATCGGCCGCATGGCGATAGTTGCCGACCCGCAGGGCGCGTCCTTCTACATCATGAAGCCAAGTCCGCCCGCGAATCAGCCCGATGCCGAGAGCCATGCCTTCAGCTATGACCGCCCGCGCATCGGCCACGGTGCGTGGAACGAGCTGGCGACAAGCGACGTCGAGGGCGCGAAGCACTTCTACGGCCAGCGCTTCGGCTGGGTGAAGGACGGCGAGATGGATATGGGTCCGATGGGGAATTATGCGTTCCTGCGCCACGCCGGTCGCGCAGATGGCTCGGTCCCGGGACAGGGGATGCTGGGCGCGGTTATGGGCAAGACGCCCGAAATGCCCTCGGCCTGGAACCATTATTTCCGCGTGGCCGACATCGACGCCGCCGTCGCGCAGA
>JANMJZ010000266.1:0-28625 GCA_031371635.1 Sphingomonadales bacterium | reverse complement strand
GAAAGGCGCGGATCGAATACCGTGCGTTTTCGCTTATCACGAGATCGTCAAAGTCCCCGGAGGGGGTGCTCCCGGCTACGATCCGCATCGCTGCGACGTCATCTACCAAGGCCGATATTCCCCGGACTTTTATGCCTGGGTATTCCCGCATGGCGAAACGGCAAGTATCGGTCTCGGCAGCGCAAACAAAGGGTTCCCCCTGCGCGAGACAACGCGGGCGCTGCGCGAAGCGATTGGTCTCGACGCGTTCGAGACGATTCGTTGCGAGGGCGCGCCAATTCCACTTAAGCCTCTTAAACGCTGGGACAATGGTCGCGATGTCGTGGTTGCGGGAGACGCTGCTGGCGTCGTGGCGCCGGCCTCCGGCGAGGGTATTTACTACGCTATGGTTGCCGGCCGAGAGGCCGCTGAAGCGGTAGAGCTCTGTCTTGCTACGGGAAAAGCGTCAGCATTGAAGCAGGCGCGCAAGCGCTTTATGCGACAGCATGGACGTGTATTCCTGATTTTGGGGATCATGCAGTATTTTTGGTATTCTTCGGACAAGCGGCGCGAGCGCTTCGTCAAGATGTGTGCCGATCCAGATGTCCAGCGCCTGACTTGGGACGCGTACATGAACAAGCAACTCGTACGCGCGGATCCGATGGCGCACCTGCGCATTTTCTTTAAGGATCTCGGGCACTTGCTCGGGATCGGGAAAGTGGAGCAGACGCCGCAAGTGCCGGCTGAATGACGAGGTTTTTCGCCAGCGGTCACGCTGTCGATGCAGTCTTGCTCTTTATGATTCTCGAGGGCGCATGGCTGATCTCGCGGCGATGGCCGGCCCGGACCGTCGTCTTGATGCTAGGTCCCGGCGCGTTGATGCTGCTCGCGCTGCGCGCTGCGCTAATCCACATGCCTTGGTATTGGGTGGCACTGCCGTTGACGGTGTCGCTGCCGCTGCATCTGGCGGATTTGCGACACCGTCGACGAGCGTAACTTACTTCAGCGTATTGAGATAGGCGATCACGTTCGCCCGCTGCTGTGGGTCCTTGACGCCCGTGTAGGTCATCTTGGTCCCAGGAATGACGCGCTGGGGATTTTCGAGATACTGGAACAGTTTCTCGTCGCTCCACACGATGCCGCTGTTCTTGTTCGCTGCCGAATAGGAGTAGCCAGCGACCTCACCCGAGTGACGGCCCTGAATTGCATGCAGCGATGGCCCGATCATGTTCTTGCCGGCTTCGACCGCATGGCAGGTTTTGCAAGCAATAAAGACCTTCTCACCTGCAGCCGCGTCGCCAGTGAAGCTGGCGAACTTGCTGCCGTCCAGCGTGTCGGTGTTGTCCGCTGCAGGCGCGGCGGCAGCTGCCGGTGCCGCCGTATTGGCAGCCGCGGTCGTCGTCGCAGCAGGTGCCGCATCGTCTTCAGCTTTTTTCGAACATGCTGGCAATGCCAGCAAGGCAACGACACCCAGCGATACCCCGAGGTACGCCTTCACTTTTGCCATGTGAGTCTCCATCCAGAATTCTTGCTGACCCGATAGTCAGGGCGCGGAAATTACATGAAACCGAAGACGGCGCAATGACTATAGCTTGTGCCGCATCGGCCATGGTTTAGCGTGGCCTTGAAGGGGGCGGCAGCGATGAAGCAAGTCAGGGTTTTCAACTGGCACAGCGACCGCGAGCGTTTGCTGGCGGAAGCCCATGCACGACCCTCCACACCCTTGGAAGCGCCCGTCATTGCGATCCGGCTTGCGAATGTCTCAGGTCAGGAAGCCGCTGATACCGATCGCCTTCACATGGCAACGCTCTGTGAGCGATATGGAGCGCAACTTCCCGAAAAAGGAACGCGCTGGTGGGCGCTGGAGGGGCCAGGCTGGTCACTCAGGTGGGAACGGCACACCGAATTCTCCAGCTGGACGCTGTTCTGCCTGCCTGCGACGGCGGCGGATCCACGCGATCCACTTGAGCGGCTGCCCGACGACTGGCTGGCCACTTTTCCAAGCGATGTGCTCGTAGCCACGATGCTCGAATTGCGACGGGACGACCATGGTACAGCGCCGTCGCCGCTTGCCTCTGATGGCGTGCAGATCGGAGCGATCGTCCTCGAAGGAGCAGCGCGCGTATTCACCGACTTCCGTGCCGACGACAGCGGCATGACGCGTTTTCGGGTCATGCTGCGCTCACGCGACGCAGCGCTCGCAGGGCGCCTTGCGCTAATCCTACTCGAAATCGAGACCTATCGCTTGATGGCGCTGCTCGCTTTCCCGCTTGCCGGCGAGGCGACCGTGCAGTTGCGTGCAATAGAGGCGGAGGCCGGGGTCCTGGCATCGCGCTTAGCCGCAGAGGAGGGTGTCGAAGCCGACCGTACTTTGTTATCGCGGCTGATTACCCTGTCTGGCGAGGCCGAAGGGCTAAGCGCGCGCACGACGTTCCGATTCGGCGGGGCGAACGCGTACCATGACCTCGTTCGCGATCGAGTCACCTCCCTCCGCGAGGAGAAGATTGCGGGCGTCCAGACGATTGCTGAGTTCATGGAGCGTCGGCTTGCACCTGCGATGCGCACGTGTAACTCCGTGGCCGAGCGTGAACGGGCAGTGATCGCACGGATCGCGCGCGCCGGGGCAATGCTCGATACCCGGATTAAGGTTGCCGACGAAGCGACTAGTGCGGAGTTGCTCAGCTCGATGAACGCCCGGGCGGATGCGTCGCTGCGCCTGCAGCGCACCGTCGAAGGTCTGTCTGTAGCAGCCATCAGCTATTATTCTCTGATGTTGCTGTCCTACCCGGTAAAGGCACTTGAGCATGAGCTGCAAAATTTTGATGCGACACGCGCCCTCGGCATCCTCGCGCCGGTCATTGCTTTGCTTGTCTGGTTGAGTTTGCGGGCGATACGTCGCCGGATCGAAGGACACTGAAACGTCCCACTAACGGACGCCCCGATTTGAGGCATGATTGATGCTAGCCTCAATGGTGAATCGAGCGTTTACGTTTGAACGATGAAACGTCGCCTTGTCCTGACCAACGAGTCAGCCCGCCATCCCTTTCGCCGCGCCTTGCCGCCTCCGGTCGTCGGGACCAGCGCATTTCGCCAGCCCTTGTCAGACAGGGCAGTGTTTCTGCTGACATTCATATCCGCTTTCCTCGCCTTCTCGACCTTTCTGGCGTGACGCGAAGGGAATTGCGTCCAGTCGCGTAATGGGTTCAACAGGTCGGCCAATTCGACCGGACCGGCGGGGACGTGACAGAGACGCAGGCGGCACTACGCGCGACCGACGCTGACGGTGATGACGACGCTCTGATGGCACGGGTGCGCGCACGTGACGCGGCAGCCTTTCGAACCCTCGTCGACCGAAATGTGGTTTCGCTTCACCGGGTCGCCTACCGGATGATTGGCGATTCGACGGAGGCCGAAGATCTCGCTCAGGAAGCGCTGCTGCGCTTGTGGCGTGACGCTGCAAAGTGGCAGGCGGGCCATGCGGGAACAGGTGCATGGTTGAGGCGCGTCGTCGTGAACCTCTGCCTCGACAGACTTCGGCGGCGGCGATTTTCCAGCGATGAGGAAGTGCCGGAACGCCCCGACGAAGCGCCGCTGGCGCCAGAGAAGATGGACGCTGGGCGATTACGTGCGGCAACTGTTGCCGCGATTGCCGCGCTGCCCGACCGCCAGCGCGCAGCCGTTGTACTGACTTATTATGAAGAGGTTTCGAACCAGGTGGCGGCAGAGACGTTGGACATGAACCTAAAGGCGTTCGAGTCGCTGTTGCTTCGAGCTCGTTCAGCGCTGCGCGCGGCGCTGACTCCTATGAAGGAGGCCACCCAATGAGCGACGCCCTGAAGCTAGCGCTTGACCGGTTCGACGTCCCCTCGCCTTCGGCAGCCCTTGCGGACCGGATAATGGCTGCAGCCGCAACGCCGGTGAGTTCGCCGTCCGCACCGCCGCGCCGCGACCGGCGAGGCATGTGGCGGCGCGGTCGACAGATTCTGCTCGGTACGATGGCCGTCGGATTGCTGAGTGCCGGCGCGGTCGCGTCGGGTCTGCTCGGCAAGGTTGGCATCGAAGTTCCAGTTTTGACCGCAATGCTCGCGCCTAAGACTATTGCGGTTGCGAAGCCGACTCATAGTGCAGCGAAACGTGCGCCTGCTCGCGTGGCGCTTGCGCCGCCGCCGGTGGCCCTCGTCGACCCGACGCCGAACGGGCTGCTGCCAAGACCACTTCTTCCGCCAGAGCGCATGGCGCTGCGCGAAGAACGACGCGAGCGGCGGGAGGCGTTTGCTGCCGAGCATCCAGTCGCTGCAGCCATGATCCGGGAGCGCGTGCGCGAGCGGCTGCAGCGTCGGGCGCTTGAGCGCCGAACGGCTTTGATGGGCCCGGCTATCGACCCCTCGATTCCCGGTGCGCGATTGATCGATCCGCTCGACCGGCTGGCCTTAGCTCGAGCAGCGCGGCGTGACAGGCTAATTGCCGAAAAAATGATTGATCGCCGCATTCAAGCGCGTGAAGCCAGGTTGAGCGCGGGGCAGAGTTCAGAGCAGCCCGCACTTGCGGCCGGTACTGCTCCGACAGGAGCGTTACCGACGCCCGTCGGGCCGGTTGCCCGGCAAGACGCGCCGACGTTCGGGCGACGGATTATCCAGATTCCCGAAGCGCGAGCGGCGCGCCGTGAGCGGCTCCAGCAGATGACGCCAGAACAGCGCGGCCGGTTCCGTGAAAAGTTGCAGCAGCGCCGCATGCTTCGTCGTCAACGGAAAGGGGCCTCGCTGCAAAACTAGCAGCGAAGGGTTTGGCGCTGCTCTGCGTTAGCCACCCGAGTGATCGGCCGATCCTCCCACGCATGACCCCCATTGGGGCAGGTTCAGGAGAAGTTCGATGAAGACGATTTTGCTTATTTCGATGGCCGCATTGGCGGCATCCGGCCCGGCGGCTGCCGAACCGGTAATTCGTACCACTATTTTCGATGGACCGAGGGTTGACGCAACGCGCGTCGCCGTGCCCGACAGGGAGGCCGGTACATTCAAGCGCGATACCACCGCGACCCGCACGAGCGATGGTGCCACAGCAAGCCGAACTTATGACCGCACGCGCACCGACAGCGGCGTTGCGGTCAGTGGCAGCGCCACAGGGTTTGCCGGCAATACACGGAGTTACGCCTACGAGCGGAGCCGGAGCGATAATGGATATACGACCGGCGGCACGGCGACGGGGCGCAACGGTCAGACGTATGCACTTGCGGGCCAAGGCACTCGCACTGAAACCGGTTTTACGCGCAGCCAGTCCATTGCCAATGCGAGCGGCAGGACGCTTTATCAGCGCGATGTAGTGGCAGCACGTGCCGATGGACACGTTACGCGAAATGTCAGTGTAACGCGTGCGGCGGGGTTCAATCGGACACGGTTCGGCGGCGGACGGAGTTACTAGAGCTGCCGCCGGGGCGTTCGACCGGGCGGATGCCCCCCTTCGTCCGGTCGTCCGTCTAGCTTGCCGGGTAGCAATCTCCCGTCGGGCACGCCTTGTGGAGCATCCACGCCAGCCAAGCCGAAACGACACACATGCCGGCGGTCATGATGAACTGGTCAGTGGCCGAAACACCAATGGTACTGAGACCGACGGCAAGCACCGACCCCACCACCATGCATCCTGCATTCACGAAATTGTTGGCGCCCACCGTACGTGCAGTTTCGCTCTTCGCTACGGTAGTCGTGAGGAAGGCATAGAGCGGGACGACGAACATGCCGCCCGAAATCGCTATTGCCAGCAAGCATGCCAGCAACAAAGCTGCACCGGGCAGATGGATGAATTGCACGATATTGTAGAGCGATCCCTCGCTGCTACGCTCCCAGAATTTCGCGATGAAGTGAAAACCCAGCACGAAAGCGCCCATGAAAAGGACCGAAACCGGGGCAAAGCGTGCCGACACCTGGCCTTTCAGCAGCCGGTTGATCCAGACCGAACCCACGGCGATCCCGATCGAGAAAATTGCAAGGAAGAGGCTAGCAACGCTCTTGTCGGCCTGTAGCACATTTTTCACGAGCGGTGGAAACTGCACGAAGAGGACAGCGCCGATCATCCAGAAGAAGCTGATTGATACGATGGCCAGAAAAAGGTGGCGAACGTGCATCGTGGCCGAGACGAGCCGATATGAAGCCCGAAAGATGTTCCAGTCTATCGCGTGGTCGTCGCCGATCGCTGGGGCAGGTGGCACCTCGCGACCAGCAAACCAGCCTATCACGGAAATAACCAGTACGCCCGCGGCGGCGACATGGTGATTAATGAAGCCGGCGAGGATCGTGCCGGCAAGAATAGCTATGTAGGTGCCTGCCTCCACCAGACCCGTTCCGCCGAGGACTTCGTCGCTGCTGAGGTGCTGAGGAAGAATAGCGTATTTGATCGGCCCGAAGAACGTCGAATGTACGCCCATCGCGAACAACGCGACCATCATCAGCGGAATATTGCCGATCATCAGGCCGGTGCCGCCGATGACCATGATACCGATCTCGCAAGTCTTCACGATCCGTACGAGTTGCGCCTTGTCATAGGCGTCGGCCAGCTGCCCCGCTACTGCCGAAAGCAGGAAAAACGGCAGGATGAAAACCGCTGAAGCGACCGCGCTGAACAGCTCCTCCTGCTTGGGATCGTTATAGATGTTGTAGATCACGAAAAGAATCATCGCGGTTTTGAACAGGTTATCGTTCATCGCGCCGAGGAATTGCGTGACGAAGAGAGGCAGGAAACGGCGCCGATTCATCAGCGCGAGCGACATCTGCATAAGGGGGTGCGATCCAGTTGTTACCGGAGCGCGCCATAGCGGCCTTTGCGCCCGGGTCCAATGGCGGTTAGAGGCGGTGCCCGTGCTGAGCCTGCCCAACATCCTCACTCTGTCGCGCATCGTCACCGTGCCGTTGCTCGTGGCGCTTCTGTGGTATCCGGGCTGGGAACTCGGCTACGCGCTTGGATTTGGGCTCTACTGCCTCATGGGGGTGACCGACTATTTCGACGGCTACCTTGCGCGCGCGCAGGGCACCGTTTCGAAGCTCGGTCAATTCCTCGACCCTATTGCCGACAAGATCATGATTGCTGCGGTAATCCTGATGCTGGTGGGCACGCGGCACGAGGCCGCTTCGATCACCGGCGTTCATCTCATTGCGGCGCTGGTCATCCTGTTGCGTGAGATTGCGGTGTCGGGCCTGCGTGAATTTCTCGCCGGGTTGCAGGTGTCAGTTCCGGTCTCGCAACTCGCCAAGTACAAGACGACGCTTCAGATCGTGGCGCTTGGCGCCCTTATACTGGCGGGCGCGTTGCCCCTGTATGGCTGGGTCAAGACAGTCGGCCTGGTTTCGCTGTGGGGCGCGGCGGCGCTGACCTTGCTGACCGGATGGGACTATCTGCGGGTCGGCCTGAAGCACATGGACTGAGCTATGATCACGCTGCTCTATTTCGCCAGAGTGCGGGAAGCGGCCGGTATGCGCGAGGAGCGGCTCGACTTGCCTTCCGGTGTTCAAACTGTCGGCGATCTGGCCGACTGGCTATCGCATCGCCACCCGATCTTCGCCGAGCGCGATCGGCTACGTGTCGCTGTTGACCAGGTCATGGCGCGCTTTGACACCGACATCACGAGCGCACGCGAAATCGCATTCTTTCCGCCCGTGACCGGCGGATGATTAATGTGCGCGTTTCATCGGACGCGTTCGATTTGGGCGGCGAGATCACAGGGCTAGGCGCGGAGGGTATGGGTGCCATTGCCAGCTTCACTGGCATCGTTCGCGGCGGCGGCGGACTGGTGGCTCTTACCTTAGAACATTATCCGGCGATGACTGAGGCTGCGCTGCACACACTGGCCAACGAAGCAGCGACGCGCTGGTCGCTCGGCGGGATCGTGCTCCATCACCGGGTCGGTCGACTTGTGCCCGGCGAGCCGATTGTGCTCGTTGCTTGTGCCAGCCCCCACCGCGCAGATGCGCTTGCGGCCTGCGCTTTTTTAATTGACCGGCTCAAGACCGAGGCGCCATTCTGGAAGCGCGAAAGCTTTGCCGATGGTCGTGAAACTTGGGTCGAGGCCCGGTGCAGCGATGACGCAGCCGCGGCAAGCTGGGGTTAGGCGAGCGCCCGGTACAGGCTGAACGCGCTTGTCGCGGTCAGGACAATACCGACAAGCCTTAGTAAGATTGCCGGGGTCACCCGCTTCGCCAGCATCGCTCCCAGGGGTGCCGCAGCGATTCCTCCGATGAGCAGCCCGACGGTGGCGGTGGTGAATGCCTCGAACCCTATGCCGATAATGAACGCCACTGAGATGGTTGTCGTCAGGAAAAACTCAGAGGTATTGACGGTCCCGATGGTTTTACGGGGGTCGCTGCCCTGCAGCAGCAAGTTCGACGTGACGACCGGCCCCCAGCCCCCGCCGCCCGCAGCATCAAGGAAACCGCCGATGAGACCGAGCGGCGCGATGATCCGGGGACGGCGCGGCTTTGGCGCAACCCCGAACGATCGCGCGAGCAGATAGACGCCGATCAACGACAGATATGCCATGACAAAGGGTCGCGTTACCGAAGCGTCGACGGTAACCAAAACATAGGCGCCAAGCAGCCCGCCAACGATGCCGGGAAATACCAGCCGTACGAAAAGCCACCAGTCGACGTTGCGATGAAGGACATGGCTGATACCGCTGGCTGCGGTTGTGAACATCTCGACCAGATGGACCCCCGCTGATCCTTGTTTCGGCGACACGCCAAGCACGCTGACCAGCAACGTATTTGAAATCACGCCGAAAGCCATGCCCAACGCGCCATCGACGAGCTGAGCGCCGAAGCCCACGGCGATGAAAGGCAAAAGCGCCTCGAGCATGGTCGTGTCGAATGTCATCGACGAGCGTCTTGCAGGGCGGGACAATCGTCGCAAGTGAAGAACCGCGCCTCGCTAAAGCCGAGCTATGGGTGGGGGTTTGAATCCGGGTGTCTTCGCGCCTAAATACGCCCAAGTGAATTGTGCCGGGGAGGCACCTATGGCTACCGGACTCATTTCCTATCTCGATGCGATAAAGGCGCGGGACCCAGCTGCAAGGTCGCGCTGGGAGGTGCTGCTTTACCCCGGTGTGTGGGCTCTGGCATTTCACCGTCTGGCCCACTGGCTGTATGTTGGCGAACTTTACTGGCCGGCGCGTCTGATAAACCACATCGGGCGTTTTTTCACGGCTATCGATATTCATCCGGGAGCGCAAATCGGACGAAACTTTTTTATCGACCATGGATTCACGGTCATTGGCGAAACGGCCGAGATCGGTGATGACGTGACGATTTACCAATGCGTGACGCTGGGAGGTACCAATCCGGCCGACGGGGTTCCTGGCAAGCGCCATCCGACGATTGCGGACGGTGTTATCATTGGCTCGGGCGCGCAGGTATTGGGGCCTATCCTCGTTGGCGCTGGCGCGCGGATCGGCGCGAATTCCGTTGTGACCAAGGACGTACCCGAGGGTGCGACAATGGTAGGAATTCCTGCCCGCTCAACGCTGGTTGAGGCCAATAGCGGCTTCATCCCCTATGGCACGCCCTGCAGCGAACGGTTCGACCCTGCGACGCAGCAGTTGGAAATCCTGAAGTGCGAAGTCGAAACGCTGCGCGCGAGACTGTCGGCGTATGTCGCCGAACGCGAGGAAGGACGAAAAACCGCCTGATGGGCGTCGTTCCTTTTCCGCGCTCGGCGCCCCTGCAGGTCGGGTTCGATCGCGCCGAACTCACACGTATCCTTGACCTATATGGCCGAATGGTCGCGGCGGGACACTGGCGCGACTATGCAGTGCATTTTGACCGCGACGCGGCTGCATTTGCAGCTTTTAGACACGCGACAGAGCGTCCTGAAGTGAGGATTGAAAAGCGGCCAGCCCTACGCAATCGCCAAGGCCAGTGGGCGCTGATCGGGGAAGGCGGCGCCATCCTGAAGCGTGGTCACGATCTGGTCCCCGTTCTGGCGCCAGTTGAACGTCGTCTTATGAAACTGGTCGCGGAGTAGCGCTCAGCCCCCCTGCATCGTTTTAAAGATCAGCATCGATTGTTCATTGCCGGATTGCGGTACAATCTCGCCAGCCCGATCGGTAATCTTCTCCCACAATCGAGCAACCGCTTCGGGTGTGCGGTCGTCTTCGGGAAGATAGGCTCCGGGGGTCAGCGTCACATAGGCCGCCTGAACGACGCCCGCACCAGCGCCGACAATTGCGTTGGACGGCGCATCCTCGCTGACCAGATAAAGTGCAGCGGGAACGACGTTTTCCGGCGCGAACGCCTTGAATGCCTCGGCGGGAAACAGGTCTTCGGTCATCCGAGTGCCGGCAACAGGCGCGATCGTGTTGACGCGGACATTGTACTTGGCACCTTCGAGATAGAGCGTCTTCGTCAGACCGGCCAGACCCAATTTTGCGGCGCCGTAGTTTGCTTGCCCGAAATTCCCGAACAGGCCAGTTGATGAGGCCGTCATCAGAATCCGCCCATAGGCCTGTTCACGCATCGTGTCCCAGACTGCCTTGGTCACGTTAGCGCTTCCGCTCAGGTGAACTTTGACGACCAGATCGAAATCGGAAGGCTCCATCTTCGCGAAGCTCTTGTCTCGCAGGATACCGGCGTTGTTGATCAGTATATCGACGCGGCCCCACTGGGACTTGGCCTCGGCAACCATTGCCACCATTTGATCGTATTCGGTGACGCTGCCGCCATTGGACATGGCAGTACCGCCAGCGCTGCGGATTTCCTCTACCACCTGGAGCGCCGCGTCCGAATGTCCTGTACCGTCGCGTGCGACGCCCAGATCATTGACGACGACTTTAGCGCCGCGCCGCGCCAGTTCCAAAGCGTACGCGCGCCCAAGTCCGCCACCGGCTCCGGTCACGATGGCAACGCGGTTCTCAAACGAAATGGTCATTACGATCCCCAGATGCAACGGCGGTTGTAATGCCGCCGATGCACTGGGTTTCCGTTTACGTCAACGGCGGCGCTTGCGCGGCCCGCCACGGCGATCGCTCTCGCGGGCCGAATTTTGGCGGCATTGATCGGTTACCGTGGCCGAACAACGAGGATAGCTTGCCTGCGCAGTGGGGGCGGACATTCCCGCCTGCCCGCCCATGCCTTGGCTGGCCATCCCCGAAGCGCCACTCTGGCTCATGGGTCTACCGGTCGTATCGGTCGCACCCATGGTCCCGGTCGAACCCGTCGTCCCGGCCGAGCTCATGGATCCCGTCGTGCTGCCGCTACCCATCGTGCCCGTCCTACTGCCGGTGGTGTCCGTTGTCGGGGCAGGGGGCGTCGGCGACGCAGGATCTCCTGCTGAAGCCGGACCGGTCGTCGGCATACCCTCGCTTGTTGTGCCGGTGGGCGTCGTCGTATCGGCACCTTGCGTCGTTGATGCGCCCGTGCCGCCTGTGGAAGGTGTAGTCGTCGGTGTCGTGGATTGTGCAATAGCTGCAGTGCCGACTAGCAATGCCGCTGCGAGAGCGAGCGATTTCATAAGTTTTACTCCGTTGCTTCACGCCGGGGGCAGGCGTGCGTGCACGGGGTCAATGCATGAAACGATGATGAGTTTCGTATCGGGGGATCGCGCGCCGGGACTCGCTGTGACGACCCTAGAGACGTCCCTCGGCGTCCAGTGCATAGCCTGCCGAACGGACAGTGCGGATGATGTCTGCGTAGCCGCCCTCGTTGATCGCCTTACGCAGGCGCCGGATGTGGACGTCGACCGTGCGCGGCTCGATATCACTGTCGTGGCCCCAAACACTGTCGAGCAGGCGCTCGCGGGAGAACACATGGGCTGGATGCTCCAGGAAATGCTTCAGCAGCCGGAACTCGGTGGGGCCAAGGGGCACCGTCTTGCCAGCGCGCTTCACCTTATGCCCGACGGTATCCATCTCGAGATCCGCATAGACCAGCGCTTCGCCCGCAAGTGCAGGACGAACCCGTCGCAAGACCGCTCCGACGCGGGCGACGAGTTCGCGCGGGCTGAACGGCTTGGTCACGTAATCATCCGCGCCGGTTTCCAGGCCTCGCACGCGGTCTTCCTCTTCGCCGCGCGCCGTCAACATGATGATGGGCACGTTCTGCGTTTCGGGCATCCGGCGTAGGCGACGGCATACCTCGATCCCGGAAAGTCCTTCAATCATCCAGTCGAGCAGCACGATGTCTGGTGCATTTTCCTGCGCGAGCAGCAGCGCTTCCTCGCCGTCGGCAGTCTGCTTGACGTCGAAATCCTCGCGCCGGAAATGATAAACGAGCAATTCAGCGAGCGCTGCATCATCTTCGACAAGCAACATCTTTGCGCGGGCCATGGTCTCAGCTCCCCGTATGGTCATAAGTGTCGGTACGCTCGCGCTCGGCCATATATTCGCCCGTCGCGGCGAAATAGACCATCTCCGCGACGTTCGTGGCGTGGTCCCCCACCCTCTCGAGGTTCTTCGCGACGAACAAGAGGTGCGCGGCGTCACTGATTGAGGGCGGATACTCGACCATATAGGTTACGAGCGTGCGGAAAATCGAGTTGTAAAAGTCGTCCACGACCCGGTCGCGCTCGTTGACGGCAACGGCGAGCGCCGCATCACGCGCGGCAAACGCAGTCAGCGCATCGTTGACCATGTCGGTGGCAACTTGCGCCATGCTCGGCAGGAGCGACAAAGGTTCGATTTTGCGACGCCCTTCGATCGCGCCGACGCGTTTCGCAATGTTCTTGCCATAGTCGCCCACTCGCTCGAGGACGCTCGCGATCTTGAGTGCCGAGACCACGTCACGCAGGTCGTCCGCCATCGGGGCCCGAAGCGCGATGATCTGCACGGCTAACTTCTCGACTTCCGATTCGAGGCGATCGATGATGCGATCATCCTCGATAACCTGCCGCGCCAGATCGAGGTCGCGCTTTACAAGTGCTTCCATTGCCTTCGTGATTGCAGCCTCCGCACGGCTGCCCATCTCCGCGATGTGCCCGCGCAATTCGCCGATCTCATCGTCAAAAGCTTTGACGGTATGCTCGTTGCCGATGCCCATCAGCCGTACCTTCCGGTAATGTAATCCTTGGTCCGTTCGGCCTTTGGATTGGTGAAGATGTCAGAGGTCACGCCGTATTCGACCAGCGTTCCAAGGTGGAAAAACGCTGTGCGCTGCGACACGCGGGCCGCTTGCTGCATATTGTGCGTCACGATGACGATCGCGTAACGCCCGCGCAATGCATGTATGAGTTCTTCGATCCGGGCCGTGGCAATCGGATCCAGCGCCGAACACGGCTCGTCCATCAGGATGACTTCAGGATCTACCGCGATCGCGCGGGCGATGCACAGGCGCTGCTGCTGCCCACCCGAAAGGGCGGTGCCACTTGCGTCGAGGCGGTCCTTCACTTCTTCCCACAGGCCTGCACGGGCCAGCGACTCTTCCACGATCCGGTCCATGTCAGCCTTGGCTGTGGCCAGGCCATGAATGCGGGGACCATAGGCGACGTTTTCGTAGATCGACTTGGGAAACGGGTTTGGCTTCTGGAACACCATGCCTACGCGCGCGCGCAACTGAACCACATCCATTGACGGCGCGTAGATATTCTCGCCGTCAAGCGTGATATCGCCCTCGACCCGCGCTGACGCGACGGTGTCGTTCATGCGATTGAGCGTACGCAGGAATGTCGATTTGCCACAGCCCGATGGTCCGATGAAGGCAGTGACATTTTCCCGGTCGACGTCAATCGAGACATTGTCGATCGCCTTCTTGGCGCCGTACCAGACGGAGACATCGCGAGCCGACATCTTTGGGGGCAAATTCGAAAGTTGGGGGGCAGAAGCCATAGGGTCAAATCACCAGCGAGTTTCGAAGCGGTTGCGTAGGTAGATGGCGACACCGTTCATCGCGAGGAGGAATGCCAGCAGAACGATGATTGCGGCACTCGTCTTTTCGATGAAGCCGCGCGAAATTTCGTCGGACCAGAGAAATATCTGCACCGGCAAGACACTCGACGGGTCGTTGATGCCGCCTGGCGGGGTCGCCACGAATGCGCGCATCCCGATCATCAACAGGGGGGCCGTCTCGCCGAGCGCGCGGGCCATACCGATGATCGTGCCGGTCAGGATGCCGGGTAGGGCGAGTGGCAAGACATGGTGGAACACGACCTGGATGGGCGACGCGCCGATTCCGAGTGCCGCGTCGCGTATTGAGGGGGGCACCGCCTTGATTGCGTTGCGCCCGGCGATAACGATCACGGGCATGGTCATTAGCGCCAGCGTCAGGCCGCCAACGAGCGGTGCGGAACGGGGCAGATTGAATGTGTTGAGAAACACGGCCAGCCCCAGCAACCCAAAGATGATCGACGGGACCGCTGCGAGATTGTTGATCGATACTTCAATCAGGTCGGTCGACCGGTTCCGCGGCGCATATTCCTCGAGATAGACCGCCGACAGCACGCCGACCGGGAACGCAAGCGCCAGTGTGACCAGCATCGTCAGGAGCGACCCCTTGAACGCCCCCCAGATGCCCGCCTGTGTCGGATCGGTCGCGTCGCTGTCCGTGAGGAACGACACGTTGAAACCGCGTGACACCGCTCCGTCGGCTTTCATCTGCCTGTAAAGCGCCTGCATCGCCGGATCGCCTTCACCGCTTTCCGCAACGTCGAGTGCCGCCGAAGCAGGGATCGACACGATCGTCTTCCGCGACAGAATTGACGGGTCTCGCTTTATCGCCGCACGAAGTGCCAGCCAGCCGCTGTCCGAAACCGTTGATGCACCCCTTGGCCCGAACGCTGCCTCGGTCGCACGGATCACAGCGCCCGGAAGATCGGCCGCTGCGAACTGTGAATCGACGTCGCCGCCCCCTACAAGCGCCGCAGACGATAGGGGGATAGCCAGGGCCGGGAAGTCGAACGGGACCTGGACGTTGCTTCGGGTAAAGCCGCGCGCGCCGCTCGACGCCATGGTGATGATCAGGAAAGCAAGGAACCCGGCCGACAATGTAACTGCAAACAGCCCCAAAAATTTGAAATTCCGTTCGGACACATAACGGCGGCGGATGCGCTTCTGCATCGCCTCCGATTGCCAGTCGGTGGGGAGGCGCGCTTCAGTCATATGCTTCGCGATACCGTTTGACGACGCTGAGTGCGACGATGTTGAGCAAAAGGGTCACGATGAACAGCACGAGCCCGAGCGCAAAAGCGGCAAGCGTCTTCGCACTGTCGAATTCCTGATCACCGGTCAGCAACTGCACGATCTGCACCGTTACCGTCGTCACGCTGGCAAAAGGGTTGGCCGTAAGGTTAGCGGCAAGGCCGGCCGCCATCACAACGATCATCGTCTCGCCGATTGCCCGGCTGACCGCCAGCAGCACGCCACCGACAATTCCCGGAAGTGCAGCAGGGACCAGCACGCGCCGTATCGTCTCCGACTTGGTGGCGCCCATCGCCAGGCTGCCATCGCGCATCGACTGCGGCACGGCGGCGAGCGAGTCATCGGCCATCGACGAGACGAACGGGATGATCATTATGCCCATCACCAGACCCGCCGCGAGCGCACTTTCCGAACTCGTGCCTGGAATATGCAGCGCGTCGCCGATGGCCCTAACAATGGGCGCAACGGTAAGCGCCGCGAAATAGCCGTATACGACAGTCGGCACGCCTGCGAGGATCTCCAGCAGTGGCTTCATCCAGCGGCGGGTCCTAGCGCTTGCATATTGGGTCAGATAGATCGCGCTCATCAGCCCCAGCGGAATCGCCACGAGCATTGCGATGATCGCGCCGATGAAGATCGTTCCCCAGAATAGTGGGATCGCGCCGAGCGCCTTCATGTCGCCGCCAGAGGCCGCCTGAGGGCTCCAGCGCGTGCCAAACAGGAAATCAAGCAGGCCGACCTTGCCGAAAAAGCGGATCGACTCAAACAGAAGCGAGGTAACGATGCCGATGGTTGTCAGGATGGCAATAAGCGATGCCACGAGCAACGTGACAGTGACGGCGCGTTCGACCCGTGTCCGAGCCCGAAACTCCGGTTTTACCCGGGTGAAGGCAAATGCACCGCCGGCAAACGCAAGGATGGCGCACAGCGCCAGGCCTATGATCGTTAGTTGTGACTGTGCAGCACTGTATTCGGGCGCAAGCGTCTCGGCGAGCGGATTGAACGCCGCCTGCAGTTCTCCCTGCGCCAGCCCGCGGGCCTCGGAAAGGATGGCGCGCCGCTCCGCGGGATCGGCCGGCAGGGCGGCGCCGGCGGTGCTGGCGATGACCCGCTGCGTGATCATGCCCGGGGCAATACCGGTCCACACAGCAGCGAGCAGCAGGGCGGGCGCGATCGTCCACAAGGCGACATAGGCGCCGTGGTACCCTGCCAAAGAGTGGATCTTCACCGGACCAGCGACGAAAGCGCTGGCCCGCGCGCGACCCACCAGCCATGCGACTAGCCCCAGTCCGAATGCGAGCACGAACAGCAACGTCATGGTCGCGCCGTTCCCATCGGCCCTGCTCCATCAGAAATCATTACAATTATTTCAGCACCGATGGGTCGAGCGGGGTCAGCTCCTTGGCCGTAATCGCGGCAGCGTCGCGAACCGACCCGGGCGCCACGACCATACCCCGTTTGGCCAAGAAGCCGCCAGGACCCCATGACTGGGCGAATTGCGCGACATATTCCTTCAGCCCGGGCACCGCGTTGAGATGCGCAGCCTTCACGTAGATGTAGAGCGGCCGCGCGCCCGGATAACTGAAGTCGGAGATCGAGAAATAGGTGGGCGCTACACCGTTTAGCGTGTTTGCCGCGAGCTTGTCCTTGTTCTCCTCGAAGAACGAGAAACCGAAAATGCCGAGCGCCTTAGGATCGGCTTCGATCTTCTGGACGATCAGATTATCATTTTCGCCGGCGTCGACAAATGCACCGTCCTCGCGAATCGTGCCGCAAATTTTCTTGTGCGCAGCCTCGTCCTTTGCCTTCAGTTCCAGCATCGCCGGGTCGCTGTCGCAGCCGCGCGTAAGTATAAGTTCGACCAGTGCGTCGCGCGTGCCCGATGTGGATGGGGGGCCGTAAACCTTGATCGCCTCTGCCGGGAGTGCCGAGTTCACGTCCTTCCAAGTCTTTGCAGTTTGCGGCTTGCCGAAAGGCGTTGCGGCCAGCGCTTTATACATGTCGGCGACGGTCAGCGGAATTTTCAGCCCCTTGATCGACTCCGCGAACGCGATGCCGTCGAGACCAATTTGCAATTCGACGATCTTGTCCACGCCGTTCTTTGCGCAGCTGTCGTATTCCGACTTCTTGATACGGCGCGAAGCATTCGAAATGTCCGGGTGCGAAGACCCTACGCCCGCGCAGAACAGCTTGAAGCCCGCACCCGTGCCCGTCGATTCGATGATCGGCGATTTGAACTTGGGATTTGCGTTGACGAATTGTTCGGCGATAGCGGTCGCAAACGGATAAACCGTGGACGAGCCCACGGCGCGGACTTGCGTGCGCACGTTGCCGCCACCGCTCGAGTCGCAGCCGGACAGGGCCAAGACGCTGGTCAGTGCCACGACGGCAAGGCCGGACGTGCGGACGGTTATCATGTTTCCCCCAAGGTCGCGCGGCAGCGAGACCGCAAAGCGGCCCTAGCAGCCTATCGGCGTAGCTTACGTTTCAATTTAATGACACTGATGTGACAACACTCGCTGGGGTAGTGGGTGGTTTGATTGTCGCCACCGATATTGGCAGCAGGATCGACACGGTCGTGCCGATGCCCGGCGTACTGGCGATGTCGAGGCGACCACGGTGGCGCTCGACAATGTGCTTGACGATGGCAAGCCCCAAGCCGGTGCCGCCTTGTGCCCGGCTTCGACCGGGATCCACACGGTAGAAGCGCTCGGTGAGCCGGGGCAGGTGCTCGGCCCTAATACCGTCGCCCTCGTCGCTTACCGACAGTCGGATCAGCGTCTCGCCATCGCGGCGCAGCGCGATTGTTACGGGTGTCCCGCGTTTTCCGTATTTCAGGGCATTACCGACCAGATTGTGCAACACCTGCGCCAGTTGCGCGGCATCGCCCGCAACGTTCGGGACCTCGTTTGCAATATCGAGCCTCAGGTCCGCACGTGCGGTGCTGTCGGTATCGCGCACGTCTGCCGCCACTTCCTCGATCAGCCTTCCGAGAGCGACCGGCGTATCAGGCAACCGGTATTTTTCAGCCTCGATGCGGCTGAGCGAAATCAGGTCGTCGATCAGGCGCTGCATCCGGCGCGCCTCCTTCATCATCACCGAGAGGAATCGCGCCCGGACGCCTGCGTCCGAGCCTGCCTTTTCATCATCGAGCGTTTCGATGAACCCGATGATCGCGGCCAGCGGCGTGCGGAGTTCGTGGCTGGAATTAGCGACGAAATCCACCCGGGCGCGCTCGGCCGCATAGCTTGTCGTCCGGTCGATCAGATGGACGAGGCGGCGCCCCGGAGAAATCGTCGAAACCTGCATCTGCACCCGCTGGTCTCGTCCACCGAGGCCAACCAGTTCAGTGCTGCCATCCTGACCGCCCACCGAAAGTCGCTCAGCGGCCGCAGGGTGCCTGATTGCCAGCCTGACATCCTCGCCGATGATATGCTGGCCCAGCAGGGTGCGGGCAGCGAGATTGGCGATGCGCACCCGACCGTCGACGATCAGCAGAACAGGCTCGGCGATCGCGTCGACCACCGCTTGCTCCGTTACGGGTGGCGCCGGTGTCGGAATTCGGCTGCTCGGCTGCGCCGGTTCTAGTGGGGCGCTTGCTACAACCAAGATTGCGAGGACGCCGCCGATCAAGATTGCCGCCACCCGGACGTCGGGCATCAGGCCGGCGAGCAATGCCGCAGCAAGGACTATCAGCAGGGCAATCACGATACGTATCATGGTGCGACAGTTCCAGTCCGGCGTGAGTCGCCGGAGGCGGCTCCGGGACTAGTCTCGCTGCGCGTCATTGTTAACCAATCATCATCGCCACACGGCGAATTTGGCGATATGGCCTGTCGAAGACAGAGTGAAGACAATTGGGGCATCACGATCACATGGCGGCAACCGAAGACCTCGACGACGAAAGCGCTGCGGGAAACGGCATTGCGGACCGGCGACAATTGCTCCGGCTGGGCGGCCTTGGTATTGCGGCAGTCGTTACTATTCGACCGGCAATCGCCCAGGCCGCAACCTCGGTGCTGACCTGTCAGATCCCGGTCCCCGATGCCGGGCGCACCGGCAGCTACATCGCCGCCGATGGCAGCGTGGTTCCGACCGGTACCGCTGGCGCCTTCCCCGGCTCGGCGGTTCCCCTGAAGGGTGAAGACGTCAAGGCAGCACTTGGCGGCCGGTCCATTCCGGGTACGGACCCTGCGCAGAGCCAGGCGTGGACCAACTATATCCGGCGGCTCCAGCGCGGGCAGAGCGGCTTCACGTGCTATGCATCGCTCCAGATGCCGGGACGCTGAGCGACGACGTCATGAATTTCCGTGCGCCGCCCCCTGGCGTGCTGCGCCTCTTCCGGCTCGACGCCATGACCGCCATCTACGACCGAAGGTCCAACGCCACCCATGTCGTGGCCGAAGTAGTCCCTACGATCCTGAATGCACTTGCCGAAAGGCCCGCCGACATTCCGGAACTGGCGAAACGGCTGGGAACGGACGAGCAAGAGGCACTCGCCGCTAGCCTGCATGAACTTGCCGCCGTCGGTCTGGTCGAAAGGCTGTGAGATACCGCTTCGACGTACAGGTTGGGCCCGTCGCTTTTCGCGTCGGCAGCAGCTGGCGCCCGCCCGTCGATGCTCTCCAGTCCCTCTATCGCGCTTATCCCGCGCCGCTGAGCGTGCCTGATTTCACCGTGAGGCTCGAACCCGCGGCACCATGGCGCCGCTGGTTCAAGCCGTCGGTGAGCATCGCCGGCGACTTTACCCTGCCCGAAGCGGCGCCGCTGCCCTTGCGGCTCGGGTTGCTCGCGGCCGAGATGGGCATGAACCTGCAACTTGCGCTGGGCGAGCGCCGGTTTCTGTTGCTGCATGCCGCAAGCGTCGAGCGCGATGGCCGGGCGCTGATCCTGACAGGGGAAAGCGGCGCGGGGAAATCGACGCTGGCGACCCTGCTGGGCATCGTCGGCTGGCGCTTCTTGGGTGATGAGTTTGCCCTGATCGATCCAGAGTCAGGAATGGTATTGCCATTCCCAAGGCCATCCAGCCTGAAGAACGAAAGCATAGAGGCCGCTTGGGCGCAGGTCGACCACGCAAGGTTCGGCCCGCTTCTCGAAGGAACGCCCAAGGGGCGCGTGCGCCATGTCGCCCCCCCGACGAGCGCGCTCGCGGCAATGTGCGTACCGGCGGCGCCCGCGCTTCTCCTTTTTCCCCGCTTCGGCCTGCCCGAAGCCGCGCGCCCCGTGCCGCCAAGCGAAGCCTTTGTCCGGCTGACGCAGGCCTCGACCAACTATGTCGCGCTTGGCGAACGCGGTTTCTCGGCCTTGACCGGTCTCGTTGAAGGGGTGCCTTCGGTCGCGCTCGACTATCCCGACATGCCAACGGCCAGCCGGATGATCGACGACCTGTGGAGCGCATTATGAGCGCAGCGGGCGTCGCCGCGCTTCTTTCGGACCCGACGGGTGCGGCCGGACTCGATACCGGGGCATGGTCGGGCATCCTCTGCGCCGCACGAGCCGAACGCATTCTCGCGAGCCTCGCCCACCGGCTGGACGGTCTCGATGTACCTGACGACGTCCGGTTGGTGCTCGACGCCGCTCGTGTCGATGCCGAAGTCGGCCGCACCGAAGCCCTGTGGGAGGCGGAAATGGCGCGCCGGGCGCTTGCACCGCTTGGCGTCCCCGTCATTCTGCTCAAGGGGACCGCGTTCGTTGCGGCAGGGCTCGACGCAGGGCGAGGCCGAAATATCGGCGACCTCGACATCCTCGTGCCGCGCGAGCAGATCGATCGGGTCGAAGCCGCGCTGCTGGAGGCGGGCTGGGAATGGGTGAAGCCCGATCCTTATGATGACGAATACTACCGCACCTGGATGCACGAACTGCCGCCCCTCATCCATCGCGACCGTGATCGCATGATCGACGTGCACCATACGATCTTGCCTCTAACGGCGCGACCGACACCGGATGCAGCGGCACTCGTTGCCGCGAGCGTGTCGCTCGAAAACGGACTTCGGGTACTGTGTCCCGAAGATATGGTCATTCACGCCGCAGCGCATCTGCTGGCTGACGGCGACCTGTCAGGCGGCCTGAGAAATCTGTGGGATATAGACCGGCTGGTCGGCGAGTTCGAATGCACCGCCTTCTGGACGAAACTCGCCGAGCGCGCCGATCTTCACGGGCTTGCCGATGCGTTGGACCGTGCCCTCCGCCTGTCGAGCGATCTGTTTGGGACATCGCTCCCGCAACGGCACGACCGCCGGCATCGCGGAGACAGCTGGTATCGTGTCCGGCTCCTCGCCCGCGACGCCTGGGGCCGACCCACGCGCCCGTTGCTCCGCCTCGCTTTCTATATTCGCTCGCACTGGCTGCGCATGCCGCCCCTGATGCTGGCGCGGCATTTGTGGATCAAGTGGCGCAAAGCGTCCTAAGTGTGGGCACCAGCGCGGCATAGCCGTCGATCACGGCATCCGCGCCCAGCTCCGAGATCGGCCGGTCGAGGAAGCCGAACGACACAGCGATGCTCGGTACTTGCGCGTTCCTTGCGGCCTGTGTGTCAAAGGTCGAGTCGCCGACAAAGGCCGCGCGCCCGCCGCCAAGACGCCCGATCATCTCCAGAATGGGATCCGCGGCCGGCTTGGCACGCCCCGGACCGAGCGTGTCGCCACCGATCAGTGTTGCGAACCGATCCGTCAGACAAAGTTCGGCCAACAGCTTGCGGGCGAAACTTTCGAATTTGTTGGTAACGACCGCTACTTTCACGCCGAGCGCGTCCAGCTCGTCCAGCGCCGCCTCCATCCCCGGGAAAGGGCGCGAGTGAACGGCTATATTGTCGCCGTAATAGGCAAGCATCAGCTTGTAGAGCCGCCGCGCTTCGTCGGCCTCGCAGCCGCCGGTGGCGTCGAGGCCGCGTTGCAGCATGGCCTTTGCCCCGCCCCCGATCATGCCCCGGACTGCATCCACCGGCAGTGGCTCGCGGCCAGCGAGTCCCAACGTGTGATTGACGGCTGCGGTCAGGTCGCCGGACGTATCGATCAGAGTGCCGTCCAGGTCGAAGCCAACGATGTCGAAGGGAAAGGCGGTCATCGCTCCGCCATCGGCCAAGTGGGTGGCGGTGGCAAGAAGGCGGGTCTAAAGGGCCGGAGCGAAGTGAGCGGAGAAGTGGCTTGAGGCAGGTTGCGGTTATCGTGCTGGCGGCGGGGCAGGGGACGCGGATGAAGTCCGACCTGCACAAGGTGCTTCACCCGATTGCCGGCCGTCCCATGTTGCTGCACCTGCTCGCCAGCGCTGCCGAACTCGATCCCGCGCATACCGTTGTCATTGCGGGCGCGCGTCGTGAACAAATCGAAGCCTCCCTGGCGCCCCTAGGTGTCAAGGTCGCCGTTCAGGCTGAACAGCTCGGCACGGGCCACGCGGTTCTGCAGGCCCAGGAGGCTCTGGCCGATTTCGATGGCGACGTGCTTATCTTGTATGGCGACGTCCCGCTTGTCCGCGCCGCAACCATGCGGCGGATGCTTGACCGGCTGAACGAAAGTGATGCGCCGCCCGTGGTCGTCCTCGGTTTCAGGCCCGATCACCCCGGTGCCTATGGCCGGATCGTGAGCGAGGACGGGCGTACTATTGCGAAGATGGTCGAGTTCAAGGATGCCGACCCCGCCGAACGGGCGCTCGACTTGTGCAATTCTGGCCTGATGGCAGTCAGAAGTGCCGACCTGTTCACGCTGCTCGCCCGGGTGGGCAACGACAATGCTGCGGGCGAATATTATCTTCCGGACATCGTAATGCTTGCGCGAGACGGGGGAAGAGCCAGCGCGGTGATCGAAACCGACGCGGCCGAGGTTGCCGGCGTCAACAGCCGTGCTGAGCTAGCCTCAGTGGAGGCAGCTTGGCAACAGACGCGCCGTGCCGAGGCGATGGCCGCTGGTGCTACGATGACCGCACCGGAAACGATTTGGTTCGCGTGGGATACCCAGATTGGCCGCGATGTGCTGCTCGAGCCTAACATCGTTTTTGGACCGGGCGTCCGTGTTTCCGACGGAGTGACGATCCGGGCGTTCAGCCACCTTGAAGGCGCGGTCGTCGGGCAAGGCGCCGAAGTGGGGCCATTCGCACGCCTGCGGCCGGGCGCGGTGCTCGGCGAAAAGTCGAAGGTCGGTAATTTCGTTGAGATCAAGAAGACGACGATGGGGCCCGGGGCCAAGGCAAACCACCTGACCTATCTGGGCGACGCCGAAGTCGGGGCGGGTGCGAACGTCGGCGCCGGAACGATTACATGCAATTACGACGGCTTCTTCAAGTACAGGACGGAGATCGGCGCCGGGGCTTTTGTCGGTTCCAACAGCGCGCTGGTAGCGCCTGTGACGATCGGTCCGGGCGCGATCGTTGCGGCCGGCAGCGTCATCACGGCGGACGTAGCCCCGGACTCGCTGGCAGTGGCCCGTGGCAGGCAGGAATCGAAGCCCGGCTGGGCCAAGGGATTTCGCGCCATGATGGCGGCGCGCAAGAAATGACGGGTCGAGAATCCCGCAGCGGAGACAGATGAGACATGTGCGGCATTATTGGAATTGTCGGAAAGGAAGCGGTTGCCGATCGGCTGGTCGATGGCCTGAAGCGGATGGAATATCGCGGCTATGACTCGGCAGGCCTGTGCACGGTCGAACATGGTCAGCTGATCCGTCGGCGGGCACAGGGCAAGTTGCTCAACCTCACGCGCGTACTGGCGGCCGATCCCGCGCCGGGCAAAACGGGCATTGCGCATACTCGCTGGGCTACACACGGCGTGCCCAACACGGTCAACGCGCACCCGCACGCAACGCAGGAAGTGGCGCTGGTGCACAATGGCATCATCGAGAATTTCAAACCGCTGCGCGAAGAGCTGCAGGCGCGTGGCCGACAGCTGGAAAGCCAGACCGACACCGAAGTCGTCGCGCACCTCGTCAGCGAGCATGTCGAGGCGGGGCTGTCGCCGCAAGACGCGGTCAAACTGGTCCTGCCGCGCCTGCGCGGCGCCTTTGCGCTCGCGATCGCGTTTCGCCAGCATCCGGATATGCTGATCGGCGCGCGGCTCGGGTCTCCGCTGGTCGTCGGCTATGGCGATGGCGAGACCTTTCTCGGTTCGGACGCGCTGGCGCTCGCGCCGCTGACCCAGCGTATCGCCTATCTCGAGGAAGGCGACTGGGTCGTGCTCACCCGCGAGGGCGCCCAAGTCTTCGACGTCGACAACAACCCGGTGACGCGCGAGATCACCATTTCCGGTGTTTCGGCGGCGCTGATGGAAAAGGGCAATTACCGCCACTTCATGCTCAAGGAAATCTACGAGCAGCCGATCGTCGTCGCGCAGACACTGCGTTCGTATCTGCGCCCGCTCGAAGAGCAGGTCGGGTTGCCGCAGATGGATTTCGACCTCTCCACCGTCGAGCGCGTCGCCATCGTTGCTTGCGGCACGGCCTCCTACGTCGGCATGATCGGGAAATACTGGATCGAACAACTTGCACGGGTACCGGTCGAGGTGGATGTGGCCTCCGAATATCGGTACCGCGATCCGGTCCTCTTGCCGAACATGCTGGGCGTCGTCGTCTCCCAGTCGGGTGAGACGGCGGACACCCTGGCGGCCCTTCGTCACATGAAAGCCGGCGGCCTGACGACGGCTGGCATCATCAATGTGCCTACGTCGAGCATGGCCCGCGAAGTCGATCTGCTGATGCCGACGCATGCGGGTCCAGAGATCGGCGTTGCCTCCACCAAAGCCTTCACCTGCCAGCTTGCGGTCATGGCGGCGCTTGCGGTCAATCTCGCGCGGGCAAAGGGTAAGCTGGCCCGCGATGACGAGCGCGAGATCGTGACGCACCTGACCGAGGTCCCTGCCGCCCTGAACGCGGCCCTCAACCGTGACGCCGCCATCGAGGCTATGGCCCATACCATCGCCGGTGCCCGCGACGTTCTCTACCTCGGTCGGGGTCCCGACTATCCGCTTGCCTTGGAGGGTGCGCTAAAGCTGAAAGAAATCAGCTATATCCATGCAGAAGGCTATGCATCGGGCGAGATGAAGCACGGGCCGATCGCGCTGATCGACGAAAGCGTCCCGCTCATAGTGATCGCGCCATCCGGCCCGCTCTTCGAAAAGACCGTCAGCAACATGCACGAGGCGATGGCCCGTGGCGCCAAAGTCGTGCTCATTTCCGACGCACAGGGTATCGAAGAAGCTGGCAGTGACGCGATGGCGACCATCGAAATGCCGCGGGTCCACCCATTGATCGCCCCGCTGGTCTACGCCGTGCCGGTGCAATTGCTCGCCTATCATGTCGCCGTTGCAAAGGGCACGGACGTCGATCAGCCGCGCAATCTGGCAAAGTCGGTGACGGTCGAGTGACCCAGAATATCCCGGCTCCCGTTTGTTGAGTGACAATAGAAAAAGTCGGAAGACAATATAAATTGTCATATTTGGATTTCGTGACAATATAAATTGTCATCTGCTCTCTGAAAAATTCATATGTAATTTCAGCAAGTTAGATCGACTTCCTGGCAAACGCGGATGGCAATCGAGCGTAGCAATGAACTCGATTAGTGGCACTTGCGGTCGCGAAACCGGCAATCTGCGTTTAGCCAGACGTCGCCTTGACAGCTATCAGCACAACGGCCGTTATCCTAATGCTCAACGGTGATTTTCCTCGAACAACGGCAGCTCGCCGTTAACACGAACTGGCGTCATAAAGTTGGAAACCGTGACACCAACCAAACGTATCCCGAGCGTAAGCGGATAGATCGAGCGAACGAGCTCGAGGCTTGCCTCATGGAGCGATGTTTGCGTGTCGACCGGATTGGAGAAACTTCGGCTCCGGGTGATCTGGCGGAAATCACCGAACTTGATCTTTACGGTGACGGTGCGCCCGAAAGACTGAGCGTTTTCGCACCAAGCCCAGACATCGTCTGCCATCCGCACCACACCCGCCTCGATCCGAGCGATGTCGGTCACGTCACGATCAAAGGTCGTCTCCGACCCTGAGGATTTTCGCACCCGGTCGGGATCGACCGGGCGCTCGTCGATGCCGCGCGCAATGGAGTGATACCATTCGCCAGAGCTGCCGAAATGTTGGCGCAGGAACTCGAGCGACTTGGCGCGTAAGTCGGCGCCGGTCTCGATACCGAGCCTCTTCATCTTGGCAGCAGTCACCGGCCCCACGCCATGAAAGCGCGCGACCGGCAGTGTCTCGATCCAGGCTAGTGCGATATCGGGTGTCACTGCGAACTGGCCATTGGGCTTGCGTTGATCTGACGCGAGCTTGGCCAGGAACTTGTTGTATGAAACGCCCGCAGACGCCGTGAGCCCCGTCTCGGCAAAGATGCGGGCCCGAATTACCTTCGCCGTTTCCCAAGCGGTCGGAATGTCCTGCCTGTTTTCGGTGACGTCGAGATAGGCTTCGTCAAGCGACAACGGCTGGATGAGCGCCGTGAACTCGGCGAAGATTGCGTGGATCTGGCGCGATACTGCGCGATAGACTTCGAACCGGGGCGGCACGAAGATCAGGTCGGGGCAACGCCGCGTGGCCGTGACGGAGGGCAGGGCAGAACGGACGCCGAACTGTCGCGCTTCGTAACTCGCTGCCGCGACCACGCCCCTGGCTGCGGCATAGCCAACGGCAACCGGCTTGCCGCGCAGCGAAGGATCGTCGCGCTGTTCGACGGACGCAAAGAAAGCATCCATGTCGACATGAATGATCTTGCGAACCCGGTAATCGGTCATGTCAGGGCTCTAGCCCGGCAGGAACGTTAAAGGAACAAATTTCGTGGAGCACTGTCTTGTGGTGGAACTTACTCGACCGCTAGCGCTTTGAATTCGCGGAACTAGAGAGAGTAGGCGAGCAATGGCAGGCGGTTGGACGCGTGACGGCGCAGTGCAGGACCAGATCGACGACACGATCGCCGACGCAGTCAAGTTCGCGCGCACCCGGATGCCGGCAGGCGAAGGTGACACGCATTGCGAGCTTTGTGGCGAGGCGATCCCGGAAGCACGACGCCAAGCGCTGCCGGGCGCTCGAACTTGTGTTCCATGCCAATCGAGCAGGGACTCAAGCGCTGCGCGATCTACGTTCAATCGCAGGGGTAGCAAAGACAGCCAGCTTCGCTAGCGACGCGGCGGTGTTGATCGGCCGCGAGTGGTCAGCTGGTTAGCAGTTGTACCGTCCGTTCGTCCGGCAAACCGTCAAACCAGCGATCGAGCGCAGCAGTAAATAGCAGCGTTGAATTCGAGCGTCGGTTGGCGCGGCCAGATTGGATTAGAAAGCGAATGAGCAAGCTGCCCAAGACCGGCAGCGAAATTATCCCTGCGACTGAAAGCACCGAGGAACACCGTGTCAGACGGCTCTTATGGAGCGTGACGACACTTTTCGATAAAGCTGACTTGACGCCAAGTAGCGTCATACGGCTTGCAGGTCTGCCGTCCGCGTGGACGCCAAGGGTGCAAACGGCAATCGCCAATCGCAGATGCTTGCGCCATTCAACTTCAACACAGCGGATGGTGCATTGAATTGAATATTCCGCGCGCGCGAGTTAAAGAATCGGCAGTTATGTTTCTCGGAAACTTGTTCAGACTATGGAGCGCGAACACATTACGCAATAGTGAGGCTACATTTCGATGAGTTAATTTGATGATTGGACCAATTGCCTATTTCACCCCGTGGCGCAGTTATGCCATTTAACGGTGATGAGAATTGGGTCGCAGTGGGGTCATCATCGAACACCACAAAGCGCTAATTATGCCTTACGCCTCGTCTTGGCCAGATGTATCGGCGCTAATCGCGCTGGTCTGGTTCATATTCAGGTGGCACGCGTGATGATATTCTCCAGATACTCCTGTCGGCCGGAACGCGGCTTGGGGTTCACGCCCTCGGCGACGGCGGCATCCGAAATGGCTTCAAGGCTGGTCGTCCCGTCGAGAATTGCTTTGCCGATGCCCGACTTCCAGCCAGCATAGCGGTCGGCAACAAAGCCCGACAGTTCGCCGGCTGCGATCAGGGCGGCGGCGTTGAGCAACCCGCGCGCCAGCACGTCGATCGCGCCGATGTGGCCGTAGAACAGGTCGACGGGGTCGATGCTCTGGCGGCGCACCTTCGAGTCGAAATTGTTGCCGCCGGTGCCGAGTCCGCCGCCTTGCAGGATGTAGTAGAGCGCGGTCGTGATCTCGCGGACATCGTTGGGAAACTGGTCGGTGTCCCAGCCATTCTGGGGGTCGCCCCGGTTCATGTCGATCGACCCCAAGATGCCGAGGCCGACGGCGCTCGCGATTTCATGTTCGAAGCTGTGGCCCGAAAGCGTGGCGTGGTTCGCCTCGATGTTGACCTTCACTTCCTTTTCGAGGCCGTGGTGCAGCAGGAATCCGTAGATGGTGTCGACGTCGAAGTCGTACTGGTGCTTGGTCGGCTCGTGCGGCTTGGGCTCGATCAGGATCGTGCCCTTGAAGCCGATCTTGTGCTTGTGCTCGACAACCATCTTGAGGAAGCGGCCGAGCTGCTCCTTCTCGTGGCGGATATCGGTGTTGAGGATCGTGTCATAGCCCTCACGACCACCCCAC
>JANMJZ010000261.1:0-2849 GCA_031371635.1 Sphingomonadales bacterium | reverse complement strand
AAAACGTACATCAGGAAGCTCCACTTAAAGCCTGCTCTTCTTTTGGCCAGCTTCCAGAGCATTTCATCTTTCATTTCTTGGGGCATACCTGCAGCCTGTGGTCGTCGCGCAGCCGCTCGATCGCGTTTCCGGCAAAAATGCCGTGCAGTCTGTAGTCCACAGGAACATGGCCAATTTGCGCAAACGTCATATCTTCATATTGACTGCGAATGCAAAATGCCGCAACCCCTCAATCCATGAATGGCGAAACAAAGACGCAAGCCCGCTGGACCCCTGCAGCCATGGAAGGCCGTGTCGTCCGCTATGCGGACCTTAAGCCTTGCTATAACGCGTTCATCGATACGCGCTCGCCGGGCAGCGAGGCGAAAGAGAATTTCACGATCATCGGGCCGGGCGTTTCCGAAAATCCGGAGCAGCACGTCCATATTGCCGAACCGCACGGCTTCAACATCGGTGGCGCACGCCAGCCTGTCGGCTGCGTCAATTCGCAGCATAGCCATAACACGGCGGAGGTCTTCGTCGTCCATTCCGGAGAATGGCGTTTCGATCTCGGCGAACATGGAGAAGATGCCCGTGTCCATCTTCAGCCCGGCGATACGATTTCACTGCCGACCGGCATGTTCCGTGGCTTTACCGCGACCGCCCCTGCGGCGGACGGGTCGGCAGGGTTTCTGTTCGCCGTGCTTGGCGGCGACGATCCGGGGCGCGTGCTCTGGGCGCCCTATGTATTCGACATGGCGAAGGACTATGGGCTCGTCCTTCTGGAAAACGGATCGCTGGTCGATACGGCGGCGGGTCAGCCGGTGCCGGCCAGCGAGCGCCCGATGCCCCGCACAACCGTGGAGCAGGTCGCGGCGATGAACGTGCCGACCCAGACCGAGGCGGAGCGCCTTGTCGTTCGCAATGCCCGTGGCGCGGGTGCCATTATCGGACCGCGCGCGCCACTTCACTGGCCGCACCCTTTCCGGCTCGACCGGTTCGACAACCCACAGGAACGTTCAATACCGGACGCGCCCGAGGTGTTGTTCATTCACAGGGGCGATGTGGCCGTTTCATGGGACGGCGGCACGCTCACGCTGGGCGAAGGCGACACGATGACCGTGCCGATCGGCGTCGAACGCACGCTTGCGGGCGACGCCGTCGTCTACCGGGTTGCCGGGATTGGCTAGCTAACCGCGAACGGCGTCCGCCAGGGCTGCCGCGCCTTTCAACACGAACTCCTGATCCGACTGCAGGATGAACAGGCTCGCGCCCTTTGCGCGCCATGCCCCCACGTCGCCTGCGCTTGCCAGGAACATGCCGATCGTGCGCCCCGCCGCCTTGCCGGCCGCGCAGATGCGCTCGACCGCCGCGACAACTGCGCTGTCGTCGGAGCTCTCGGCATCCATCGAGATCGTCAGGTCGGCGCGCCCGATGAAGAGCGCGTCGATGCCGTCGACAGCCGCAATGGCATCGATCTCGTCGAGCGCTTCCGCGTCCTCGATTTGCGCGATGACCGTCACGCCTTTTGCCGCCGCCCGGTGCTTGGCCATGCCGAGCGTCGTATACGCTGCCGCACGGGTGGAGCCGGCAAAACCACGGCCGCCCGGTGCATAGTGGCACGCCTGCACGACGGCGCGCGCTTCTTCTGCGGATCGCACATGCGGCACAATCACGCCGTCGGCTCCGCAATCAAGCGCTTGCAGGATATGCTCGTGGCTGGCGCTTGCCGGCCGAACGAGCACAGGCTTCCCGCCTGCGCGTGCTGCCAAAAGGCACAGGTCCAGGCTCCCCCGATCGAACGGTGCATGTTCGGCATCGAGGACGAGCACGTCGAGCGGCGACAAGGCAAGCACCTCGACGATATTTGCGTGCGGCGTCTTCACCCACGTCCCCGCAAGCACGTCGCCCGCGCGAAGGCGGTCACGAAAGCAGCTCACGCCGCTGCCCGCCACAGCCGGGCACTGGCAAGCGCGGTCCCGTCGGCCAGCGCCCTGAGCTTTGCGTAGACTATGTCGGGGTCTACCGCACCAAAGCCGGCGAAGGTGGAGAAACCGCAGTCGGTTCCGGCGATGACTCGCTCCCGACCGACGATGCCCGCAAAGCGTTCGATGCGCTCCTGCACGACGCGGGGATGTTCGACGAAGTTCGTCGTGGAATCGATGACGCCAGGAATCAGCACCTTGTCGTCGGGGATCAGGTCGATCATCTCCGCGAAGTAATTCCAATCGTGCTGGTGGCGCGGATTGCTGGTCTCGAAAAGCAGGCCCGCTGGTTTCGCCTTCATAAGTGTCGGCAGGATGACGCCCATTTCGACATCATGGGTGTGCGGACCTTCGTAATTCCCCCAACAGACGTGCATGCGCACGCGGTCTGCCGGCACGTTGCGCAACGCGTGATTGAGAACCGCGACATGAATGCCGATGAGGGTCAGATATTCCTCGTCCGGCCGCCCCTTGTACATCATGTGGCGCCCCAGGCCGAGGTCCGGGCTGTCGAGCTGCAGGATGAGCCCCGCAGCGACGATCGCTTCATATTCAGGCCGCATCGCCTCGGCCAGCGCTTCCAGATAAGCGTCCTGCGTCGGGTAATGCTCATTCGGCTGGAACAGGGCGATGACGCCTGGCGACGCCGCGTTCATGAACCCGCCAGCCGGCCGGTATTTGGCCATTGCCGCCGCCATGTGCTTCAGATCGTCGTCCAGCGGGGCCAGCGTCTTTGGGGCAACGGGGCCGACGCATTTCGGCCGGCGATAGGTCGGCGTCCCGCCGCTGCTGTTCTGGCGCGTCATGAACGCGGGAAAGTCCTCCAGATCGGCAGGCGGGGTGCGCGGACTGTCCCCGTCGAAACCGGTAATCCGGTCCTTGATG
>JANMJZ010000242.1:0-50902 GCA_031371635.1 Sphingomonadales bacterium | reverse complement strand
ATCGGAACGCTCGAGGCGGATCGCCTTTTCGTCGAGGGGGGCATGTCGACCGCCGCCTCCTTCCTGCGCGAAGATTTAGTCGACACGCTGCTGCTCTATCGCGCGCCGATCATGATCGGCGGGGGGCGGACGCTCGGCGATATCGGGCTTGGCGATCTTGCCGACGCGCACGGGCGGTGGTTGCGCCTCGAAAGCCGCCGACTTGGCAGCGACACGCTCGACGTTTACGAACGCGTCAGGGGATAAGCAGCAACCATGTTCACCGGCATCGTCACTGACATCGGCACCATTACCGCCAGCGCCGAGCAAGGCGACCGCCGCGTTGTCGTTCGCTGCGGCTATGACATGCTGGGCGTTACAGTCGGTGCTTCTATTTCCTGCTCGGGGGCGTGCATGACTGTCGTCGAGAAGGGCGCCGACTGGTTCGCTGTCGATGTTTCTGGCGAAAGCGTATCGAAGACGGCGCATGGAATGTGGGACCTGGGCCGCGCGGTGAACTTGGAAAGGGCGCTCAAGATCGGGGACGAGCTCGGCGGACATATCGTCACGGGCCATGTCGACGGCGTCGGTACCGTGTCGGGCGTTGCTGAGGTGGGCGGCTCGCACCGCGTAGATATCCGCGTACCGGCTGGTATCGCGCCGTTCGTGGCACCCAAGGGCTCGATCACCGTCGACGGCGTATCGCTGACTGTCAACGATGTGAACGACGCGCCCGAAGGCACCAGCTTCGCCGTGAACATCATACCGCACACCTGGGCCGTCACGACCCTTGGAGAGCTCGCAGCGGACCGTGAGGTCAATCTCGAGATCGACGTCCTAACACGCTACCTCAAGCGCATGCGAGACTTCGACACTGCAATGTGATTCCGGCATTGCACTTCACAGCGAAGTGTGAAAATGGCGATGCGCGAGGCCGGTTGCCTCATATGCTAAGGACGCACGCGCATGTCGCAGACCCTGATCGCCCATCTCCGCACGCTTGTCAGCGAAGGCGGCATGTCCCGCTCGGGCCTTGCGCGTGCTGCCGGACTCCACGCCAACACATTGCGCGACCTCGATGCACCTGACTGGAACCCGACCGCCGATACACTGGGCAAGCTCGAGCGCTATCTTTCGGCCAACAGCGACCGCCCCGCGCTCGTCCCGATCGAGGAAATCATCGACGAGGCGCGCAACGGCCGAATGTTTATCCTGGTCGACGACGAGGACCGCGAGAACGAAGGCGACCTGATCATCCCGGCACAGATGGCGACGCCCGACGCGATCAACTTCATGGCGACGCACGGCCGCGGGCTCATCTGTCTTGCGATGACCAAATCGCGTGTCGACCAGCTCGGCCTCGAACTCATGAGCCGCAGCAACGGCACCCGGCACGAAACCGCCTTCACGGTATCGATCGAGGCACGCGAGGGCGTGACGACGGGCATATCCGCCGCCGACCGGGCGCGCACGATCGCCGTGGCCATCGACGGCAGCAAGGGGCGCGCCGACATCGTCACGCCCGGCCATGTCTTTCCGCTGGTGGCCCGTGATGGCGGCGTACTGGTCCGTACAGGTCATACCGAGGCGGCCGTCGATGTCTCGCGCCTTGCCGGACTCAACCCGTCGGGCGTGATCTGCGAGATCATGAAGGACGACGGCACCATGGCGCGGATGGACGACCTCGTGTCGTTCGCACGGCTGCACAATCTGAAGATGGGCACGATCCGCGACCTTATTGCCTATCGTCGCAAGCACGATCACCTCGTCGAACGGCGGGCGGAAATGGGCTTCAACAGCCGCTGGGGCGGCGACTGGCGTGCCATCACCTTCTTCAACAAGGCGACCGGCGACGAGACGCTGGCCCTGGTCAAGGGGCGGATCGACCCGGCGCAGCCGACGCTCGTCCGCATGCACACGATGTCGATGTTCGTCGATGTATTCGGCGAGGAGAACGAGCGGTCAGGCCTGCTCAGCCGGTCGATGGAGGCCATTGCGGCGGAGGGGGCAGGGGTGCTGGTTCTCATCAACAAGCCGATGCAGGGCATGGTCAGCCGCTTCATGGCCCTGCGCGCCGAGGGCAAGGGTGCCGGCGACCGCGAGGTCGAGGAGCTGCGCGACTATGGCGGTGGGGCGCAGATCCTGTCCGAACTTGGCGTCCACGATATGATCCTGCTCACCAATACCCATCACACGCTCGTCGGCCTCGAAGGCTATGGCCTGTCCATCGTCGGTGAGCGCCCGATCCCCGGCACACAGGGCGAGTGAGCCCGGTTACCCTCGGCCTTTGGCTCGCGGGCTTCTCGGCACTCACCACTGCACTCGCTCATGCCTCGATCAAGTCGGGGCGGGACAAGCTGGCCGTCCAGGCATGGGTACGGCTCTTCGGCCTCGCAATCGCTGCGCCGCTGGCATGGTGGGTCGGCCTTCCCCCGGCCTTTCTGTGGCCGTGGCTGGTTACGGCAGCGGTGACCCACGCGGTCTATCAGGGACTTCTCAGTTTCTCGTACAGCGTCAGCGATTTCTCGGTGGCCTATCCGATAGCCCGGGGCAGTGCACCGATCGTGACTGCCGTCATGGGCGTCCTGCTCCTCGGCGATGTGCTCGGCCCGCCGCTGGTCGCCTCCATTGCGACCGTCAGCCTCGGGATCATCCTGCTCGCCGCCGGCAACCGCCTGTCGCGGATGGGGCTGGCTCTTGCCGTCGCGACGGGCATGCTCACGACCGCCTATTCGGTGATCGACGCACGCGGGATGCGGCTGTCGCCCGAGATGCTGACCTTCATCGCCTGGTTCTTCGTCCTCGACGCCGTTGCGATGCCGTTGCTTTTCCTGTCGCTACGGCGCGGCAGCGCGTCCGCCGCATTCCGGGCGGACTGGAAGCCCGGACTGTCGGCCGCGATCATGGCGCCGGTCTCGTTCGTTCCCGCCCTTTACGCCTTTGCACTTGCGCCAGTCGGCGCCGTGGCCGCCATCCGCGAGGCCAGCGTCCTCGTCGGCATGCTGGTTGCGGGTCGTTTACTGGGCGAAAAGGTTGACGCGCGGCGCCTCGTCGGGGCAGCGCTGATTACGATCGGTATCATCGGCATCGTCGCGGCGTCGGCGCATTAGAGGACATGACATGGCAAAGTTTCTGATCGTCGAGGCGCGCTTCTACGACCATCTCAACGACATGCTGATCGCGGGGGCCCGCACCGCGCTGGAGGACGCAGGCCATCACGTGGACGTCATCACCGTCCCCGGCGCGCTCGAAATCCCCGGCGCGATCTCGCTCGCGGCCGAAAGCGGACGCTACGACGGCTATGTCGGCATCGGCGTCGTCATTCGCGGGGAAACCTATCATTTCGAGATCGTGGCCGGCGAAAGCGCTCGGGGCATCATGGCGCTGACGATGGATGGCATTGCCATCGGCAACGGTATCCTTACCGTCGAGAACGAGGCCCAGGCGCTCGTCCGCGCCGACCCCGCGCAGAAGGACAAGGGCGGCGAAGCGGCCAAGGCGGCGCTCGCCCTGCTGGAGCTCAAGGGGCGCTTCGGCTGAGCGGTCCGGCCCGCCGGGCTAGCCGAGCGGTATCAGCACTTCGTTGCGCCGCAGCGGTCCCGGGATGAACGGCGCGTCGTAAAAGGCATATTCGACCCGGCCGGTCTCCACCTCGCCACGGGTATCCAGCCAGCTTCGCAGCTCGGCTTCCTTTTGCTGCAGCACGGCGTCGCTCGCGAGGCCTGCAAAGCGCACCGCTGCCACACGGCGGCCCGGAAGTTCGGTGATGCCTATCCCTGCAGGCGCAGACGGCAAGGTGTCGCGCGTATAGGTGCGCGGCATGATGAAGCGCACCCGCCATCCGTCGCCGCCCTCATCCGAAGCTGACACCCCTTCCCCCTGTCGATGATCCGACAGCACGGGGGCCGTCATCGCAATCTTCTGGCCAGGGCGCGATTTTGCAAAGATATATTCCGCCAGCAGGCGAAACCCCTTCTCGAGCGCCTGCTTGCGGTCGCGGGCATTCGTCACGACAGTTTCGGCAAGCAGCATCGGCGGATAGCGGCGTATCTCGAAGTCGCCTTCGGTGACGAGCACTTCATGCTCGGGCCGCTCCGCGCTCTTGTCCCTCGCCAGGAATATCCCCGCGCCGATGGCGGCAACGCCCGCAACCAGTGCAGCCCCTGCCGCTGCCTGTCGTCCGCTGACCCCGGACCTGCCCGTTTCACGCATCGCAAAGCTCCCATGCCGACGCACGGTTCAACCCTCGCCGCGCGTCGGGGGTTCCGGGCCTAGGCCGCCTCGTGCGCCAAGGTCGGGTAATCGGTGTAACCCTCGGGACCCACCGAATACCAGGTCTTGAAATTGTCCGGTGCAAACGGCGCATCGGCGCGCAGGCGCTCGACAAGGTCGGGGTTCGAAATGAACGGCCGTCCGAAACTGATGCCGTCTGCCAGCCCGCTGGCCAGGTCGGCCTCGGCACGTTCCAGATTATATTCCTGGTTCAGGATCAGCGGCCCCGGGAACACCTTGCGGATATCGGGCGACACACGCGGCACGTCCGACGTGCCAAAGCCGCCGAACGTCTTTTGCTCGCGCAGCTCGAGGAATGCGATGCCGATCTCGTGCAGCGCCCCTGCTGCCGCCGTAAACAGCGCGACCGGGTTCGAATCGTCGGCCCCCTGCGTTTCGCCGTTGGGCGACAGGCGGACGCTGGTCCTGTCCGCGCCCACGGCATCGGCCACGGCCTGCGTCACTTCGCGCAGCAGGCGGATCCGGTTCTCGATCGGGCCACCATAGGCGTCGGTGCGGAAGTTGGTGTTGTCGCGCAGGAACTGGTCGATCAGATACCCATTGGCACCGTGGATCTGTACGCCATCGAATCCGGCGCGCATCGCATTCTTTGCGGCGTGGACATAATCGGCGATCACGCGCGGGATTTCGTCGAGGCGCAGGGCGCGGGCCGGCTCGTAGGGCTTCTTGCCCGTCGCGGTGTGCGCACTGCCCGGGGCGGTCGTGTCGGACGACGACACTGGCCGCCCGCCATCCAGGAAATCGGGGTGGACCAGTCGTCCCATGTGCCACAGCTGCAGCACGATCCGTCCGCCAGCATCGTGCACTGCCTGCGTCACCGGCTGCCAGGCCGCGACCTGTTCGTCCGACCAGATGCCGGGCGCCGAAGGCCAGCCGAGCCCTTCCTGCGAAATGCCCGTTGCCTCGGCAATCAGCAGCCCGGCGGCGGCACGCTGGCTGTAATATTCGGCCTTCAGCGCGCTGATCGGCACATGCACCGGCTCGCTGCGGCCGCGGGTCAGCGGCGCCATCAAGATGCGGTTGGGAGCAGCGATCGCGCCGAGCTGGATCGGGTCGAACAGGGTGGGCATCGGGGGAATCGCCTTTCGTCAGGTTTCAATTCAGTACGCATGCGATATGGCGATGCATGGCCGCGCGTCCACCCCAAGAAAGCCTTCAGGGCACCAAAGCCGATCTAGCCGCGCTGGTGCTCGGCAATGCGCTGCTCGCATTGGGCGCGATGTTCGTCCGCGATGCCGACGTCGGGCCGATCGCCTCGGCGTTCTGGCGGATGGCGCTCGCCCTGCCCATCGTGGCCCTGCTCGCCGCGCGCAGCGGCATGCCGCGGATAACCCGTAACCTGCTGATCGTGCTCGTCGTTTCGGGCGTCCTGTTCGCCGCCGACCTGGCGAGCTGGCACCTGGGCATCCTGCGTACCAAGCTCGCCAATGCGACGTTGTTCGGCAATTCGACCAGCCTGTTGTTCCCGATCTATGGCTTCATCGTCGCCCGCGCCTGGCCTTCGCAGCGCCAGGGCCTTGCACTGCTGCTCGCGGCAGCTGGCGCGGTGCTGCTGATGGGACGGTCGTATCAGCTGTCGCCGGAAAATCTGGTCGGCGACCTGCTGTGCGTGCTTGCGGGCGTTTTCTACACCTTCTTCATCATCATCATCGCTCGCGTCCGGTCGACGCTTTCGGCATGGCCATTGCTCGTGCTGTCGACGCTGGCCAGCGCCGTGCCGCTGCTGCTTTTCGCACTTCTGATGGGGGAGCGTGTGGTGCCGGGCAATTGGACGCCCCTGATCGGGCTTGCGCTGTGCAGCCAGGTGCTGGGACAGGGCCTGATGGTCTACGTGCTCGGGCGGCTGAGCCCGCTCGTGATCGGGCTCGGCCTCCTGACCCAGCCGGTCGTCGCGGCGACGATCGGCTGGGGCGTTTTCGGCGAAAGGCTGGGCGTTGCCGATATCATCGGCGCCGTGCTCGTCGCGCTGGCCCTTGTGCTCGTGCGAAGCCCTGAGCCCGATCGTGCGTCCTGACCGGTTTTCCCAAGCCCTGATTGCGCTACCTGCCACTTTGCCATAGCGGAACGACATGATTTCGTCGGAGGCCGAGGCTGTCGTTGGTGCCATGCTCGCGCCACTGACCGTCGATGCGTTCTTCGATGCGGTGAAGGCTAGTACCCCGGTGGAGCAGCGGGGCGACCCGCGCCACCCGCGCGCCCTGCTGCTCGGCCCCGACCCCATGGCGACATTGCTTGCGGCGTTCGCCACTCATTCGCAGATCCTCGATTGCCATGCCGTGGCGCCCGCCGGGCCACCGCCGGGACCGGCCCCGGTCGCGGATGCGCTGGCCTTCCGTGCCCTGATCAATGCCTATCACGACCGGAACTATACGGTGCGCATCCCCGAGGTGCGCGCGCTTGCCGCGCCGCTGCTCGACTTTACCCGCGCGCTCGAAGCGCTGATCTGCCAGCCGGTCGAGGTTTCCGCCTTCTGGAGCCGGGCAGGTGCGCGCGCCAAGATCCATCACGACAACAACGACAATGTCACGGTGCAACTGGTCGGCCAGAAGCGCTGGTATGTGTCGACCGATCCTGCCGGTCTCGAGAATGCGTGGCTGCAGGTCGGCGCCCCGCTCCCGCACCTCGATCGACACGCGGTCAGCGACGCGGGACCCGGCGATCTCCTCTACGTGCCGCGTGGCACCCCCCACAGCGTCGAATCGCTGACCGATTCGCTCCACATCTCGATTCTCTTCACGCCGCTGACGGTGCGCTCGGCGGTCATCGCGGCGCTCGATCATCTCTCCGACAGCGCGCGGCCCCTGCGCGCGACGGCGGCAGCGCGCTTGGCGGGCGCGCGGGACGTCGGCGCTGTCGGTCCGGAAATCATTGCCGCGCTCGAAAGCCTGATCGACCAGTGTCGTCGCCCCGGCTTTGTCGGTGACGCTCTGGCCAAGGCTGCAGCCCGCACGGTCGGCGGCTTTCAGCGATTTACGCCACCGCCGATTTCACCGTCGCCGCTGACGCCCGATACCCGGGTGCGCCATGCGCCGCTCTCCACGGCCTATGTGCGCAATGCGGGCAATGTCGTGGATCTTGCCCTCCCCGGCGGGCATATCTCGATCCACGCGGGCGCCGCGCGCGCACTTGCGTATATCGCGTCGACCCCCCGCTTCGCGATCCGCGACCTGCCCGACCTCGCGCCCGAAGTCGCGGTCGCGCTGGTCGAACGGCTGGTCGCGGCGGGCTGGCTGGAACCCGAACCGCTTAGTTGACGAGGCCGGCCTGCTGCGTGACCATGCAATAGAGCATCGGGATCGACAGGATCGTGTTGATCCGGCTGAACTGCATCGCGGTGCTGGCGGCCTTCGCCTTGGTATCCGCATCGGCCTCGACGATGCCCAGCGCCTTTTTCTGGTTCGGCCAGATCACGAACCACACGTTGAACGCCATGATCAGGCCCAGCCACATGCCCAGACCGATCATCTTCAGCGGCCCCTGGAAGGTCAGCGCCGGGATCAGGTAGCTGCCGACGCCCTGCGGCGGATGGCTGGCGATGACGAGGCCCATGATGACGGTCAGCAGTGCCGCCCAGCGGAACCAGAACAGGGCCGCCGGCGCGATGAACTTCGACACGGCGGGCTTCAGTTCGGCCGGGACCGACGGCATCGTCGGGATCTGCACGAAGTTGAAGTAATAGAGCAGACCGATCCACATGATGCCGAACAGGACGTGGAGGAAACGGAACAGCCATTGCAGGTAGACGGGGGCCGGCGTGCCGCCATGGAAAGCGAAAATGACGATGACGAGCAACGCAAAGCCGACGAGCAGCGCGTTGCCCAGCGATCCCAGAAATTTGGCCATGGCCCCGAACGTCCCCTGATTGTGGTGATTGACGATAGGGTCCTAGCAGCCCATTTCGGGTGTGTCACCGATGGAGCGTAACGTGTCCGATCCGATTTCTGCAGACGCCACCCTCGACGAAATGCGCGCGCTGCTTGCGGCCGAATTGCCGCACCATGCCGGGTTCGACGGCTGGTCGCCGGCTGCGCTCGAACTGGGGGCTGCCGCCACGGGCATCGACCCGGCAGTCGCGCGTCTCGCCTTTCCGGGGGGCGCGATCGACATGATCGATGCGTGGTTCGCACATGTCGATGCGGCAATGCTGGCCGACCTGCCTCCCGAAAAGCTTGCCGCGATGAAGATCCGCGCGCGCATCACCGTTCTGGTCGAAGCTCGGCTCGACCTCGTCGGCGTCGATATCGAGGCGTTGCGCCGGGCGCTCGCCGTGCTGTCGCTGCCGCAGAACCTGGCGCGGGCGGCAAAGCTGAACTGGCGGGCAGCGGACGCGATGTGGCGTGCGGCGGGCGATACCGCGACCGATCTCAACCATTATTCGAAGCGCGCCATCCTGGGCGGCGTCTATGCCGCGACGATCGTCGCGATGATGGCGGACGAAAGCGAGGACCGGACCGACACCCGGGCTTTCCTGTCCCGCCGGATCGAGGGGATCATGCGCTTCGAAAAGTTCAAGGCGCGCTTTTCGCATTCGGCGCCGGAGCGGATCAGCCTTGCGCGCTTCGTCGGGCGGCTGCGCTACCCGGCGGTCTAGGCTTCGAGCCCCGCACGGCGCACGACCACTGCAAGCGCGATGAGCAGCGCGGCGGGGAGCAGCAGCGACAATAGCCCGAATAGCGGGAACATCGCTGCACCCAGGACAGCGCCAGACACCAGCCCGAGCCAAAGCATCGCATAGGGAATCCATCCCCAGCGATCGCCGCCCGATATTGCCGTGCCCAGCCGCTGGCCGAACTTGACCAGCGTGCCGGTCATGTACGTCAGCCCGATCTGCACTTCGCCTTCGGCTTCGAAAATCGCGTTCTCTGCGCCCATTGCCAGCGCCATCAGACCGAGCGCGGCATGAAGATGCCCGGTCGCGGAGAGCAACACCGAAAGAAGCAATGCCGTGGCGACCAACGCAATGACTGTCGATCGCTGGTGACGCCCCGCGCGACGGCCGACGAGCGAACCGATCACCACGCCGGCGACGAAAACCGTGATCAGCGCGAGTGCAGCGGCTGCATCGGCCGCACGCCCGACGGCGCCGACCGCCAGTCGGGTCGAGTTGCCGCTCATGAACGACACGAAGAATCCCTTGCTGGCGAGGAAACCCGTCGCATCGACATAGCCCGCCACGGCCGCAAGGCTGGCGGCAAGGGCCCGGGTTCGCTGGTCGTAGCGCGTCACGCAGCATCGATAGCCGATCGGCTCTGCGGATTCGAGCCGCGACCACTGGCAATCGCCAGACGATACTGATAATCGCTCGCAAGTGACCCTTGCGGACCTCCCCTTTAATCACGAAGCGACGATATCGTCCATCGACTGGGCGTCGCTGAGCGAGCGCGACGGACGCAGGCTGCGCGAACTCGGTTTCGACGAGGGTGTCGCGGTCGAGCCGCTCCACGGCGCCGGGTTCGTCGCGCGCGACCCGCTCGCGGTCCGCATCGGGCGCATGACGGTGGCGATCCGCCGTGCCCATGCGGCAGCGATTACCGTCGACATGCTCGAGGTGCCGGCAGCGTGAACGTCGAGACGCGCCTCGTTGCGACCGAGCCGCCGATGGTGGCGCTCGTCGGCAACCCCAATGCGGGAAAGTCTGCGCTTTTCAATGCGCTGACCGGCGCTCGGCAAAAGGTCGGCAACTACCCCGGCGTGACGGTCGAGCGGCACGCCGGGCGGCTGATGCTGGCCGACGGCCGCCCGGTCGAGCTCGTCGACCTGCCCGGCACCTACAGCCTCACCCCCTCGAGCCCCGACGAACAGGTCACCCGCGACACGGTCCTGGGCCAGCAGGCCGGCGAACGCGTGCCAGCTGTGCTTGTCGTTGTTGTCGACTCCGCCAACCTCGACAATCACCTGCGCTTCGCCATGGAACTGATCGCGCTCGGTCGGCCGGTCGTCGTTGCCCTCAACATGTTCGACCTCGCACAGCGCGACGGCCTGACCATCGACGTGGCCGCCCTGTCGCAGACGCTGGGCGTCCCGGTCATTCCGACCGTTGCCGTCCGCAAGCGGGGACTGGAAGAACTGAAGGCGGCTCTCGACGCTGTCCTCACTGGCATGGCCGATCGGCCGCATACCATTCTTGAAGAACCGACCCTCGTCGAGCGCCAACGCCACGCCCGGCGGATCGCGAAGAGCGTGACCGTAGAAACCGGCATTGCGCGGCGCTGGACCGAAAGCATCGACCGGGTCGTGCTGCATCCGGTCGCCGGGCCGATGATCCTCGCCGCGCTGCTGTTCGTGATGTTCCAGGCCGTCTTCAGCCTGGCCGCCGTACCGGCCGACCTGATCGACAGCTGGATCGGCAGCCTTCAGGACGCCGTTAAGTCGACACTGCCCGATACGATCATTCGCTCCCTGCTCACCGATGGCATCATCGCCGGGGTCGGTGCCGTCGTCGTGTTCCTGCCGCAAATCCTGATCCTGTTCGCCTTCATCCTCGTGCTCGAGGCGTCGGGCTACATGGTTCGCGCCGCTTTTCTGATGGACCGGCTGATGTCGCGCGTCGGGTTGTCGGGACGGGCATTCATCCCCCTCCTGTCCAGCTTCGCCTGCGCCATTCCCGGCATCATGGCGACACGCACGATCGAAGACCCCAAGGACCGGCTGACGACGATCCTGATCGCACCGCTGATGACCTGCTCGGCGCGACTGCCAGTCTATGCCGTGATCATCGCGGCATTCATTCCCGATCGCACCATTGGTCCGGGCATCGGTCTCCAGGGGCTGGTGCTCTTCGCTCTCTACATGGCAGGGATTCTGGGCGCGCTGGGAGCGGCATTGCTGCTGCGACGAACCGTTACCAAGGGCGGCGCGCAAGGTTTCATGATGGAGATGCCGAAATACCAGCTCCCAGCGCTACGCGATCTCGCTCTGGGCCTGTGGCAGCGCGCCTATGCTTTCCTGAAACGCGCAGGAACGATCATCGCATTCACGACCATTGTGCTCTGGGCGCTGCTCAGCTTCCCCCAGGCTCCCGCCGGGTCGGGCAAGAGCCAGATCGACCAGTCGATTGCCGGACGCATTGCGGACGGCCTCGCGGTCGTCGTTCGACCGATCGGCTTCGACCGCGACATCGCGCTTGCGCTCATCCCCGCAATGGCTGCGCGCGAAGTTGCGGTATCGGCGCTGGCTACGGTCAACGCCATCGATTCAGCAGATGAAGGACAAAGGGACCAGTCGCTGGCATCGTCGCTGCGCAACAAATGGTCGTTGCCGACGGCGCTGGCCTTTCTTGCATGGTTTGTCTTTGCCCCTCAATGCATCTCGACAATCGCCGTCGTGCGCCGCGAAACCAATGGTTGGAAATGGCCGGGCTTCATGCTTTTGTATCTTTTTACGCTCGCCTATCTGGCGGCGGGCACCACATTCTGGCTCGCGACTTTCGCGGGCCTTTAGGAGAACATCGTGGCAGGCAGCGTCAACAAGGTCATTCTAGTCGGCAATCTGGGCAAGGATCCGGAATCGCGCAGCTTTCAGAACGGGGGCAAGGTGGTTTCGTTCAGCGTCGCGACGTCGGAAAATTGGAAGGACAAGAATTCGGGCGAGCGCAAGGACCGGACCGAGTGGCATAATGTCTCGATCTTCAGCGAGGGGCTTGCCCGCGTTGCCGAGCAATATCTGAAAAAAGGCTCGAAAGTTTATCTCGAGGGGCAACTCGAAACGCGCAAGTGGCAGGATAAGGACGGCAACGACCGCTACACGACCGATGTCGTGCTGCGGAACTTTAATTCATCGATGGTCCTGCTCGACAGCCGCGAAGGCGCGGGCGGTGGTGCACGCGGCGGCGGTGGCGGCGGCGACTGGGATCGCGACGAAGAGCCGCGCGGTAATTTCGGCGGCGGTGCCCGTGGCGGCGGCACGAGCCGCCCCAGCGCCTTCGACAGCGACCTGGACGACGACGTGCCTTTTTAAGGCGTGGCCCGCCCAAGCCCTGGCTTATTCACGATTCGAGCAAACCCTTGAGCGCGGCGAACGGTCCGGGCTCATCGCCCACGACCCATTTGCGTTCCATTTCGCGCGCGCGTTCGGTTTCGCAACGCGGAAACGGATCGAGCGCGAGGCCCAGTGTCTGGGCCACCGCTTCGCCCAGGTCTATCGCGCCTGCGTCGATCTCCATAAGGTCACAATCCGCATCGCTGAGCTCCAGCTCTTCGGAGTCGGTTGCCATAAGGTCAGGATCTACGAAGCGGAGCGTGAAGGGCTCGTCGATCCGGGCTGCCACGGGATCTGCTGTCACAACGCAGCTCTGGACGACGCGTGCCGTCAACCGACCGCTCGCTTCGATCCCAAGGGCACTGGCCGCCAGTACAGCCACAGCCTTGAGCTCATCGAGCGATACCAGATCGAACCGTGCGGCGATCGCCTTGCGCTCATCGGGATTCGCCTCGATATTTATCGTACGCTCTGCGGACCCGATCGAATCGAGAGCATAGCGGCGGCTGAACTCGGGCGTCATTACAGGCTGCCCGCCAGCAGCCCATCGAGCGGTACCGCATTGATACGGCCCCGCAAGTCATCAAGCTCTGCCAGGGCCTCCACCCCATTTGCCGGCGTTTCCCCCCGCCACAAAGTCCGGCCCAGCGTCTCCAGATCGAACCGGGTACGATAGGCGCCAAGCCGCCCGCCGACGACCGCCAATATACCCCCGACCTGCTTGCCGACAACAAGATCGCCAAAGCCAATCTCGCGAATCTGACCGTCCATATCGGTGATGAACTGCTCGGTCAGCCGGACGGCTTCGACTTCACGCCCCTCATTTTCCAGACGAAGGAGCACCAGCGCCAGGACCAGCGACACCATGTCGAAACGCCCGTCGACCGTGTCGGGTACGCCATATCGCGCATACCATTTGGGTGCGCGTGCTTCGGCTACCACGGCAGCGTAAAGCAGCCCCAGGTCGCCCTCTCGTCTGCCGAACAGCCGGGTAAGAAACCCCGCCTTCCGCTCTGTGCTTGCTGTTGTTGCCATGTTTGGCATATTGCGGCGCGACCGCGCGGTTGCAATGTCGCAAAGCCGTGCGCCGACGTTCGAAGAGTATTTTCCTTATGGCCGCACGGCGCACTGTCCGTATCTTGTCGATTGCCGCGTTGGCGCTGGCGGGCGGTTGCTCGCGCGTCCCCGGACATCAGGGATTCATTATCGATCCCCAGCTTGCTGCGACAGTGAAACCCGGGGTCGATAACAAGGCGTCGGTTCAGGGGACCCTCGGCCGGCCCAGCTTCACCGGGCAGTTCGACGAGAATGACTGGTATTACGTGTCCCGCGATACCAAGCAGCTGGCCTATAAGATCCCGCGCCCCTCGGCACAGACCATCCTGCATGTGCGCTTCGACGGCGGTGGCAATGTCGCGACGGTCGAACGGACGGGACTCGACAAGGTGGCGATGATCCGCCCCAACCGCGACGTAACACCGACCCTGGGACGTAACCGCAGCTTCTTCCAGGAACTTTTCGGCAATATCGGCCAGGTCGGCTCGGTTGGCCGTGGTGGCGGATCGACGGACAATCCTGACGGCAATTAAAGGTTGCCGCTCTCCTGCAGGCGCAGGAGCACTGCGACGCCGCTAGCGCGCAACGCCCCCCGCCGCCAGTACTGCCAGCGTCACCAGTTCACTCGCCGTTGACGCCATGGTGGCGATCTGAACCGGTTTTTCCATGCCTATCAGCATCGGACCGATTACCGAATCGCCGCCCAGTTCGCGCAGCAGTTTGGCAGACAGGTTTGCCGACTGCAGGCCTGGCATGATGAGGACGTTCGCCGGTCCCGACAGGCGACTGAAGGGATAGCTGGCCATCACCTTGGGATTGAGGGCGACGTCGGGCGCCATTTCGCCCTCGAACTCGAAACTGACATTGCGCTTTTCGAGCGCCGTTACGGCATCGCGCAAATTGGTGAGAAAGGATCCCTCGGGATTGCCAAACGTGGAATAGCTCAGGAAGGCGACCCGTGGCTCATGCCCCATCGCGCGGGCAACGGCTGCGGTACCTTCGGCGATGTCGGCCAGCTGCTCGGCCGTCGGCCGCTCGTTGACCGTGGTGTCGGCCATGAAAACGGTATGCGACTGGCCGACAAGGACGTGTACGCCAAAGGGGATGCGGCCTTCCGCCGGATCGAGCACGCGACGGATCTCACGCATCGACTGGGCGTATGTTCGCGTCGTGCCCGTGATCATTGCGTCTGCCTCGCCCATCTTGAGCATCAGCGCGGCGAAGACGTTGCGATCCTGGTTGACCATGCGTTCGACTTCGCGACGCAGATAGCCGCGACGCTGAAGCCGCTCGTAGAGCCGGTCGACCATGGCGGGGACCAGCGGTGAGTTGCGACTGTTGTGAACTTCGAACAATTCCGGCTTGTCGACGCCCAGCGCCGAAAGACGCTCGTGGACGTCATCGCGGCCCACCAGCACCGGTATGCCGTAGCCGCCGTCGCGGAAGGCGATAGCTGCACGCAGCACGACTTCCTCCTCACCTTCGGCAAAGACAACACGCCGGGGGTGGGCGCGCGCGCCCTCATAGGCGAGGCCGAGCACCGACGTCGTGGGATTGAGGCGCGCGCGGAGCGTTGTCCGGTACTCGTCCATGTCGAGGATCGGCCGCGTCGCGACGCCCGAGTCCATCGCGGCCTTGGCAACGGCGGCAGGAACTACTTCCATCAGGCGTGGGTCGAAGGGCGCGGGAATGATATATTCGCGGCCGAAGCTCGATGCGCGCCCGCCATAGGCCGCCGCCACTTCCTCCGGCACCTGCGCGCGCGCAAGTTCGGCAATCGCATTGGCGGCGGCGATCTTCATTTCCTCGTTGATCGCTGTCGCCCGCACGTCGAGCGCACCCCTGAAAATGAAGGGGAAGCCCAGAACGTTGTTCACCTGATTGGGATAGTCCGAACGTCCCGTCGCAACGATACAGTCGGGGCGCACGGCCTTGGCTTCCGGCGGGGTGATCTCGGGATCGGGATTGGCCATGGCAAAAATGATCGGTGACGGCGCCATTTTCTCGATGAACGCGGGCGTCAGTGCGCCCTTGGCCGACAGCCCCAGGAAGATATCGGCGCCCACGAGCGCTTCCTCGAGGGTGCGCGCTTCGGTCTTGGCGGCGTGGGCGGACTTCCACTGGTCCATGCTTTTCTGGCGGCCCTGATAGATCACGCCGGACCGGTCGCACATGATCACGTTGTCGTGGCGCACGCCCATCGCTTTTATCAGTTCGGTACAGGCGATCGCAGCCGCCCCTGCACCATTGACCACGACCTTGACGTCCCGCAGCTCGCGCCCGGTCAGCATGACCGCGTTGATCAGGCCGGCGGCGGTGATGATCGCCGTACCGTGCTGGTCGTCGTGCATCACCGGGATCTTCATCCGCTCCTTGAGCGCCTGCTCGATGATGAAACACTCAGGGGCCTTGATGTCCTCGAGATTGATCCCACCGAAAGTCGGCTCCATCAGGGCGACAGCGTCGATGAACGCTTGCGGGTCTTCGGTCGCCAGTTCGATGTCGATCGAATCGACATCGGCAAAGCGTTTGAACAGAACGGCCTTGCCCTCCATCACCGGCTTCGAGGCGAGCGCGCCGAGGTTGCCCAGGCCAAGAATGGCCGTGCCGTTGGAAATCACGGCAACCAGATTGCCCTTTGCCGTATAATCATAGGCAGTTGCGGGGTCCTCCGCGATCGCGCGGACCGGAACGGCAACACCAGGCGAATAAGCTAGGCTCAGGTCGCGCTGCGTCGCCATCGGCTTGGACGCGACGATCTCGATCTTGCCGGGCCGTCCCGACGAATGGAACAGCAGCGCCTCACGCTCCGAGAATTGGATATTGGCTTCTTCGGACATGCGAGATTCCCCTCTGCGCTTCCCCTACGTCATGCGCTCCTTCGGGGCAAAGCCACTTTCGCCGTTTCGCAAGGCGTGTATGCAAATTCGGTGACCGCCGACCCCGCAGCTCAGACCACCCCCATGATGGCGCAATACCATGCGCTGAAGGCAGAGGTACCCGATTGCCTGCTCGTCTACCGGCTGGGCGATGTCTTCGAGTTATTCTTCGATGACGCCAAGGCGGCATCGGCCTGCCTCGACATCGCGCTGACGTCGCGGGGCGAACACGGTGGCGAAAAGGTGCCGATGTGCGGGGTCCCCTTCCATGCTGCCGATGCCTATCTGGCCAAACTCATCCGCGCAGGCCACCGTGTCGCCATTGCCGAGCAGGTCGAAAGCCCGGCTGCAGCCAAGGCCCGCGGCGGCAAGTCGATCGTCCGCCGCGCAATCGTGCGGGTGGTCACGGCGGGTACGCTCACCGAAGATGTCCTGCTAGACGCAAAGTCGAGCAACTGGCTCGTCGCAATCGCCCGAACCGGTGCCACGCTCGCCTTTGCCGCCGCCGACGTTTCCACCGGGGCGTTCGAGATGGGGGAGGTCGGCGAAGGGCAAATCGAGGCTGAGATCGCCCGTCTGGCACCTTCCGAAGTCGTGACCCCGGCCGAAGTCGTGACCCCGGCGGAGACAGGTGCGGCCGGTTTTGGGGATGCCATGGTTGTGGAAAGACCGGCGGCCACTTTCGCATCTGCTACGGGTGAGGCGCGCCTGAGAGCCTTGCATGACGTTGCCACGCTGGACGGCTTCGGCGCTTTTTCCCGGGCGGAGCTGGCTGCTGCCGGTGGTCTCCTCGCCTACCTCGATCATGCCGGTAAGGGCAGCTTGCCGTTTCTCGCCCCGCCCGTGCGTCGTGCTGCCGCCGAACACATGGCCATCGACGCAGCGACCCGCGAAAGCCTGGAACTGACACAGGCCGCCAGCGGTGGACGCAAGGGCAGCCTGCTCGATACCATTGATCATACGGTCACGGGGGCAGGGGCCCGGTTGCTTGCTGCTGACCTGTCGGCACCTCTGGCCGACCGGCTGGCCGTCGAAGCCCGGCTCGACCTTGTCGCGCACTGGGTGGCGGACAGCATCGCACGCGAAGAGTTGCGCGCCACTCTTCGGGCGATTCCCGACGTTGCCCGTGCGCTGGCCCGGCTGTCGGCCAGCCGTGGCACGCCTCGCGATCTGGGTGCCCTGCGGGACGGGCTGTCCCGCGCCTGGGATCTGCGCGAGAGGCTGGATCGTCCGCCGCGGCCCCCGCTGCTGGAGAAGATATTGCCGGACCTTGCCGGCCACGGCGCGTTGATAGACAGGCTGACTCGCGCTCTCGTCGCCGAACCACCTGTCGACGCGACGAACGGCGGCTATATCGCGGCGGGCTATGATGCCGGGCTCGACGACCTGCGCGACGCCGGCGGCATGGGCCGGCGCGAGCTTGCTGCGCTTGAGCTGGCTTTCCGCGACCGCACGGGCATCGCCAGTCTCAAGATCCGACACAATGGGGTGCTCGGCTACCATTTAGAGGTCCCCGCGCGCTTTGCCGACCCGCTGATGGCCGCCGAATCGGGATTCACCCACCGCCAGACGCTGGCGGGCGTGGTGCGTTTCAACGCGCCTGAATTGCACGAGATCGCGCTGCGCGTGACACAGGCAGGGGCGCATGCGCTGGCTGCGGAGGCGGCGCATCTGGAAGAACTCACGGCTCTGGCCTTGTCGTCCGCGCAGGCAATATCGCGGACAGCCGATGCACTGGCCCGCCTGGACGTGGCCGCGGCGAATGCGCAGGCCGCCATCGAATGCGACTGGTGCCGTCCCGCGCTCGTCGACCATGCGTGTTTCGAAGTTGTCGGCGGCCGGCATCCCGTGGTCGAGGCCGCCGTCACCAAATCCGGCGGTCGCTTCGTGGCCAATGACTGCGTGCTGGATCCCGGTGACCGTCTCTGGCTTGTCACGGGTCCGAACATGGGCGGGAAATCGACCTTTCTCCGTCAGAACGCCCTGATATCCGTTATGGCTCAGGCAGGGTGTTACGTACCTGCGCGACATGCGAAGCTTGGCCTTGTCGATCGTTTGTTCAGCCGCGTCGGGGCGTCCGACAACCTGGCGCGCGGCCGATCGACTTTCATGGTCGAAATGGTTGAAACTGCAGCGATACTCTCGCAGGCTACCGAGCGGAGCTTCGTCATTCTGGACGAGGTCGGGCGCGGCACCTCCACCTATGATGGCCTTGCCATTGCCTGGGCTGTGGTGGAGGCGGTTCACGAGGTCAATCGCTGCCGCTGCCTGTTCGCGACGCATTATCATGAACTGACGAGACTCGCAGAAAAGCTGCCGGCCCTCTCGCTGCATCACGTCCGCGCGCGCGAATTTAAGGGAGAGCTCGTGCTGCTCCATGAGGTTGCCGGCGGCCCGGCTGACCGTAGTTATGGGATCGCAGTGGCCCGCCTCGCTGGCATGACCCCAGCCGTCCTGCAGCGCGCCAAATCGGTGCTCGCCAAGCTGGAAGCCGGGCGGGCAGCGACCGGTGGTCTGGCGGCGGGGCTTGATGACCTGCCGCTTTTTTCCGCACTGGTCGAAGAGATGCCCCGGGATCCGCTCCGCGAGGCACTGGTCGCCATCAATCCCGATGCGCTCAGTCCCCGGGAAGCCCTTGAGGCTCTCTACCGGCTGAAAGCAATTGACGGTTAATCGTCGCGCGTGACGCGGCGCATGACAGCGCCTATGTCCCGCCGCATGCCCGACCGTCTCGACCAGATCGCCAATCGCCGTGCCATTCTCGACCGCCGCGCGCTGGCCGTCGCGCTCGACGACTTGCCGGGAAGCGGGACGGCCTTGCGTCAGGCGGGGGCGGCGCTGCTGCGTCCGGCGCTCGATGCGGGACGCGCAGAAATTGCCCGGCGCCTGCAGGAGCACCCGTCAAACGGGGCCCAGGCGGCATCGGCGCAGGCCTTTCTGACCGATCAGATTCTTAGGCTGCTCTATGATTTCACCACGCAGCGGCTGCACGTCTTGGCGAACCCGACCACGTCGGAACGCCTGACGCTGGTGGCAGTCGGCGGTTACGGGCGAGGGGAGATGGCGCCCTATTCGGACGTCGATATTGCTTTTTTGACGCCGTGGAAGGCGACGGGGTGGAGCGAAGCCGTCATCGAATCGATGCTCTATACCCTGTGGGACCTGGGACTGAAGGTCGGCCACTCGTCACGCTCTCTCGATGAAATGGTCCGGCTCGCGAAAAGCGACCTGACGATCCGGACTGCCCTGCTCGAGGCGCGTTATGTCTGGGGCGACCAGGGCATTTACGACGAGGCCGCTGCACGGTTCGACCGCGAGGTACTTGCGGGCACTGCGCGCACCTTCGTTGCCGAAAAGCTCGCCGAGCGCGATGCCCGGCACAAGCGCATGGGCGACAGCCGCTACGTGGTGGAACCCAACCTCAAGGAAGGAAAAGGCGGGCTGCGGGACCTGCACACGCTGTTCTGGATCGGCAAATATGTTCATCGCGTCCGGTCGGTTGCCGAACTGGTCGAGAAAGGGCTGCTGACCGCGGCCGAGTTGCGTCAGTTCCAGAAGGCCGAGAATTTCCTGTGGGCCGTGCGCTGCCACCTGCACAGCGTCGCAGGGCGGGCGGAGGAGCGGCTGACCTTCGACGTTCAGTCAGAGATTGCGCGCCGGATGCGCTATCGCGAGACGCCGGGGCGCTCGGCCGTCGAGCGATTCATGCAGCATTATTTCCTGACGGCAAAAGCCGTTGGCGACCTGACGGGCGTGTTCCTGGCGCATCTCGACGACAGCCTGGCGCCCAAAGGGCGACGCTTCGGGGGACTTGCCGGCTTCATGCGCGCGCCGCGACAGCTCAAGGGCTTCGTGCTCGACCGCGGACGGCTGACCATAGCGAATGACAGCTGGTTTCGTGCCGATCCGATCCGGCTGATCGAACTCTTCGCCGTTGCGGATGCTCAGGGCCTCGAAATCCATCCGACAGCCATGCGCGCGGCGGCCCGCGATGCCCGGCTGATCGATGCGGCAGTCCGCGCCGATCCTCGCGCCAACGCGCTTTTCCTCGACGTTCTCACCAGCCCGCGCGATCCCGAGACAGTGCTGCGGTGGATGAACGAAGCCACTGTTTTCGGGCGCTTTGTACCCGACTTCGGCCGCGTCGTCGCCCAGATGCAGTTCGACATGTACCATCACTATACTGTCGACGAACATTCGATCCGGGCCATCGGCCTGTTGTCGCGCATCGAGCGTGGGACGCTTGCCGAGGACCACCCCCTCGTCACGATAATCCTGCGCAACACGTCGATGCGACGCGTCCTTTATGTCGCGGTCCTTCTTCACGATATCGCCAAGGGACGCGGCGGCGACCATAGTGTGCTGGGAGCCGAAGTCGCGGCCAAGCTGTGCCCGCGTTTCGGCATGACACCCGCCGAAACCGAAACCGTCGCCTGGCTTGTGAGGTATCACCTTTTGATGTCAGCGACCGCGTTCAAGCGCGATCTTTCCGACTTCAAGACCGTGCTGGATTTCGCCGAGCATGTGCAATCACCCGAGCGCTTGCGCCTGCTGCTCGCGCTGACAGTGGTCGATATTCGGGCCGTGGGACCGGGCGTTTGGAACGGCTGGAAACGACAGTTGCTCGGCGACCTGTTCAACGCCGCCGAGGAGGTACTGCGCCTCGGGCACAAGCAGACCGGGCGGGCGGAACGAATTGCGGCGAAGCTCGCCGACCTACACAACGCCCTTGAATGGGATGATGGCCGTTTCAGTGTCTATGCCCGCCGGATGACCGACAGCTACTGGATTGCCGAGCCAGACGACGTGCTGCTTGCCAACGCGCAGATGGTTGCAGCAAGCGATGACACTCCCCTGACGGTCACAGCACAGGTTTATCCGGCGCGTGGCGCCACTCTGGTGACGGTTTACACGGCGGATCACCCGGGCCTGTTCTATCGTCTGGCAGGAGCCATCCATCTCGCCGGGGCCAGCATCATCGACGCACGCATTCATACGACGCGCGACGGCATGGCGCTCGACAATTTCCTCGTGCAGGATCCCTTCGGTGCGATGTTCGATGACGCCGACCGGCTCAAGCGGCTGGAACGCGCCATCGAGGACGCTTTGGCGCAGCGCAGTCGCTTGTCGGAACGTCTGGCCGCCCGACCCCTCGCCCGCGCCCGCGCCGACGCCTTTGCGGTCGAGCCCAATGTCCTCGTCGATAACAAGGCGTCTAATCGCTATACCGTGATCGAGGTCAACGCGCGTGACCGGCCGGGCCTGCTCCACGCGCTGGCATTCGCGATGTTCGAATCCAAAGTGACGATCCGTTCGGCGCACATCGCGACATATGGCGAACGGGCCGTGGACACGTTCTACGTCACCGACCTTCTCGGCGGCAAAGTCGAAGGGACGCTGCGTCTCAAATCGATCGAGCGCCGTCTGCTGGATGCAGCCGAAGGGCTGAAGAACGTCGCGGTCGCTGCCTGACCGGAAAACAAAGGGGCGGCGCGTCGGATGACGCACCGCCCCTCGAAACCCCGTCGATTAAATCAGAACTTGAAGCGCGCCGTGACGCCGTAGGTCCGTGGTTCTGCCAGGAACTGCGAGAAGATCTGGCGTCCACCCGGATACTGCGGATCCTGGAAGGCCGCCGTGGCTGCACCTTCCTGGAACGGTGAGTTGAAGGCGACCTGGGCATAATTCTGGTTGAAGATGTTTTGGCCCCACAACTCGATCGCCCAGCGCTGCTGTGCGCCGCGGATGCCCACGCGGGCATTGACCACCGCAAAGCCATCCTGCTCCTTCTGCGGGAACAGGTCGGACCCGGTATTGTAGTCGCCCGTCACGCGCGTATCGACATAGAACAGACCGGACAGTCCGCTGCTGCCCAGGTCGGGCGTCCATGCGGCAGATGCCGTGACGACGAGTTCCGGCGCGTTCGACAGATTGTCACCCGGCAGCTTGCGCAGCGCCTGATTAAGCGGCGCGCCGGCGTTGTTGCCGACCAGATTGTTGCGATATTTCGTCTGCGCATAGGTCACGCCCGTCGAGACGCGGAAATTGCGCGCCGGGACCAGCGAGGCTTCGAGTTCCACGCCCTGCGACCGCACGCCGTAGCCAACGTTCGATGCGGCGCATGCCCCGGTTGTGGCTGCTGCTGCATTGAAATTCGGCGCGGCAGCGAACTTGCTCTGGTCGCGATCCGCACCGCCAAGGTCGGTCGAACAGCCATTGACGTTCTGGACGATGAACACGGTACCGTCGAACGTATTGAGCTGGAAGCTCTTGAAGTCCTGACGGAACGCCGCGACCGACAGGCTGAAGGGCCCCGTCGCGTATTTTGCACCGATTTCGAAAGCATTCACCTTTTCGGGCTCGAACTGGAGGTTCGAGACGAGCGCCTGCGCGCCGTTGAGCGCCGCGAAGGTCGTGGTCGGCACGCCGCCGCTGACGGCGATCGGGGCCTTCAGGGCCGAACGGTCAAAGTTGAAACCACCCGCCTTGTAGCCGCGCGAGAAGCTTGCGTAGACCAGCAGGTCGTCGGTCGGCTTGTAAGAGAGAATGGCCGTGCCCGAAAACTCGCCTTCGCTGCGCTGGTCGGTGATGCTAACGCCATTGAGTTCCGCAGTCGAATTGCCCTGACAGCCGAGGCCGATCAGCGCGCCCGCAAGGGCGCGTGTCGTTGCGTTTGTGCTTACCAAATCGTCGGTCAGCGTATTCTGCAACGCCTGGCACCCGGTGTTGTCATTTCCGAACGTCGCCGAGAAGCGCTTGCGCTCGTCGGTGTAGCGAAGCCCCAGGGTCAGATCGAGCTTGTCGGTCAGATGCACGATGTTGTGCGTGAACACGGCAAAGCTGCGGCTGCTCTGGTTATAACGGTCGATCGTCGAGCCGCGGTCGTTGATACCGTCGAGCGTCAGGAACCCGGCGGCGACGTCTGCGCCGAAGGACGCCAGCGTGGCGGGGCCAACGACCGGTGCTACGCAGCCGGGGCTGGTTGGCGAATAGAGGCCTGCAAGGCCGCCGCCGGAGATGACGCGACATGTTGCGAAACGGCCATACTGGCTGCCGAAGCGCAGGTTGCTTTTGCCGCGGAACTTCTCGTCCGAATAGAATCCGCCGACCAGCCAGTCGAGCTTGTTGTCGAACAGGCTGCCCTGAAGACGCAACTCCTGCGTGAAGGTGCTGAACTCACGGGCATTGTTGCCGTCCGCACGCGAATAAAGGATGTCGACCGTGTTGTAGTCCGTGTCGGACCCCTGGTCAGCGTGATAGTCGCGATAGGCGGTGATAGAGGTCAGCTTGGTGCCGCCGAAATCCCAGTCGATCTGCCCCGAAAGGCCCCAGTCGCGGGTCTTGCCGCCGAAGCCGCGGCCAGGCGTGACGGAGATGTTCCGCGAATAACCCTGGTTGAAGGCGGCCGTATTCTGCCCAAGATCGCGCAGCACGTTGATGATGTTGTTGCCGTTCGGCAGGCCCGTCGTCAGGGGCGTCGCTAAATTGTTCAGATTGCCGATGTACGGATTGACGCTCGCATCGACATAAGTCGCGGCGCAGCAGGCCTCTGTCCGGTTGCTGTAGTCACCGATCAGTCGGATGCTGATGTCGGACGTGGGCTCGAAAAGGACCGAGCCGCGGACGAAGTAGCGATCGCGGTTGTTGACCTGCACGCCATTGGCCGTGTCGTTATAGAAGCCGTCACGCTTCACATAGACGCCGTCGATGCGCGCGGCGACCTTTTCGGAAAGCGGGCCTGTGACGCCGCCGGAAAAGCGCAGGAAGTTGTAGTTGCCGTATGTTGCTTCGCCATTGGCGCCGAACGTGAATGACGGCTTCTTGCTGATGATGCTGATCAGACCTGCCGACGAGTTGCGGCCGCCCAGCGTACCTTGCGGCCCGCGCAGGACTTCGATCCGGTCGATCTCGCCGAGTTCGTTGAGGCCAATGCCCGAACGCGAGCGATAGACGCCGTCGATGAACACGACGACCGAGCTTTCGAGGCCCGGGTTATCGCCCACCGTGCCGATGCCGCGGATACGCGGCGAGCCATTGGCTTCCGAGCCGGTCGACGACACCAGCAAAGACGGGGCTAGCTGGTTCAGCTGGCGGATATCGTTGGCCCCTGAGTTTTGCAGAGATTCAGCCGTGACGGCCGAGATGGCGACCGGCACGTCGGCAAGGGCCTGCGACCGACCCTGCGCCGTGACGATGATCTCGTCACCGGCATCGGCGGGCTCCTGCGCAGCCTGCGGCGCTGCAGCCGTCTGGGCATGAGCAGGGGTCGCTAGCGCAACGATTGCAGCGATGGGGGCAACCGACACCAGCAGGCGGAATTTTGGCATTGCTCTCTCCTCGATCCGGGAATTTACATCCCGTTTGGAGGAGCGCTTAATGTAAACCGCCGACGCCTGCCAGTCGAAACCGCGCAATTCCGGGGATTTCAGGCAGCAACGCGGCTTTTATGCAACACTGTGTCTGGTTACGCTACGGAATGCTTCATTGCTGTTTGGGCGCGATGACCATCAGCATCTGGCGTCCCTCCATGCGGGGATGCTGCTCCACCTTGGCGATTTCACCGGTATCGGTCTGCACCCGCATCAGCAGGTTCATGCCGAGCTGTCCGTGACTGAGCTCGCGGCCCCGGAAACGCAGCGTAACCTTGACCTTGTCGCCCTCACCGATGAATTCGTGAATCTTCTTCATCTTCGTATCATAATCATGATCGTCGATGTTGGGACGCATCTTGATCTCTTTGATCTCCTGCGTCTTTTGCGACTTGCGCGCGATGTTGGCTTTTTTCTGAGCCTCGTATTTGAACTTGCCAACGTCAAGGAACTTGGCAACCGGCGGGTCGGCATTCGGCGACACTTCGACAAGGTCCAGCCCAACTTCTCTCGCCTGTTCGATCGCTTCGCGGGTATAGAGCACACCCAGATTTTCGCCGTTCTCGTCGATCACCCGCACCTTCGGCGACTGGATGAATTCGTTGAAACGCGGACCGTTCATCGGGACAGGCGGCGCGCCCAGCGGGCGGCGCATCATCGGGGGTCGGATAGTGTCTTCTCCAAAATCAAGCCCGCAGCTCGGGCAGTAGCCACTTAAGGCTTCACCGCGCACTTGCAAAGGGGAAGGGCAAGTTAACGCCGTTTTAGCAGGGCAACCGTTACCACGACGCCACAGTTCGCGCAGCTTGTTCGAGCGACACGGAGATCAGCTTGGCATCCATTGTCTCGCCGCAGGTACGGTGGCAGCGGCCGGTCTTCCCGCCCGCGCTGTTCGCCGTTGCGCTTCTGCTGATCCTCGTCCTTCCCAATCCGGTGGGATATGTCGGCGGCGGCGGCGACGATTTCTATTATGTACAGGCCGCGCGCTGTGCGGCAGTGCATGGATGGTGCTTGCCCGACACGCACTGGGCGACGCGCTGGCCGCTGGTTGCGCCAATGGGCCTTGTTTTCGCGACGCTCGGCGATGGCTGGTGGCAATCGACCCTCATTCCCCTGACCTATGGCCTGATTGCAATCTTCCTCTTTTGCCGATTGGTTGAGCGGATTGCGGGGTCACGGGCTGCGACGCTGGGGGGAATCGCCCTTGTAGGCGCAGCAGCGTTCTCCAACGCCCTGTTGATCCCAAACATCGACACAGTCGAGTTGGCGCTGGTCCTCGCGGCAGCCAACATAGGCGAGCATGCCGTGCGCCGCCGGGCGTGGGGATGGGCGGCGTTGGCGGGCATGCTGCTCGGCGTTGCTCTGCAGGCTCGTATAACAAGCCTGGCATGGGTACCAGTCGCGACAATTGTGCTGCTTTATGTCCCGTCTTTGCGCCGCCTTGCCCCCGCAGCCGTCGGTGGTCTGCTTGTCCCGATCAGTCTCGAAGCAGCAATCTACGGACTTTGGGCCGGTCGCCCGTTTCTAAGCCAAAGCTTGTCGGCAGCGCACACCCGCATACCGTCTAGCGAGTTGTCCCCGACCGTCGATCTCACCCGCTCTCCCCTTTTCAATCCGAATTTCATCGGTGGCTGGCACCCCAAAATGGGGATCCACGTTCATTGGGTAGTGGACGGTGTGCTCAATCTTCTTGTGCACCCCCAGATCGGCCCGCTCATCTGTGCCGCGCTGGTCTTGCTCATCTTGCGGCGCAAATTGCTTCACTGGCGCGACCCCTCCGTGATCGCCGGGGGACTGGCGCTGATGTATTGCGGGACTCTCATCTATGTGTTGGCGATTGACCCCCATCCGCGCATGTTCCTGCCCGTCGCCGCTCTTGCCGCGTTCATCGTTGGACGGGCTGGCATCGAACTGTGGCACGGCGGGGAACGTCTGGTGGTCGGCGTGGTCACGGGCATGCTCGTGATATTCGGAGTGATCGAGACGGAGAAGCGCTTCCATTTCGGCGTAGCTGGACCGTTGGCCCATCAATGGGCCAGTGAACATCGGCAGGACGTGGCGGTGGAAGAGAACGCATGGCGGTTCCTGACTTTCGACCCGCTCATCCGATCGCTGCCCGTTGCACCATCGGATGCCCGCCACCTGCTGTTGATGTCAGCGAATTGCTGGGAAAGAGAGCCGGTAGCCTCTAAGCCGAAGCAATGGATGCTGGTACGGTCGCGTGATTTCGGTCGCCCGAACGATCCGCTCAATCTTTGCGAATTCAGCCGCGTTCAGCCTAGATAATCGGCCAGTAGCGTATTCGCGCGCGGCCCGTCCCAGTCCATGCCGCCCGAGATTCGCCAGACTTCCTTGCCATCGGCATCGTAAAGGACCGTCGTCGGCAACTGCCCCCCGCCATAAGCAAAACCCAGATTGTTCTCCCCGTCGCGATAAGGCTGGAGGTTAGAGAGCTTTGCCTTCGCCCACCACGCCGGAACCGGATCCACAGCCTGTTTGGCGAAGTCCTGATTGACTGTAAGGACGCGCAGCTTGCCCCGGGTGCGCGCCGCCAGCCGATCGAGCGAGGGCATTTCCTTGACGCAAGGCCCGCACCAGGTCGCCCACAGGTTGACGAGTAGCGGCTGACCCTTGAAGTCGGCCAGCTTGGCGGGTTTGCCGTCGGGCGTGGCAAAGGTGTCGGACGGCATTGCGGATCCGCGTTGCGTCACGTCCACTTGCCCCGCGGGCTCACTCGCCACAGGCGCCTTGGCCGTCGCGCCGGGTGCCGTCGCATTGGGTTGCGGGGCCTTGGAGTCTTGCCTATCGCAGCTGGCGAGCAGCAGGGCGGGCACTAGAAAAACGATGAATGAGCGCAAGGACAGCTCCAATGCCATGTGGGGCGGGCGCTTTGCCGAAGGGCCCGCGTCCGTGATGCGTGCGATAAATGCCTCGCTGCCTTTCGACAAGCGCCTGTGGCGGCAGGACATCGCGGCGTCCAGGGCGCATGTGACGATGCTGGGTGCCTGTGGCATCCTGACTCAGGCGGATGCCGCCGTGATCGCCGAGGGGCTCGACCGCATTGCCGCCGACTATGCCGGCGGCGCGTTGCCCGACGATCCCGCGCTGGAAGACATTCACATGGCGACCGAAGCGCGACTTGCCGAACTGATCGGCCCCGTCGCCGGGCGTCTCCATACGGCGCGAAGCAGAAACGACCAGGTTGCGACCGACTTTCGCCTTTGGGTGCGGGACGCCATCGATGCGGTCGACGCCGGTCTGCGCGCTTTCCAGTCGGTGCTGCTGGACCGGGCGCAGGAGCATGCCGATGCCGTCATGCCGGGCTTCACTCATCTCCAGAGCGCCCAGCCCGTCACGCTAGGTCATCACCTGATGGCGTGGTTCGAGATGATCACCCGCGACCGGTCGCGCTTTGCCGACGCGCGTCGCCGCATGAACCTCTCGCCGCTGGGAAGCGCGGCTCTGGCGGGCACTGGCTTTGCGATCGACCGCGCCATGACGGCTGAGGCGCTCGGCTTCGCCGGGCCGACCGCCAACTCGCTCGACTCGGTCAGCGACCGCGATTTTGCCCTCGACTATCTGGCGGCCGCGGCAACCTGTGCCATCCACCTCAGCCGCATGGCGGAAGAGATCGTGATCTGGGCTTCGCAACCTTTCGGGTTCATTACTCTGCCCGATGCCTGGTCGACGGGCAGTTCGATCATGCCGCAAAAGCGCAATCCCGATGCCGCAGAACTCGTGCGCGGCCATGCCGGGCGCATCCTTGGTTGTCACACGGCATTGATGGTCACGATGAAGGGCCTCCCGCTCGCCTATTCCAAGGACATGCAGGACGATAAGGAACCGGTGTTCGAGGCGCACGACCTGCTTGAGCTCAGCATCGCCGCGATGGGTGGAATGACGGCAGCGCTGAGCTTTCGGACAGACCGGATGCGCGCACTTGCCGAAACGGGGTTCGCCACCGCGACCGATCTTGCCGACTGGCTGGTCCGGGAAGCCGACGTGCCGTTCCGGGAGGCCCATCACATAACGGGTCGCGCGGTCAGGGCAGCGGAGGAGCGCGGCCATGGCCTGGCGGAGCTGCCCCTCGATGTGCTCGTTGCAATCGACCCGCGCATCGATTCGCGGGTCTACGATGTTCTGACCGTAGACGCCTCGGTAGCCAGCCGCACCAGCCTTGGCGGAACCGCCCCGGTCAGGGTAAGAGAAGCAATCGTCGCTGCGCGGGCGGCGCTGGAGAACGGCGCGTGAAACATATCCTCGGCCCGGTGGCACTGCTCTGCCTTGCCGCCTGCGGACAGGTGGCACCGCTGCGCCCCCAGGCGGGAGCGACATTGCCACCCAAACCTGCTGCTGCCGTCAAGGCGCCCGATGCCGAGGCGCTGATGATGCCCAGCGACCAGTCGCGCCCGAGGCGCAACGACGAGCTGCTGCAAAGCTCCGAGAAGCGGGCGCCCGACAAATTCGACCTTCCCCCGTCAGGCTGACTTGCCATGAATCACTTCGAATATCGCGACGGCGAGATGTTCGCCGAGAACGTCCCGCTTGCGCGTATCGCGGAGGAAGTTGGTACGCCGGTCTATGTGTACTCGCGAGCGACGCTGGAGCGGCATGCCCGCGTGTTCAGCGAGGCAGTGGCGCAAGCGGGCGAGGTTGATGTTGCCTTCGCGCTGAAGGCAAACCCCAACCTTGCAGTCGTTCGGGTGCTAGCGAAAATGGGGCTTGGCGCCGATGTCGTTTCCGGGGGCGAGCTCGACCGTGCCCTTGCCGCGGGGATGTCGCCCGACAAGATCGTGTTCTCGGGCGTCGGCAAAACCGATGCCGAGATGGCCCACGCGCTCGACACGGGCATCGGCCAGTTCAACATCGAATCCGAAGAGGAAGGCTGCGATCTGTCGATGCTCGCCGTAGCGCGCGGGCAACGCGCGTCGGCGACGTTGCGCGTAAATCCCGACGTGGATGCGGGCACCCATGCAAAAATCTCGACGGGCAAGGCAGAGAACAAATTCGGCGTCGCCATTTCGGACGCACCGGCAATCTTTGCGCGGCTCTGCCAGCTACCGGGTCTGAACCTGCGCGGCGTTGCCTTGCACATCGGCAGCCAGATCTTCGACCTTTCGCCGCTGGAGGCGGCGTTCTCACGCGTCGGGTGCCTCGTCGCCGATCTTCGCGCCGCCGGTCACCTGATCACGCATGTCGACCTTGGTGGCGGTCTCGGTATTGCCTATCGTCCCGAAGACGTGCCGCAGGAACCGCAGGCCTATGGCGCGATGGTCGCGCGCGTGACGAAGGGTTGGGACGTAAAGCTGATGTTCGAACCCGGCCGGCTCATTGCCGGAAACGCCGGGATCCTGCTGACGCGGGTCGTTCGGGTGAAGCCGGGCGCGACCCACCCATTCGTAGTCGTCGATGCCGCCATGAACGATCTCGCGCGACCCGCGCTCTACGATGCCTATCACCATTTCGAACCGGTGCTCGAGCAGGCCGCGGCCATGACGGCAAATATCGTCGGTCCCGTTTGCGAAAGCGGCGATACGTTTGCGATGGCGCGCGAAACGGGCGTAGTCGGGCAGGGGGACCTGGCGGTGTTCCGGACGGCGGGGGCTTATGGGGCCACCATGGCTTCTACCTATAACAGCCGCGCCATGGTTCCCGAAGTGCTGGTAGACGGCGACCGCTATGCCGTTGTCGCCGATCGTATTCCGGCATCGACGATCATGGGCGCCGAGCGGGTGCCCGACTGGCTATAGTCTGATGCCGATGCGGGGGGCCGCGACCGTCATTGCAAGGTAAAGCGCGACCGTCAGGACGCAGCCGGCCGCCAAAGATGTCCAGAAGCCGAAGCCGTTCCTCAACATCGCGGGAATGATCAGAAACATCGGGAGCGAGGGCAAGACATACCAGAATGTCGCTTGCGCATGGTCGGCGAGCCGCGCGGGATCGGCGGTGTCACGCCACAGCCACATCATTCCCAGGATCGAGATCAGCGGCAGCGAGGCTACCAGCGCACCGATGCCAGGGCTGCGCCGCGCAATTTCGGATACGGCAGCAACGATCAGCCCCGAAAGCGCAGCTTTGACGGCAAAATACAGCATCCCCTCTAATTCCCCAACGCGAGCTTGGCGAACAGCGTAAAGCTCTTCGGATTGCGTCCATAGGCAGCATCGAGCGCCGCCGGCTTTGCGTAGAGGCTTGCCGATCCACCCAGTGTCAGGCCGAAAGCTCCGATGGGGATGGTGTAGCCATAGCCCAGCGTTGCCTTGGTCACGGTGAAGCTTCGCCCGGCCAAAGGATCGGGCGCCTCGAACAGTTCTTCGTTGTCGACGGTCTCGACTCGGCCGAACACAGCGTGACGCGGCGTCAGGTCGAAATTCGCCTCGGCCAGGAATGCCCCGTGCGCGTCGCCGCCGTGGACCTTCGCCGAATAGGCCACGGTCGCTGCCAGCCGCCGGTCGGCGTACGACACCGCAGCGATCGTCCGGTGTTCGTCTTCGCCGGGGTGCTGCGCCTCAGGCTCTTTCAGGAACCCGTGCGACAGCGACAGCGCCCAATTGGGTGACGGCGTCCAAGTCGCTCGCACGCTCCAGCTGTCGAGCCGGGGCGTCTCGATGTCCCAGCGACTCTCATCGGGTTCACGGCCGCGGAAGGCGGAGGCCTCCACTTGCCAACGTGGGCTGGCGAGCCCAGCCGTCACCACGCCATAAGTAATGTGCGTCGAATCGAACCAATGGTGCGTAATGGGCGCTTCGGGGTTCAGCCGGGCAGAGCGCCGGTGCATGAATGCCGACAGCCCCAGCGCCGGCTCCGCGACGGGACCACCATAGACAAACCCCGACACGCCGTTGCCAAGGTCGGCGTCGATCCGCGCCGACAATTCCATGAACAGGTCGTGCGGATGCTGGCGGTCGACCAGGGGAATCCCTCCCGCCGTCTCGCCCGTTGCGAACAAATTGGGATAGCCGCGCGCGCCCATGAGCGGATCGAGGCTGAGCATCGTCTGGACCTTCAGGCGCGCCCCGGGGCCGAGATCGCGCGAGGCCTCAGCCATTGCCATCGACGTCACGAAACCTTGCTTGTCTCCGCGCGGGCCGCCCTGATCGCTGTACGTTGCCCAGGCGTAGCCATGGAGCATCAGCATCCATTCCCCGGCCATCAGGTGCAGGCCATGCATTGCCCCCTCGGCAGCAGGCAGGCGGGTGGTGCCGGAACCGGCGACGGGCATGCCGGTGTCACCGTCCATGTCCATGCCCGACATCCCGTCCATCTTCGACATGTCGTGTCCGGCGTGCGGATCGGGCGTTGGCGCTGTAGGTTGGGCGGGTGGTGCCGGGGCATGCCGGCCATGATCCATGCCCTGCATCTGCGCCGCGACGGGCGCGGCAGCGAGGGTCGCAGCCACGCCAAGCGCGACCGTTAACTTACGGGTGTTCATTGTCGAAATCCTGTCTCGAACCGGAAAAAGCGGAGCTGGCGGAGTCAGAGGCCGTTTCGGGGCGGTGGCGGATCGAGAGCGGCATCGTAAGTCGGGAGCGTCGATACGACAGCGACATGAATATCGATCGCCCTCATCGGCGAAGGGGCCGTGAAAAACGTAAGGCGGACGGGAGTCGCGCACCCGATACAGGCGTCCGACACGTGCGCCTTGGCAGGCGGCTGCCGGTCATGTGCCATGCCGGCATGGTGCGCGGCCACGGGCACCGGTCCCGCAACGGCGCAGTGGGGGACCAGCGAGCCGAGAGCGAGCGCGGCGACGAAGAGGAAACGCCAAAGGGCCATGTCACGGCCATAGACTTGCCCGTGATTTCGCGCCAGTCGGTCGATCGATGCACAGCCTTCCTCTCTTCGTCCGCCTCGGCGGTCGGTCGGTCGCGCTCATCGGGGGCGGACCCGCCGCCGATGCGAAACGCCGCCTCCTCGAACGCGCCGGCGCAACTATTGTCGGCGAAACAGACGCCGTTGCGCTGGCGATCGTCGCCGACGGCGACGAAGCGGCAACGGCGCGGCTGAAGGCCCGCGGCGTGCTGGTCAATGTCGTCGACCGTCCCGAACTCTGCGATTTTACCCTGCCTGCAATTGTCGATCGCTCGCCCGTCATTGTGGCCGTGGGCACGGGTGGAGCGTCGGCAGGCCTTGCAAAGGCTTTGCGGCAACGACTTGAAACATTGCTTCCCGCGGGACTGGGGCCGCTTGCCACTGCGCTCGAGGGTGCCCGCACCGCGATGCGCGAGCGATGGCCCGACGGCAGCCAGCGACGCCATGCGCTCGACGCGGGGTTTGCGAGCGGCGGCGCACTCGATCCTTTGGCCGAGGTCCATAACGTCGCCGGCTGGCTCGATTCAACAGCGGCGCCCCCAGCCCGGCATGAACTCATCCGGCTGACGTCGCCCGATCCCGACGAGCTCACCCTGCGGGCCGCACGGCTGCTGGGCGAAGCCGACGCGATCTGGCATGATGCCGACGTGCCGACTGCCATTCTCGATCGCGCCCGCGCCGACGCCGAACGCTTTATCGGCGTCTTGCCAGACGGGGAACGCACTGGTCTGATCGTCGAAGTGCGCATCGCATGACCGCGCGCAGCTATGTCGTAGAGGCCGGAAAAGCGCGCAAGGTATCGCGTAGTGAGGCCACGGCGCTGCTGGGCAACGCCGACTTCGTCTGGGTTCATTTCGACGTCTGCGACGCGGAAACGGAGACCTGGCTGAGCGGCCCCGGCGAGCTTGTCGATCTTGTCGTTGCCGCACTTGTCGCGACCGAAACCCGCCCCCGCATGGACGCAATCGACGGGGGTGCGCTGGTAAACCTGCGCGGTCCCGACGCCGATGTCGCGACCAATCCGGACATGCTCAGCTCCATTCGTCTGTGGGTCGCACAAGGCCGCGTGTTTACAGTGACACGACGCGACCTGGCCGCACTCGACGCCGTCGAAGCCATGATTCTGAAGGGCGGCATCCTCGATCCAGGCGATTTCGTAGCGATGCTGGCGAGCGAGATTACGGGCGAGCTCGACCCCGATGTTGCCGAACTGGGTGATACGCTCGACGATTGCGAAGAGATGGTCGGCGGCCGCAACGCGCTCGCGCTGCGCCGAACTATTGCAACGACGCGAAGCCGTGCCATTGGCTATCGCCGCTTTATGGCCCCGCAGAGGACCGCGCTTGAAAAGCTGGCGAGCTTCGATGTGGACTGGCTGCAGGCCGATGACCGGCTGCACCTCGCCGAGGCCGCGGACCGGGCCGCGCGGATGGTCGAGGAACTGGAGGCGATCCGCGAACGATCGGCATTGCTCCACGAACAGTTGACCGACCTGCGCGCCGAACTAATCGACACGCGCGGGCTGGTAATCTCGGTGGTGGCGCTGGTGTTCCTGCCGCTGACATTTCTTACCGGTCTGCTCGGCATGAATGTGTCCGGCATCCCCTTTGCACATCAGCCCTGGGCCTTTGCGGGGGTGGTCGCGATTTGCATCGCCATCGCCCTGGGCGTCGCCTGGTATTTCATCCGCGCCAAATGGTTTCGATAGGGAGAGAACAGATGCTGACCGTCCATCACCTCAACGACAGCCGCTCGCAGCGCATCCTGTGGCTGCTCGAGGAGCTAGGGCTTCCTTACGAGATCAAATTCTATGAGCGCGACGCGGTTACGCGCCTTGCCCCGCCCGAACTCAAGGCCGTGCATCCCCTGGGCAAGTCGCCGGTCCTGACGGGCGATGGCACGACGATCATCGAGTCGGGCGCGATCGTCGACTATGTCCTGCGCCACCATGGCGCGGGTCGCCTCCTCCCCGCCGCCGACACCGCGGACTATGAAGCCTATTTGCAGTGGCTCCATTATGCCGAAGGGTCTGCGATGCTCCCGCTGCTGATGAAGATGTACACCGGCATGATCGGCGAAGGGGGTGCGCCGCTCGTTCCCCGGATCGACAGCGAGATCGCCAATCACTTGGGTTATGTCGAGGCTTCGCTGGCCGGGCGCGACTGGCTGCTGGGCGAGACCCTAAGCGGCGCGGACATCCAGATGAGCTTCGTCGGCGAGATCGCCGGCCGCTACGGCCTGCACGCGACGCATCCGAATATCGGTGCATGGGTAAAGCGGTTCCAGGCACGCGATGCGTACAAGCGCGCACTGGAAAAGGGCGGCCCTTACAGCTTCGCCTAGGCGAGGAGCTCGATGTCCCAGTAAAGCCAGTCGCGCCAGCTCTGGTGCAGGTAATTGGGCGGGAAGCTTTTGCCATGATCCTGCAATTGCCAGCTCGTTGGCCGGATGGGCGTGATATGCAGCGGCATTTGCGCCTGCCTTGGTGTCCGTCCGCCTTTTCGCAGGTTGCACGGGGCGCAGGCGGTGGCGACGTTTTCCCACGTCGTTCGCCCGCCCTGCGCGCGCGGGATGACATGATCGAACGTCAGGTCCTTGCTGATCCCGCAATACTGGCACTGAAACCGGTCGCGCAGGAAGAGGTTGAAGCGCGTGAAGGCGGGATGCTCGGAGGGCTTCACGTAATGCTTGAGCGCAATGACGGAGGGCAGCCTCATTGCGAAACTCGCCGAACGCACCTCGCGGTCATAATGGTCGACGATGTCGACGCGGTCGAGGAACACCGCCTTGATCGCTGTTTGCCAAGGCCATACGGACAGCGGGTAATAGCTGAGCGGCGTATAATCGGCGTTCAGGACCAGGGCCGGGCAGCCATCGAGATGACGCGTTTCGGGATCAAGGCTATGATCCTTGGCCGCTTCGTTTTGAGCAAGAACATCGGGATGAAACATTGTCGGGCGCGCGCTCCCTTAGCTTCCCAAAGAACCTCTTGGCCGCGTCTCTCACCCGCAACGATGACATGGGCATGACAGCATTTACCATGGTTCGTGGTCAAGGGGGTAAATTTGCGTGACGAACCACAATATGTGGTGACGCGGTTCGCGCCGTCCCCCACTGGTCGATTGCACCTCGGCCATGCGCTGTCGGCGCTGCGGTCGCATGATTTTGCGAGGTCACGCGGTGGACGTTTCATCCTGCGCATCGAGGATATCGACGTCGCCCGCTGCCGGCCCGAATTCGTCGCTGCGATCATCGACGATTTGAGGTGGCTCGGCATCGAGTGGGACGCCCTCGAAATTCAGTCGGATCATGCGGCAGCACATGCAGCCGCCCTCATACGCCTGAGAAACATGGGGCTCCTCTATCCGTGCACCTGCTCGCGCGCCGAAATAGCGGCAAGCGCCAGCGCGCCACACGGCGAGTCGGGCCCGGTATATCCTGGCACATGCCGGGGGCGGACCGATGCGCCCGACGGCGCGGCCTGGCGGCTCGACGTGGGTAAGGCGGCCGCTTTTTCTGGTATCGATGGGGGCCGGGACGACATCGTGCTGGCGCGCAAAGGCCTGGGTATTGCCTATCATCTTGCCGTCGTCGTCGATGATGCCGATGCGGGCGTGACCGACGTGATCCGCGGTCTCGACCTCGAGAGCGCAACGCCGGTACAGAAACTGCTGCAGGTCCTGCTTGGCCTGCCGACCCCACGCTATGTCCATCACCCGCTGGTGGCGGGATCCGACGGCAGGCGGCTGGCAAAGCGCACGACAGGCTCGACGCTGGCTGATCTGCGCGCGGCGGGGTCCGATCCGGTCGCCCTCCGGAATGATTTGCGCAGCGGCCGCTTGCCCGTTGGATTCGGCTGGGTCCGTCCCTAGATAGCTTTCATGTCGACAATCCTCATCATTCTCATCGTGCTTGCGGCGATCGCAGCGCTGGTTTCGCTCATTCGGGGGATCGTCAGCTTCCTCCAGACCACCGAGGCCGAGCTCAAATCGGGCGCCGACGGGCCCAGCGTGTCGAGCCAGAAACAGAATAAGATGATGTTCGCCCGTGTGGGGTTTCAGGCCATTGCCGTTATCCTCTGTGTGATGCTGCTTGCGCTCAATCGTCACTAAGACGTGGTAAAGCTCAACAAGATTTACACGCGGACCGGCGACGGCGGTACGTCGGGCCTGGTCGACGGCAGCCGCGTTTCCAAGGCGTCCGCGCTCATGGCGGCGATCGGCGATGTGGATGAAGCGAACAGCCTGATCGGCGTGGCGGCAACGCTTGCCGAAGGAGAAATGCGTGCACGGTTGCAGGTCATCCAGAACGACATGTTCGATCTGGGCGCCGACATCGCCACGCCCGACGCGCCGGTCGAATGGACACCGTTGCGCGTGATTGCCGCGCAGGTCGAACGCCTTGAAACCGAAATCGACGCGATGAACGAGCATATCGCCCCATTGACCAGTTTCGTCCTGCCCGGCGGATCCCCGCTGGCGGCAGCACTGCACGTTGCGCGGGCAACGACCCGGCGCGCCGAACGCAGTGCGGTTGCGGCAAGCGCCGAAACCCGGCTCAACGCGCCGGCGCTCGCTTACCTTAACCGCTTGTCCGACTGGCTATTTGTGGCTGCACGCGCGGCCAATGCCAATGGCGTCGCGGACGTGCTCTGGGTGCCCGGCGCTTCGCGCTGAGTTTTCATAACATCTGACGGGAACCGTTGCGTTCCCGAATTGTTCGGACGTTTCGGCATGTTTGACTGCCGGCAAGCGACGGGCAAAATCACATGGGCCAGCAATCCAGTTCACCAGCGGAAGAGCGGCTGGCGGGTGACCCGCTGATCGGTCTCTTTATTTCGACCCGGGCACTCAGTTGCCAGCTTGCCGCGCCGTTATCCGACGCGGACGCAACCATCCAGTCGATGCCTGACGCTTCACCTGCCAAATGGCACCTGGCGCATACCAGCTGGTTCCTCGAAACCTTCGTTCTGCGGGACTACGTTGCCGGCTATGCGGCCTTCGACCCCGCCTATGCCTATCTGTTCAACAGCTATTACGAGGCCGAGGGCGAGCGCCATGCCCGACCTCACCGGGGCATGCTGGCCCGGCCTGCCCTAAGCGATGTGCTGGCTTATCGCGCGCATGTCGATGCGGCCGTACTGAACGCCTGGCCATCGCTGCCGCAGCGCGCCCGCGACCTGGTCGAACTCGGCTGCCATCACGAGGCGCAACATCAGGAATTGTTGCTGACCGATATCCTGCATGCCTTTGCGCAGAACCCGATGAGGCCCGCGCTCTGGCCGCACACGCGCAATGCCCCGGCCCCCGTGCCAGAACCCGTGACCTGGATCGAGGGCGCAGAAGGCGTCGTTGACATCGGTCACGATGGACAGGGCTTCGCCTTCGATTGCGAGGGACCCCGCCACCGGGTTCACCTTACGCGCCATGCGCTGGCAGACCGGCTGGTGACAAACCACGAATGGCAGGTTTTTATCGACGACGGGGGCTATCGCAGGCCGGAGCTGTGGCTTTCGGATGGCTGGGGCTGGGTACAGGCGAATACCCTTGCATCACCGCTCTATTGGGAGGCCAATGGCATGGCCTTCGCGCTCGACGGCCTGCATGCGCGCCATCCCGCTGCACCGGTCGCGCACATCAGCTATTTCGAAGCCGAGGCTTATGCCCGTTGGGCGGGAGCGCGACTGCCGACCGAGCCGGAATGGGAGACCGCGGCAGCTGGCCTCGATTCCCGCTGCGGCAATCAGCTGGACGGTGCAGGACCAGTGCGGCCGCAGGCGGCAACGGGCTCCGGCTTGCGACAGATGTTCGGCGATGTGTGGCAATGGACCGGTTCAGCGTTCCTGCCTTATCCCCGGTTCACCGTCGCGGCAGGCGCGGTCGGCGAGTATAACGGCAAGTTCATGAGCGGGCAGATGGTGCTGCGCGGTGCCAGTTGCGCGACGCCCCGCGGCTCCAGCCGGGCCACGACCCGAAACTTCTTCCCGCCGCACACGCGCTGGCAATTTGCCGGGCTGCGGCTTGCGAAAGACCTCTGAAATGTTTTTCCCTGATGCGGCCGACCTTCTGGTAGATCCGGCATTCCGCGGCGACGTGCTGCGCGGACTGGCGCAACCACAAAAAGCCATTCCCGCGCGCTGGTTCTACGACCGCACCGGCTCGGAGCTGTTCGAGGCTATAACCTCGCTTGCGGAATATTATCCGACTCGCATCGAAACGGCGCTCCTGGCGGCGCATGGGGGCGACATCGCGCGGATGACGGGCCCCGGCCGCGCCGTCGTGGAATTCGGTTCGGGATCCTCGGCCAAGACGCCGCATCTTCTGCGCGCCGTCGCGCCGTCAGCGTACGTGCCTATCGACATTTCGGGGGACTTCCTTCGCGCCTCTTCAGCATCGCTGGCAGCAGACTTTCCCGGCTTGCCCGTCCTCCCGCTGGAAGGTGACTTCACGCATAGCTTGATCCTGCCTGACGCCATCGCCAACACGCCGCGCCTCGGCTTTTTTCCCGGCTCCACGATTGGGAACATGATCGCGCGCACCGCGACCGACCTGCTGCGCACTATGCTCGACAGTCTCGGCACTGGCGCAATGCTGTTGATCGGGATGGACCGGGTGAAGGATGCCGAGACGCTGGTCGCCGCTTATGACGACGCCGCGGGCGTGACAGCCCGGTTCAACATCAATCTGCTCGTCCGAATAAATCGCGAACTTCGGGGCACGATCCCTGTAGAGGCATTCGCGCACGAGGCGCGCTGGAACGACAATTATGCACGGATCGAGATGCATCTCGTCGCGCGGCGCGACATCGATTTCACTGTCGAAGGCATGCCATTCTCGATGGCGAGAGGCCAAAGCATCCATACCGAGAACAGCCACAAATATGGCGCGCGCGATGCCCGGTTGCTGTTGCGGGCAGGGGGATGGTCGCCCGTTGCAGAATGGACCGACGCAGCCGATAGTTTTGCGCTCATCCTGGCAGAGGCCCGGCCCGCCAAATCCGCCCCCTAGCGCACCGTTGCGCGCCACGTTCGGATGTAATCGACCGAACCCCGGCACTCGCCCATCTCGCTTTGCTCGATGAGGCGAAAGCGCCTTCCGTCCCAGACGAACTGCTGCGTCACGCCGCAATCGCCGATCCCGCGCCCCTTGGCATAGGTCGACAGCCGCTTGGTTCTGTCATCGTACGCAGCGTTCACGAGACTCTGATCGGTGTTGCCGGCCTCACCCATTCCGGTCGGCGCGTCGAATCTTGCGGGCGTGACGGGCGCGCCCGTGTTCGGGACGAGCAGCGCTGTCGTGAAGTAATTATACGCCCCGTTGCCGCAGACGGCCGGCACCATGATCAGCGTGTGGGTCGTATCGAGCCGATAGGCCTCGGGCTTGAAGCTGTCGGCGGACACGCCGCATCCGTCGTCGCCCTGGTATTTTTTGATGTCGCCGGCACGAAATTTCGCAGGCGGGGCGGTCGTCTTTGGCGGGACGGCCACGACGGGCAGCGGCGGCGGGGGCGGTACCGATATTGCGGGGCCTCTCGCAACAAGGGCGGTAACCGTACCGACACGCTTTTGACGGTCGTCCATATAGCGCATGGCGGCTGCGAGTCCGCCAAGCGATGCATTCCCTGCCTTGCCGCCGGGCGAGGCCGAAATCTCCGCACTGCCGCCCGCGGCGAGTGCGGCGGCGAGCGACGGGCTTATGTCGATCTCCGTGCCATCCACCGGGGCGACCGGCTTGCCGTCGATCGCAATGGTCGCCCGTCTTGCGGGTCCCTCGGGCGCGCCCCAGCTGAGTTTTGCCTTCGCCTGCGCCTCGGGCCCGCGTTCGATGACGAGCATGAGGTAGTTCTCGCCGTCTTCGGACTCCGGGACCAGTGCCACTGCCTGGCAGGCGCGGCCATTGTCGCAGCCGACGATCCAGTCCCTGAACGTCTTCAGCTCGCCGGGTTGCGGTGAGGCGGTGGCAGCGGCAAGGGCGAGAAGAATGGGCATGGCCTCAAGCTAGCTTCGGAGAAAGACAATGAAAACAGTCGGTGTAATCGGCGCGGGGCAAATGGGTGCGGGTATCGCGCAGGTTTCGGCGGCGGCAGGCTATCGCACGCTGCTGTCGGATCGGGACCTCGCGCTCGCGGACAAAGGCAAGGCGGGTATCGCCAAGGGCCTGGGCCGTCTGGTAGAAAAGGAGAAGACCACCGGCGAGTCCCGCGACGCGACGCTCGCGCTCATCGAGCCGGTCGGCGACGTGGCGGCGTTCGGCGATTGCGACCTGGTGATCGAGGCCGCCACGGAGCGCGAGGAAATCAAGCGCGCCATCTTTGCCGATGTCGCCAAGGTGCTGCGCGCCGACGCGATCCTTGCCACGAACACGTCGTCCATCCCGATCACGCGCCTCGCGAGCGCGTCGTCCGACCCGGCGCGCTTTATTGGCGTGCATTTCTTCAATCCCGTGCCAGTGATGGGCCTGATCGAGGTCATCCGGGGGCTGGCGACCAGCGATGCGACGGTTAGCGCGGTCGAGGCCTATGGAAAGTCGCTCGGTAAGGAAATCGTCCATGCCAATGATGCGCCCGGCTTCATCGTCAACCGCGTGCTGATGCCGATGCTCAACGAGGCCTGTTTCGCGCTCGGCGAGGGAGTGGCCACGATTCGCGACATCGACGCGGCGTGCAAGCTCGGCCTCAACCACCCCATGGGGCCGCTTACGCTCGCCGACTTCATCGGGCTGGATACCTGCCTGGAGATCTGTCGCGTGCTGTTCACCTCGACCGGCGATCCCAAGTTCCGCCCGGCGCCGCTGCTCGTCAAATATGTCGAGGCAGGGTGGGTGGGCCGCAAATCGGGCCGGGGTTTCTACGACTATTCCGGCGCAGAGCCGGTGCCCACGCGCTGACTATTGACAAGCCTGTCAGTTAGGTTGCAACCTGCAACCAAACAGCACGGGAGAGGTGCAATGGCGACCGCAGCGATCGAACGCCCCGACGACCAGTTCATGGCTGGTCCCGACCAATGCGACAGGCTCGATGTCACGCAACCGCATTTGTATACGTCGCATAGTTGGCATGCGCCGTTTCGCGAACTGCGCGAGGCGGGTGGCATATACCGATGCGAGAACGGGCGCTTTGGACCCTATTGGTCGATCACGACCTATAAACCGATCGTCCATGTCGAAGCGCTGCCCAAAATATTCTCATCCTCATGGGAAGTCGGCGGCATCACGGTCGCGGGCGATCCCGAGCGCATCCTCGACGGCGAGGTCCGGATGCCGATGTTCATTGCGATGGACCCGCCGCAGCATACCGCCCAGCGCCGTACGGTGGCCCCGGCCTTCACGCCGAGCGAGATCGTCAAGATGCGTGAGGATGCGGTGGCCCGGACCGCCGAAGTGCTCGATTCGCTGCCGATCGGCGAGACGTTCGACTGGGTGGAGCGCGTCTCGATCGAACTCACCACGGGCATGCTCGCGCGCTTGTTCGATTTTCCCTGGGAAAATCGGCAGAATCTGACGCGCTGGTCGGATGCGCTCGGCGATGTCGAGTCCTTCGGCACGTTCGAGGATCGGCAAAGGCGCCTCGCCACCGCTTTCGAGATGGGAACCGCCTTCCACCAGCTGTGGGAATCGAAGAAAGGCAAGCCGCAGACGCCCGACCTGATTTCGATCATGCTGCATTCGGACGCCATGGCGCACATGGATGACGGCGAGTTCATGGGCAACCTGATCCTGCTGATCGTCGGCGGCAACGATACGACGCGCAACTCGATGACGGCTTATGCCCATGGTCTTGCGCAGTTTCCCGACGAGCGCGCCAAGCTCGAGGCCGACCCTTCGCTCATCCCGAATGCCGTCAGCGAATTGATCCGCTGGCAGACGCCGCTGGCGCACATGCGACGTACGGCGACCGAAGACACCGAGATCGACGGGCATGCGATCAAAAAGGGTGACCGGCTTGTCCTCTGGTACATCTCGGCCAATCGCGATGAGACCGTCTTCCCGGACGGCGACAAGATCATCGTCGATCGCGAGAATGCGCGGCGGCACCTGTCGTTCGGCTATGGCATTCACCGCTGCGTCGGCGCGCGCGTCGCCGAGTTGCAGCTGATCGTGCTGCTCGAGGAAATGGCTAAACGCCGACTACGGGCCGTGCCGCAGGGGGAACCGACCCGAGTCCCGGCCTGCTTTGTCAACGGCTATCGGGCGCTGCCGGTGAAGCTCGAACATTATTGATGGATGAAACCGAAACGACCCGGAATCCGTATATGACACATCATCCGGGAGACGACGCCATGACCCTCAACCGCCGCACTTTCGTGACCGCTTCAAGCACGCTGGCCATAACGGGCATCTTCGCGACGGCGGCCTGTGCCAAGGCCGCGGCGCGCAAGTACGAACTTACGCTGAGCGATGCCGAATGGAAAAAGCGGCTGACCCCTGCGCAATACCGGACGCTCCGCCAGGAATCGACCGACACGCCGGGCCAGTCGCCGTTCCTGAACGAGCACCGCGCCGGCATTTTTTCGTGCGCGGGATGCAAGCTTCCGAATTTCTCGTCGAAGACCAAGTTCGACAGCGGCACCGGATGGCCGAGCTTCTACGATCACCTGCCCAATGCCATCCTGACGAACGTCGACCGGACGCTGGGCTTCGAGCGGACCGAAGTCGTCTGCCGACGCTGTGGCGGTCATCTCGGCCATGTCTTCGACGACGGGCCGAAGCCGACGGGCAAGCGGTACTGCATGAACGGCACCGCGCTGCTGTTTACGCCGGGCCGCGCCTAGAATTTAGCAAAGCTAAATTCATGCTACTCTTCGGCCCGGCCGGCCGGCTTCGCCAAAGCGACGACTGACGACGTCGCTTTGCCACGTCGTAAAGCTGCCGCTAGGTTCACGCCCATGGGGCTCACCGTCATTGACGCAATGCTACGCGGCGGCGCAATCGGCCTGTTCGCGCTTCTCTCGTTCATGTTCGCCTGCGACTGGCGCCGGTCGCTGACGGCGCGACTAGGCGCGGTGCTCTGCCTCGGCGGTGCCTGCTATGTTGCCCTCATCCTGATCGACACCTGGTACCCCTTTCGCAACCCGTGGCGACTGCCGCTGCATCTGATGAGCCTGGCGTCGCCCGCGCTGTTTTGGCTGTTCGCCGCCAGCTGGTTCGATGACGAATTTCGCCTACGTGCCTATCATTGGTTGTTCGTGGCTGCGACCGTGCTCAGCGGCTTTGTCACCAACTATCTCTTCTGGTCGCTGCACATACGCTATTTCGGGCTGGCGCTCGTCTGGCGCCTCTTCAGCGTCGTGGCCATTGCGCTTGCGATACGCGCCACCCTGAAGGGCTGGTCGGCCGATCTGGTCGAATCGCGGCGGCGGGTGCGAATTGCGCTGACGGCGGCAATTTCCGTCGCGATCCTGTGGGTCGTGATGGCCGAGCTCTGGACAGCCAGTTGGCCGCCGCCCGTCGGCTGGCGCATCGCAAACGGCGCCAGCATGTTGCTGCTCGCCGTCACCGTTGCGATATTCACGCTCGGCTGGCGTGACCCCGCGCTGGTCGCGGCCCCGATACGGGCCGTGGACGCGGTGTCGCGCCCGGACAACGACGATTCGGCACTGCTGGTTCGGCTCGACGCCGACATGCGGCGCGAGCGGCTCTATCGGCAGGATGGGTTGACCATCACGGCTGTGGCGGCGCGGCTTGGCGTGCCCGAATATCGATTACGCCGTGCCATCAATCAGGGGCTCGGGGCTCGCAACTTCAACGCCTATCTCAATGGCTTCCGGATCGGCGAGGCGACCGAGGCGCTGTCGGATCCGGCACAGCGCGACGTGCCGATCCTGACGATTGCGATGGATGCCGGCTTCGGCAGCCTCGCCCCGTTCAACCGCGCCTTTCGCGACCTGCAGGGGTGCACCCCGACGGAATTTCGGGCGCGGGCGCTGGCGCGCTGATCGAATTTCGTAATTCGACCGGTCGATTTCGGAAACGCCGCGACGCGGGGAGGCAGCTGCGCCACCCCGCAGGCATCAACCAGCCGAAGGCCTGACCCATGCCGCACGATATGACCCTGCTCGACGCCGCGCTCCACGTCTTTCCCAATGCCTTCCTGTTCGACGGCGGACGCTATGTCGTGGCCACGCTGCTGATGTCGGCAGTGCTCTACATCGCGCATCGTACGGGATGGAAAGCCCGCATCATCCAGGCGCGCCGGGCGTCTCGCGCCGATTACACGCGTGAACTCCTAACCTCGCTTCGGACTGTCGCGGTCTACGCGATCGTCTTCACGCCCGTGCTCTGGCTGAAGGCGCACGGGTTCGGCGCGGGCCGCTGGACCGGGCCCGACAACTGGCTGGTTACGACTGGCTTCGTGGTCGCGCTGCTTGTCGTGCATGACGCTTATTTCTACTGGACGCACCGGCTCATCCACCGGCCGTATTTCTTCAAGCGCTGGCACCGGACGCATCACAAGACGATCACGCCAACGCCGTTCACGGCCTATGCCTTCGACTGGCGCGAAGCCGCGCTGCACACGGGCATGCCCGTCCTATGGCAGTTGACGATTCCTACGCCCGATGGCGCCTTTTTCATCTTCCTCGGCATCATGATCATTCGCAACGCTTGGGGCCATTGCGGCACCGAGCTTCACCCGCGGGGTTATGCCGACCACTGGTTCTGGGGCAATTTCACCACGACGACGCACCACGACCTGCACCATTCGGGCGGGTTCGGCTCGAACTATGGCCTGTATTTCACCTGGTGGGACCGCATCTGCGGCACCGAACATGCGCGCTATCGCGAAATCTTTCGCGAGATCACGTCGCGGACGGACGATGGTGGTGAGCGTCACGGCAAAGCCGCGCCTTCGGTCCTCGCTTGAGAAAGGCTGGCCGGACGCGCGGCGGACCTGCTCGATCTAGCTTGCGCTAAATCTTTGCGCCGCGCGTCAGTGCACGAACCGAGCGACGACGTCCCGATAGCTGCGTGACACCTTAACGCTGGCGCCCGACTCGAGCACCAGGAAGCATTCGCCATTGGTGTGCGGCTTTACCTGCTTGACGAGGTCGAGGTTGACGATCGTGGAGCGGTGGACGCGCTGGAACCGGCGCGGGTCGAGCCGGCGCTCGAGGTCTTTCATCGTTTCACGCAGGATCAGCGTATTTTCAGCCGTGTAGATGCACATGTAATCGCCTGCGGCATCGATGCGCTCGATATTGTCGACATCGACACGGAAAATCTGGCCGCGATCCTTGATATTGATCAGTTTTTCGAAGCGGTTGGCTGCGGGCGCATCGCCGCCATCTGTCCCCAGTTCCTCTGCAGCCTCGGGCGCATGCTCGGTCAGCGCTTCCATGAGCCGTCCGGCTTCCTCCGCCCCGCGCTTTTCGGCCAGCCGCTGGCGAACGCGGTCGAGCGTATCAGCAAGCCGCGCCTCCTCGACCGGCTTCATAAGATAATCGACTGCCTGCGCCTCGAACGCGCGGATGGCGTGGTCGGCATAGGCCGTCACGAACACGAACAACGGCGGCTCGACCTCCATCAGGCCCTGAACGACCGAAAACCCGTCGAAGCCAGGCATCTGGATGTCGAGGAAGACAAGGTCTGGTTTGTTGGTCTTGATCGAGCGAATCGCTTCGCGCCCATTGGAACAGGTATCGACGATTTCGACATCGTCGTGCGGCGTGAGCCGAAGCTCCATACCTTGAATAGCCAGCTTTTCGTCGTCGACGATAATTGTTCTTATGGTCATGCGGCCTCTAATCGTTGCGCCTCGACGACCATCGGGATTTCGACGGTAACGACAAAACCCCCGTCCGGAGCATTGCCGCTGTCGAAGCGATGGTCGGGCCCGTAAGCCTGCGTCAGCCGGTCGCGAATGTTCGCCAGCCCGACGCCGGTCGAATAACTGGGGCGGACTGTCGCATCGTTCAACCCCGGCCCGGTGTCGGACACGGTGATCTGCACCCGATCCCCGGTGAGCCGCGCCGCAACCGCGATTTCTGCGCCTTCCTCTTGCGGCGTGACAGCATATTTGATTGCATTTTCGACAAGTGGCTGAAGCAACAGCGAGGGCAGGCGTGCCTTGGCTACGCGTGGATCGATCTCGAACCGGGCCTGCAGCCGCTCTTCGAACCGCATTTTCTCGATGTCGAGATAGAGCTTCAGCGTCTCGAATTCCTGTTCGAGCGTGACCTGCGCCTCGGGCTCGTTGACGAGGGTATAGCGCAGGAACGACGAAAGGCGGCCCAGCATCGCGTTGGCGCGGTCGTTCTGCTTGAGCAGGACGAGCGTCGAAATCGAATTGAGCGTATTGAACAGGAAGTGCGGGTTGAGCTGGTAGCGCAACATGGCCAGCTGCGCCGAAGACGCGGTGGCCTCAAGCTTGAGCAATTGCAGCGTCTGGCGTTCCGAAATCAGGAAGAAGTTGATCGAATAATAAAGCGCCGACCAGGCGCCGAGCAGAAGCGTGTTCAGCGTCGCCGATCCAAGGATAAGGTCGATCTGAACGACATTCCGGCCCTCGTTGATCATCGTATAGACCCAGGCGTCAATGACCGCATACGCAGCGACCGATATGGCCACGGTCGCCAGCGTGCCGGTCCAGATCACCAGCGGCGACTTTCGGATCAGCCAGCGATAGACCGCGGCCATGACGAGCGTCATCGAATAGCCGGTGGCCGCCGAGACCAGCACCTGGATGACGACAGGCAGGCCCACGCCGTTGGCAATGCCGCTGGCGATGCGCAGCATCAGATAACCGGCCCAGCCCGCACCCTGCAGCAGCCAGAAAGCGCGGTTCTTGTCGTCGAAGAACGCCGCCGGGGAAGTGGAAACAGTCGCCATTGCGCTACACCTAACCGTTCGTCCCGAGCTTGTCGAAGGGTTGCCCTTGTCCTAGCTTCGAGGAAGGACAAGGTTTCGATGGGCGTGACCCCCAACGGAATAGGAGAGCAGCGATGGCCGATATCGAGACGCACGAGGAGCCCCGTGCCAAGTTCCGCGCGATGGTGGACGGCACGCAGGAGGATTGGGCCGCAATCGCCGGGCATTTCGTGCCCTTTGCTGCCGACGTCGCGACACGCGTGCTCGATCATCTGAAGCTGCTCGACGGTGATTATGGCGGCTTTCCAGTCGATCGGCTCACACACTCCCTGCAAACCGCAACGCGGGCCTATCGCGATGGGCGCGGCGAGACCTATGTCGTCATGGCGTTGCTCCACGATATCGGCGACACGCTCGGCAGCTCTAACCACCCCGATGTCGCGGCGGCGATCGTCAAGCCGTTCGTGACCGAGGAAGAGCACTGGATCTGCGCGAACCACGGCGCCTTCCAGGGTTATTATTACTTCCACTACCTCGGCATGGACCGCAACGCGCGCGAAGCGTTTCGCGGCAACCCCCATTTCGCCGCCTGCGAAGAATTTTGCGCGAAGTACGATCAGGCGGCGTTCGACCCGGACTATGCTTCGGAGCCGCTCGAATTCTTCGAGCCGATGGTCCGCCGGGTGATGGCCCGGCCGTTGCGCAGCATGATCGGGCCGGCGGCAGTGCCGGCGGTCGCCGCGACCTGATCGGGCAAAGAAAAACCGCCGCCCCCTGAGGGACGGCGGTTTTGCTTTCCCGATTCGGCTGGGAGTTAGAAGCCGACCTGCAGCGAGATGACTGCGGCGCGCGGCGAGCCATAGGCGAAGGTCGGGTTGTTGCCGCCTGGAAGCGAGGTCGCAGTCGTAATGCCGGTACCCGTGACCAGCCCCGCGCTGTTCGTGCCCAGCGACTGGGTCGAACTGATCGAACCGAGATACTGAGTGTCGAAAACGTTATCCACGTTGACCTGAATGAACGTCTTTTCGAGGCCGAACTTGGCAAGGCTGAACCGCACATCGACGTTGAACGTGTTGTAGCCGGGGACGACGACGTCGTTCAGGTCGGTCGCGGTGCGGCTCGTGCGCTGCTTGAATTCGAGACCGAGCTGTGCCGGACCATAGTTGAACTGCGCGCGATACCCGTACTGCCACTCGGGGGTCTCAACGAGGCGCTTGCCTGCGAGCGGCAGGGTAACCGTCGACGAAAGGACCAGATTGTCCTTGTAGCGTGCATCGAGGTACGAACCGAACCCGCGGAACGAGAACCACGGGAACGGCCGGACATTCAAGCTTGCCTCGACGCCCTTGATCTCGACCTTGCCGACGTTGCGATTGACCGACTGGCCGAAGGTCGGGCTGTTGGTATCGTTATCGGTCGTCTGCTGGATGCGGTTGGTGAAGCGGTTGTAGAACGCCCCCAGCGAAGCCTGCACCATGCTCGACGAATAACGGACGCCGAGATCGAAGTTGTCCGACTGTTCGGGTGCCACGTTGATGATCGGCGCGCGGTAGAGGTTGTCCGTGCGCGGCACCGACAAGCCCTTGGCATAGGCACCATAGATCTGGAAATTGTCTGCCGGACGGATGGTGAAGCCCACGTTCGGCAGCACCTTCTTGTAGTTATAGGTCGATCTGAACGGGGCATAGACAGCATTGGCCGGAATGGCGCCGGCGAACACCGTGTTGTTCGGGATGACATAATAACCCGCCGCCGGAAGGATCGGCGTCGTGCCGAACGTGCCAGAGGTGCAGATGGGGTTCGCATTGGTGGCGATGGTGTAGCAATACTGGTTCAGTTCGCGGCGGAAGAACGGCGCACGCACGCCCAGCACGACCTCAAGCTTGTTGTCGAAGAACTTGCCGCGATATTCACCCGAGATCTGGTTGAGTTCGGCAATCGAGAAACGGTCACGGCTGCGCAAGGCATAACCATTGGCATCTCGCGGACTACGGAACCCGGCACGACCACCGAAGACATATTCAGGATTTCCGGCCGCATCATAATAGCCATATTCGCCGGTCTGGCGGTGGCGACCCTTGTCGAACGCATAGGCGACGCGGACATACTGATCGTCGCTGAAGTCCCAGCGTAGCGACGACAGAACAGTGTAACGGTTCGTATTGGTGTTCGACGGCGAATAGAAAGCAACCGTGTCGAGCAGATCGCCGTCACCGTTGAAGTCCGAACCAGCGGCCGTGCCGAAGCCCCGTGCGCGCAGCGAGGCTTCCGACGTCGAATTGTCGGCTGTCGCCGAGCTCTGCGCGGTAAAGCCGCCACCGTTGGCCAGCACATACTGATAGCCGGCGTCGAGCGTGAACGTCAGTTTGTCAGTGATCGAAAACTTCGAATTGAAGCGGACGTTGCCCGTGTTCGAAGGGTTGATGCGGGTATTATAATAGTTGGTGCAGCTGGTGTCCTGGGTGGGGGCGGTCGCCGACAGATTCGGGGGCAGCTGCGTGTTTGCTACGCCTTGGCTTGTCGAGGCCTCGTTCTGTGCGCCCGCACCGGGGGTAGGCCGCACGCAGAACTGGTTGTTGTCCGCATTGTAGCGCCCGTCATTGGCGAGATCGAACGCCGCCTGAGCCAAGGTGATGTTGTTCCTATAGGCGTTGTTACGGTTCTGGTTGTAATGCCCGCCCAACGAAATGAAGTCGCCGTTGCTGCCCAGTTCCTTGTACAGGCGCGCATTATACTGCTGCTTGTCGATCTGGCCGAACCCGCGGAACTTGTCGTTTCGGGCGCTCGATGCCGAGATGAACGCACGGACGCCGGTGCCGAACAGATCGCCCGTCTCCAGCTTGCCGAAGATCCGGTTGAAGCTGCGGCCCTTGTAGCTTTCGCCGTACGACGCGACGAGGATCGCGCCCGGCTCTTCGCTCGGCACGATCGTGCGATAGTTGATTGTGCCGCCCGACGACGCCGCCGTCGGCGAATCGACGTCGGTAGTGCCCTGGTTGACGTTGACCTGGCCGACGATTTCGGGGTCGAGCTGCTGGTTCGAGAAAATGGCATAGTTGCCGGTATCGTTCAGCGGCAGCCCGTCGAACGTCAGCGAGATGCGGTTGCCGTCAAACCCGCGGATACGAACGTTGCCGCCCGACGAACCGAACGGATCGTTGTTGGTAAAGTTCACGCTGGGAACGATGTTGATCGCCTGCAACAGCGACTGGCCGGGCGCTGCCTGGCGCAGCACTTCATTGCTCAGGACCGTGCGTGCCTTGGGCGTTTCCGGAACATCGACGCCGTTAATGCCGCTGCGCGTTTGCGAACCGGTCACGACGATTTCGGTTTCCTCTTCCGCCGCGATGGTGCCCGACGACTGCGCAAATGCCGCGCTCGAAAACGAAAGCGCAGCCAGAGCCACGCCGAAATACAGCTGATGCTTCATTTGTTTTTTCCCTAGCGAGCCCGTTCAGGGACCCAGATCGCGACGTCACGCGCCGTTAGGGCGCCCCTGCGGTGCATATGTTGCGGTCACGTTACAGCGGCAACAGCCTTGGTTGATGAAGGATAAATCGTTCATTGTGCGTTGCAAAAAAGCAACGCTTTTACAGCGCTAGGGAATCAGGATCGTGTCGACCGGCTCGGGTAGCATTTCGGGATAGTCCGAAGTGAAATGCAGGCCCCTGCTCTCGTGCCGCCCAGGGAGGGTTCCCCCATGAACAGCAAGCCCGCGGCCCGTCCTGGCGCTGAC
>JANMJZ010000232.1:0-6211 GCA_031371635.1 Sphingomonadales bacterium | reverse complement strand
TTCAACGCGGCGGTGTTCGTGATGGGCCTGATCGACCGAGCCTCGCTCGCCGCGCATGCCGTCGCGATCCAGATCGCCGCGTTCGCCTTCATGGTCCCGATGGGCGTGGCACAAGCGGCGACGGTACGTGTCGGGCTCGGGCTCGGCGCGGGTGACAAGGGGCTGATCACGCGCGCGGGCTGGCTGGCCTTCGTCCTAGGCGTCGGCTTCATGTGCACGACGGCGCTTGCGCTGCTCGTATTCCCGCGCCAGCTCGTAGGCATCTTCCTCGACCTGAACGATTCAGCCAACGCCGTCATCGTCCCGCTCGCCGTCTCGTTCCTGTCGGTGGCGGCGCTGTTCCAGATCGTCGACGGCGCGCAGGTCGTGGGCGCGGGCGTCTTGCGCGGACTGCACGATACGCGCTGGCCAATGATCTATGCAGTGATCGGCTATTGGGTCATCGGCGTCGGCATAGGCGTGACGCTGGCCTTCCCCGTCGGGATGCGCGGCCTCGGCATCTGGCTGGGCCTCGCAAGCGGACTTGCGGTGGTCGCGGTGCTCGTGCTGTGGCGCTGGATCCGGCGCGAGGCGCTGGGGCTGACGGTTCAGAGATAGTCGGCCAAGGTAATGGTTCGCCCGTCGATCTGGACTGTCGTGCCCGCCGGGCCATTGAGCCGGGCAAGGATGTCGTCGAACCGCGACGCGCGCATACCCGGCGTAACGCCAGCGACGGCAGCCGGACTTCCCGCGCCGACCGTTTCGACCGAAGCGCTGCCGTCGGCCTCGCGCTTCAGCCAGATGCCGGACCGGCCATAACGATCCGCTTCCGGCTTGCGAACGTTACGCTTCAGCCAGATCTTGCCCTTGCCGACATCCAGCGACCAGTCGAACAGCGCCATCATGGGCAATCCCATGATACCGTCGATATCGCCGAAGGCAGGGTCCATCGGATTGGACAGCGTGACGAAGGGGCGCTTGAGCGCCAGCGGGCCAAAGTCGAGGCGTGTGGCACGCGTCGTCCGCGACAGTCGGCTTGCCGCGCCGCCGAACCCGCTCACGCGCTGCGGCGCCCAGGTCGGCGCATCCCATAGGCCGCTTCGCAGGGTCGCTCGTGGGAAAAGCAGCAGCGAACTCGGCGAACCGGTATCGACCATCAGGCGATAGGGCTTGCCGTCGATTTGCGCCGTGACGGTTATCCGCTCCGACGCTTCTCGCTCATGGCGGCGGCTGATCGTCGTTCCGTCGAGCAACCGGCCATCGGGTAGCGTCGGACGACCGTCGAGCCAGATGCGCCAAGTTGCCAGGGTTTCGCCAAGAAGCAGATCGCTGTCGTATGAGGTGATCAGTCCTGCGGCCAAAAGTCCGGCGGCATCGTCCGGCATGCCACGCCCGAAATCATACATTGAGAATCGCATCCGAGGCTGCCGCACCACGCCCCCGACGACGACGTTGCGCGCCTCGGCACTGCCGATCACGCGCGACTTGCCACCGACGCCCGTCACGGCACTTCCGGCCGAGACGTTCGTCATGCCCAGCGACTTCGCAATTTCGGGCCGAATAAAATTGCCGGACGCCCCTGTATCGACCACGAACCGCAGGAGCTGGTCTCCGATCTGGGCTGCGATCCACAGGCGTCCATCCTCTACGACCAGACGGGCTTCGATTGCCGCCCGCTGCGCAAGAAGAGGGCTTGGCAGGGCCAGCAACGGCAACGACGTCACGAGCCGGCGGCGGGTAAGACGGGCATCGATCATACAGGCTTCATGGAGCCGTGCGCGCTATCCTGTCCAGATAGCGCGCGCGAAATCCGTTTGCCCATTCGGCGAGCGTGCCGGCCCCGATCGCCCCGCGCAGGCCCGCCATGACTTGCTGGTAGAACCACAGATTATGCTCGGTCATCAGCATGGCGCCCAGCATCTCACCCGACCGGACCAGGTGATGCAGGTAGGACTTGCTCCACGCGGCAACCGGCGACTCAGGGTCGAGCGGCGTCATGTCCTCGGCGAACTTTGCGTTGCGGATGTTGATTGGCCCGTCCCAGGTAAAGGCCTGCCCGTTGCGCCCGGATCGCGTCGGCAGGACGCAGTCGAACATGTCGATGCCGCGCTCCACCGCGCCGACAATGTCGTCGGGCTTGCCGACCCCCATCAGGTAGCGCGGCTTGTCGGCAGGCAGCATCGGCACGGCGAAGTCGAGGACGCGAAACATCTCGGCCTGCCCCTCCCCCACGGCCAGCCCGCCGACCGCATAACCGTCGAAGCCCACCCCCGTCAGCGCGTCGGTAGAAACCTGCCGCAGATCCTCGAACATCGACCCCTGCTGGATGCCGAATAGCGCGGCGTTATTGGTCAGCGCTTCGCGCGACCGCCGGGCCCAGCGCATCGAGCGCTGCATCGACGCCTCCGCCACTTCGTGCGTCGCCGGGAACGGCGTGCATTCGTCGAAGGCCATGACGATATCGCTGCCGATCGCCGTCTGGATCTCCATTGAGCGTTCGGGGCTCAGCATGTGCTTCGACCCGTCGAGGTGCGACTTGAACGCTACGCCCTCCTCGCTCTTCGTCGTGAGGTCGCCGAGCGACATGACCTGATAGCCGCCGCTGTCGGTCAGGATCGGCCGGTCCCAGCCCATCCAGGCGTGCAACCCACCCAGCCGCGCGAGCCGCTCCGCGCCCGGTCGCAGCATCAGATGATACGTGTTGCCGAGAATGATGTCGGCGCCCAGCGCGCGCACATCGCCGGGCTTCATGCCCTTGACGGTGCCGGCAGTTCCGACCGGCATGAAGGCAGGCGTCCGTATCTCGCCGCGCGGCAACGCGATTGCGCCCGTGCGCGAAAAGCCGTCGGTTGCGGCGATCGAGAAGGTCAGTGCGCTCATTGCCCGCGCGCGCTTAGCGACGCCGCCGCCGCTTGGCTATTGCCGGATCGAACCGGCATCATGGCGCATGAAATGGCGAAGCGTCGAAAAATGCGACCCCTCCGGCACCCAGTTCACCTCCGCCCCCTGCGGCAGGCGTTCGGCGAGGGCATGCGCCATCGCTGGCGGCGTCCAATTGTCAGCCGTGCCGTGCCACAAGGTGACGGGGTGGCGGATTCGGTCCAGCACCGGCGACCAGTCCGTGACATAGGCCTTCACGTCGCGCCGATACGCAGAGCGCCCTGCCCCGAAGCCCTCCCACAGCACATGCCGCATGCCTGTCCGGAACTGCGCGTCGGCAACCAGTCCTGCGTCGTCACCGCGCGGGTCCGCAAACACGCTACGCATCAGCAGTGCCGGCATGATCGATGCAACCGCGCCCTGTACCGCGGTCAGAGCGTCGAACGCTGCCGGAGAGCGAATGGCGGTCGCAAAGACCGGCTTGCCGGCCATGTGCGGCAGAAAGTCGCCAAGCTGCAGCGGTGCGGCGGCCGACACCAGATCGAGGGTCACCGGGAGCCCGGGCAGGCGGCTGGCAACTTCCAGCGCGACGAACGCCCCCAGCGAAAATCCCACAAGCCGAACGGGTCGTTCCCGCGCCACAGTCCCCACCTGCGCGCTCAGTTGCCGGAGATATTCCTCCGGGGAGCCTTCCTCTGCGATAGTGCGGTCGGCCACTGTCCAGGGTGGCGGCGCAACTCCGCTGAACAGAGTCAGCTCGCTCGCTGCCCCTGGGCACCCATGAAAGTAGAAAGTGCGAGTCATGCCCCGTCATGGGCGACGACGGAGGGACAGGCCAGCGCGTACTGAAGGTTCGGCTTGCCGCAGGAATTGCCCGCCATGTCCCCGCGACAAGGCACACAACCTCGTCGTTCATCTGCACGAAAGCATTCGGCCAACATGTCCTCCGATCACAGGGGTCCAGATCGAAAGAGTAGAGCCATGCACTTCCCATCACGAGCATCAGCCGTTGCAATTCTGGTCGCCTCGACCTGCCTGCCACTTTCGGTCGGCGCGATGGCACAGGAAACCGTTTCCCAACGCGACAACATCACGGTGACCGGTACCCAGCCCGCGCCCGAAGCAATGCCCACGACGGCAGGCCCCGAAGTAAAGGGCATCATCTCCGCACGCAGCGGCAACCGCATACAGGTCGTGGCGCCCGACGGTACCCGCTCGTCCATCGCCGTGACCGAAGCGACCCGTATCAGGGGCAGCAGCGGCCTGTTCGGCAGCAGCCGTGGCCGGTTGACGTCCAGGGATCTGCTGAACGGCCTGCCGGTGACCGTCAAGACGTTGCAGTCGGACGCGGGATCGGGTCTGGTTGCCAGCCAGATCACGTTCCGCGGCAGCGACCTCAAGACCGCGTCGATGATCCGCAACGGCACCGACCAGCGCTTCGACGAGCAGACCGCCGCGACCGCCGAGCTGCGCGGTCGCGTGGGCGACATCGACAATTACAATGTGAAGGCAACGACCAACGTCAATTTCGACACCGGCAAGGCCACGCTGTCGGAAGAGGCGAAAGCCAGCCTCTGCGCCACCGCCCAGCAGGCGGAGGCCACCAATAACGCGCTGCTGCTCGTCGTCGGCTACACCGATTCCACGGGAAGCGAGGACTATAACCAGGTGCTGAGCGAGAAGCGCGCCGCCAAGGTGATCAATTACCTGCAGCAGGCCTGCCACTGGAAGCCATACCGCGTCCTGACCCCGGCGGGGATGGCCGAGGCGGATCCGCTCGCCGACAATACGACGCCCGAAGGAAAGGCGCAGAACCGTCGCGTTGCGGTGAACGTGCTTGTCAGCAAGGCGGTCGACGGCATGGATGTCGCCAGCGCGCGCTAGGGGCCAGCGACGCGGGCCTTACGGCAGCAACAGGCTCGCGTCGCCATAGCTGTAGAACCGGTATTCTTGTGCAATCGCATGAGCATAGACTGCCTGCATGCGCTCGCGCCCCATCAGCGCGCTGACCAGCATGAACAGCGTCGATTTCGGCAGGTGGAAATTGGTGACCAGCCCGTCGATCGCCTTGAAGCGATAGCCGGGCGTGATGAAGATGGCCGTGTCGCCCTCGAACGCGGCGATGCTGCCATCGTCGCGGGCGGCACTTTCCAGTAGCCTCAGCGACGTCGTCCCGGCTGCAACGACCCGCCCACCCGCCGCGCGGATTGCGTTAAGACGGTCTGCTGTCGCGGCATCGATGCGGCCCCATTCGGCATGCATGACATGGTCGGTCGTATCCTCAGCCTTTACCGGCAGGAACGTACCCGCACCGACATGGAGGGTCAGCGTTTCGCGATGGATACCCGCCGCGTCGAGCGCGGCGATGAGCGCGGGCGTGAAATGCAGTGACGCCGTGGGGGCGGCGACCGCACCGTCCTTCTGCGCGAACATCGTCTGGTAATCGCTGGCATCGCGGTCATCCACACCACGCTTGCTCGCGATATAGGGCGGCAGCGGCATTGTGCCGGCGCGGGCGAGCAGCACTTCGACCAACTCCTCCCCCTCGAAAGTCAGCAACGCGCTGCCGTCGCTGGCTCTTTCGGTGGCTATTGCGGCAACGTCGGAGCCGAAATCGAGCCGGTCGCCGTCGCGCACCCGGCGCGCATTCTTCAGGAAGGCGCGCCACGTGCGCAGCCCTTCGCGCTTGTGCAATGTCGCGCCGATCGTCGCGTCGCCACGTTTGCCCGTCAGTTGCGCCGGAATGACACGAGTGTCGTTGAACACCAGGCAATCCCCGGCGCGAAGCTGCGATGGCAAGTCGCGGACGACCCGGTCGTGCAGCCCGGCCTCATCGACGACAAGCATGCGCGCGGCATCGCGCGGGCTTGCCGGACGCAACGCGATCCGCTCCTCGGGCAGGTCAAAATCGAAAAGGTCGACGCGCATCGCCGCGCGCGCCGCTCAAAAAATCCCGAGCACCTTCTTGCGCTTCTTCTCAGGCACGGGCGCAGGCTTCGCCGCCTCTGTCGCGGGCGGGGTCGCGGCTGCGGCAGGCGCGGGGGCTGCGGTCAGCGAAGCGGCCGGCAACGGGATACGTGCCGCATTCGGCCCGTCGGCTTCGATCCAGGCACGCACGATCTTCGAGGGATTGGCGGGCGGCTCGCCACGCTCGACGGCATCAACGAAATTCATCCCGCTGACCACCCGGCCGATGGCGGTGTAGTTGTTGTCGAGGCGCAAGGTCGGCATGAACACGATGAAGAACTGGCTGTTCGCGCTGTTCGGCTCGGCCGCGCGCGCCATCGACACGGTACCGCGCACATGCGGCATGTCGTTGAATTCGGCCTTCAGGTCCGGCAGCGGCGATCCG
>JANMJZ010000187.1:0-3835 GCA_031371635.1 Sphingomonadales bacterium | reverse complement strand
CAATTCTTCGACCAGGCGCTTCGCAAGATGATCGGCGCGTTCGAAACGCGCGCCCATGCTCTTTACGCAGGCTCGTCGGGCACTAGCAGCTCGAGCGCGCAAAGCGCCGCCTGAAGTCGTACGCCGCCGCGGCCGGTGTCGGGAAACTGGCGCTTTTGCGCGTCGATGTCATCCGCGCTGCTTCCCTTGATCGCTTTGGCGAAGACGACCGTGCCGACTGGCTTCTTCTCGGTGCCGCCATGCGGGCCGGCGACTCCGGTAATTGCCACCGCCACATCGGCACCGCTGCGCTCCATCATGCCGCGCGCCATGGCCCAGGCTGTAGCTACCGACACGGAGCCGAACGTTTCGACGATGTCGCTGCCGACCCCGAGCAGGGAGATCTTGGCCTCGTTCGCGTAGGACACGATGCTGGCGATCAGTACGTCGGAGGAGCCCGGAATTTCGGTCAGCGCGGCGCCAACGAGTCCACCGGTGCAGCTCTCAGCGACCGCAACCGTCCGCCCCGCAATGCGGTTAGCGTCGATCACGCGCCGCGCCGCCTCTACGAGTACATCGGGCAAAAGAAAGTCGCGGTGCTCGGCGGCACCGGTGTCGGTCGTGTCGTTCACAAATCCTCCGGAATACGAACCGTCGCGATGGCCTGTGCAGCGATTCCTTCGCCGCGACCCGTAAAACCAAGCCGCTCGGTAGTAGTTGCCTTGACGCTAATCCTCGTTGGCGGGAGGCGCAAGATTTCCGCTATCCGGCTGCGCATTGCGTCCCGATGCGGGCCAATTCTGGGTGCCTCGCAAATCAGGGTCAGGTCGACGAAATCGATAAGCCCGCCCTTGGCCGCAACAAGTTGCGCCGCATGAGCCAGGAACCGGTCTGACGACGCTCCGCGCCATTGCGGGTCGCTTGGCGGGAAGTGACTGCCGATATCGCCTGCGCCGATCGTGCCCAGCACCGCGTCGGTGATCGCATGCAGGGCAACATCGGCATCCGAATGCCCGGACAGGCCATGCGTATGGGCGATTTCGACGCCGCCGAGCCAAAGTTCTTCGCCCTCGGCCAGCCGATGAACGTCATACCCGCTGGCGCTGCGCGAAATCATGCGTGCCGAAATCAGCGCCTCGGCGCGGGCGAAGTCTTCGGGATGAGTAACCTTGTCCAGCATCATATCCCCTGGAACGATGGAAACGGAGAATCCGGCCGCTCGGACAACCTGTGCTTCGTCGGTGGCGCTTTCGCCCGTCCAGCGCGAAAGTGCTGTCATCAGGACATCGGTCCTAAAGGCTTGCGGAGTCTGCACCCGGAACAAGTTTGAGCGATCGACCGTCTCACCCATCATGGGACCTCCGCGCGCCAGGCTGTCAGCGACGGGGAGCGCCGGCACGGCGGCGTCGTGCGTATCGAGCGCGGACAGCAACGAATCAAGGACGGAGCGGGGCAAAAGGGGTCGGGCGGCATCGTGGACGAGCACCTTGTTGGCACCCCCCGCCGCGCCGATGGCGGCAAGCCCGTTGCGTACCGACTCCTGCCGTGACGGACCACCCTTGACCGAGCCCGCGACTTGTCGTCCGTTCAGAGCAACAGCCAGTGCCTCCTGCTGTCCGTCACCCACGACGACGAACACCGGTAGATTGCCGAACGCATCGACAGCGCGGGCGATTATCGGGACGCCGGCCAGCAGAGCAAACTGCTTCGGCACTGCGCCACCGGCGCGCTCGCCGCGGCCGGCTGCAACAATCAGGGCGATAGTGTCATGCACGCGGTCCGCTTAGCCGTGCTTGCCGCGCAGCGCCATAAGCGCTACGGGGCTGCCTGAAAATTAGGCAGACCTGTGACCCGCATCCAGCCCATCAACATCGGCCCGATCCGAATCGAGGCGCCGGTCATCCTTGCGCCGATGACGGGGGTCACCGACATGCCGTTCCGACGCATCGTGCGCCGTTACGGTTCGGGTCTCAACGTCACCGAAATGATCGCAAGCCAGGCGATGATCCGCGAGACGCGCCAGTCGTTGCAAAAGGCTGCATGGCACGCGACCGAGGAACCCGTGTCGATGCAGTTGGCCGGCTGCACCCCGTACGAAATGGCCGAGGCCGCCAAGCTCAACGCCGATCGCGGCGCGGCTATCATCGACATCAACATGGGGTGTCCGGTGAAGAAGGTCGTCAATGGCGATGCAGGCTCCGCGCTCATGCGCGACTTGCCGCTGGCTGCATCGCTCATCGAGGCAACCGTAAAGGCGGTCGATGTGCCGGTAACAGTAAAGATGCGGATGGGCTGGGACCACACCCGCCTCAATGCACCGGAACTCGCTCACATCGCAGAAGACCTCGGCGCGAAGCTGATCACCGTCCACGGTCGCACGCGCAACCAGATGTATCGTGACAGTGCGGATTGGGCCTTCGTGCGCAAAGTGAAGGATGCAGTGGGCATACCGGTCATCGTCAACGGTGATATCTGCTCGCCGGAAGATGCCGTCACGGCGCTCGACCAGTCCGGCGCGGACGGGGTGATGATTGGCCGCGGCGCCTATGGCCGCCCCTGGTTGCTCGGCCAGACAATCGCTTTCCTGACTGAAGGGCGCCACATCGCCGACCCCAGCATCGAGGAACAATATCACCTTATCACTGAGCATTACCTCATGATGCTCGACCATTATGGCGAAATGACAGGCGTCAACATGGCCCGCAAGCATATCGGTTGGTACACGAAAGGCCTGCATGGATCGGCCGAGTTCCGCAATGACGTGAACCGAATACCGGATTCGAAAACCGTGCTGTCGATGCTCGATCAGTTCTACGCGCCGTGGCGCTCGCGCGCGGCCGCCTGACCGACGCGTGCGGCCCCGCTGCGGAGGCGCTGGTGGCGGCGCTCCCGACGGCATTGATCGTGCTCGATGGGGAGGGCTGCATCGCCAGCGTCAACGCCGCCGCGGAGATGCTCCTGAATGCAAGTGCGGCGCACCTGCTGCACAAGCCGCTCGGCATCGTCCTGCGCATTCCCGCGTCCTGCTACGATGGATTGCGACGGGAATCGGTATTCGCAGCCTATGACTGCCAGCTGGAAACGGCACGTGGCGTTCGACTGCGCGCCGATTTCCATACGACGCCGCTTGCAGATTACCCTGGCTGGCGCCTGATCACCCTGCAGAGCGCCACGGCCGCGCAAACGATGGGTCAGCAGTTCGACCGACGCGATCGCGGTCGTTCAGCTATTGGCGCCGCGGCCATGCTCGCACACGAGATCAAGAACCCGCTGTCTGGTATTCGAGGCGCAGCACAACTGCTCGACGCCCATGTGGGTGCGGGGAGCGACCTGACGCAGCTTATCCGCGATGAAGTCGACCGCGTTACCGCCCTGATCGACCGCATGGAGGCGTTTACCGACAGTCGGCCGGTCACGCGCACCGCGCAAAACCTTTATGCCATTTTAGAACATGCCCGCGCTGTTTCCGTCGCGGGTTTCGGCGACCGTATCGACATTTTGGACGCCTATGACCCGTCTCTTCCGCAGGTTTACGTCCACAGGGATTCGCTCGTGCAGGTGTTGCTCAATTTGATCAAGAACGCCGCTGAAGCCGTACCCGAAGGGCAGCGCGGTTCGATAACGCTGACAACGCGCTATCGCCACGGGGTCTCCATCGCTGCGAATGGCGAGCGCCGGGCACTGCCCATAGAGGTTGGCGTCAGCGACGACGGGCCGGGTCCGCCTGAGGAGATCATAGACCACCTGTTCGAACCTTTTGTTTCGTCCAAATCCTCGGGGCGCGGCCTGGGTCTAGCGCTCGTCGATAAACTTGTCCGGGACAATGGCGGAATCGTTCAGTTTTCGCGGGAAGAGG
>JANMJZ010000167.1:0-3115 GCA_031371635.1 Sphingomonadales bacterium | reverse complement strand
GACGAAAGCGAACCGTTCGCGCCAGGTCGGCTTCGCGACAGTCGAGGTCGCGCAACGGACGCCGCGGATTAATGTCCTTCACCACGAGCCATGGCCACTGGGGTTGTCCGTGCGTGTTGGTCAGGCGGAACGTCAGGCTGTTCGGGCCGGCAGCGATCATCGTCCCGGCCCCGGCGAGCGAAACCGTGCCAGATCCATTGAAAGTGCACCGGATTTCCGATCCGGTGGGACCCGTCGGCGGCACCCACAGGACGCGCAGCGCGACGCCGTCTACGGGTAGGGAGCGGATATTGCCGTTGGCGTCCTGATGGGTTTCGGACAGCGGTTGCCAGCCCGAATCCACCCAGTCGGAGCCCATGATCAGGTTCGCAAAGGGGAAGCTGGATCCGTAATATCTTATTTCCGGTGCGTTCATGCCGATGACGGTGGCGGGTGGCGCAGGCAATCGGCGCGAAAGGCCGGACGAGGCGGGGACGACCCATCCCAAAAGAGCATAGGCGACATGGCGCAGTCGGCTCGACGGCAGCCGCTCGACAAGCACCGGGCGGTACTGGACGGCCACGACTGTCGCCGTCACCAGCAGCACGGTCAGCGCGGCGACGATCAGCACTATGCGCAGGGACGGACGCGCCGGATGCCCACCGGGGCTTTGCGCCGCGGTCACCAGTGAGCACTGGCGCCGGCGCGGCGCAGAATCGCGTTTGCGCGAAGTACGGCAGGCAGAGCCGCCAGCGTCGCGGCAAGCGCCACGGGAGCGCGTACGATCATGCGCCCGACCGATTGCTGGCGGAGAGGCTCGAAACGCCACGATATGAACGTTGCGGGTACCAGCCAGTGGCCGCGTTCGGCCTTTGCCCGGGCGCAGATCCCTTCGACCCAGCGGGGGTTGTCCGAATTCAGGTCGCGGATGAAAGCGCCGGTATGCCCGTTCTCGCCGGCCTCCCACAGCAAGGCAAAAAGCCACGCGTTGATGACGCTGCCGACAATGATCCGCGCTTCGTGGCGCACGAAGCCGACCACGTCCGTCACTGGTTCGAAAAAATGGCTGGCATCGGCGACCTGGGCGATTGCGCTGTTATCAGGCTGTCGCGTAAAGCCGTTCGTAACCAGCATGGCGGCAATGAAACCGTCCTCCACTGGCAACCCCGAGGGCAGCCAGATAGCGCGCAACGCCCCGGCCCGACCGCAGTATAATTGCCCGCACAGGCCGACCTTCCCCGTCTGCTGCGCCGACACGCGCTGCGACAGCCTGTCGAGCGGCGTGAGAAACTTCTTCCGACGGAAGTCTTTGATCGCGCGGTCTGTCGCAACCTGGCTGGCCGGGACATTGGCAAGCTCACGCACCAGGCGCTCGAGTACATCCGGGGTCGCGAACTCGATATCGGCATCCATCAAGGTAATCAGCGTCGCGTCCGCAGACGCGAGATCGTGGACATAGGCGTTCCATGCATTGCTCTTGCCCGGTTCGGCGATGATGTGGACCGAGGTGGCGACATGCGCAGGCAAGGCGGCCAGAGCTGCCCCGGCCACCGATGCGGTGTCATCCGAACAGCCATTCGGTATAACCACGATTTCGATCCGTTCGATGCCGAGGGCCGCGGCGCAATCGGCGGCCATGATCGATTGCCCGGCCAGCGACGAGATGGTCCCCGCGATAACCGTCGCCTCGTTATGGGCGAGAATGCCGATACTCAACACGTCCATGATCACCCGCTCTCGCACCTGCCGCGTCTGACAGTCTTGCCAAGATGCGGGCTCTATAGCCGATAATTCATTTACAACTGGGGTGACTCCCGTTCAATCGAAAGGCGAGACAAGAACTCGGTCCGATGGCAAGGAACCGCTACATACTTGCAAGAGCGAGCCGATCGACGAACCGAAGCAGTATCCCATTTTTGCGCATCAGAAGGAATCTAATGCCCAAAGCAGCGACGAGTCGCCTTGATGAACGCATGGCCGTCGGCAATTCTGCCGTCGACCCCGACTGGCAGCGAGAACACGCCAGGGGCTGGATGCCCGGCGCAAAGCTGGTGCGCACTTTGCGAGATTGGCAAAGCGCCCGCAACGTCGTGACGCGGAAGGTCGCCGTCCTGCGACACCGCTTCTGGAGTGCCGTCACGGGTGCCGACATTCCGATCAATTCGAAGATAGCCGGTGGATTCCTGATTCCCCATCCCTGTGGCATCGTCATTCATCCGGACGTCGAAATTGGCCCTAACTGCCTCATCTTCCAGAACGTTACGCTGGGGATGCGGAATGGCGACGTGCCCACGCTCGGCGGTCACGTCCTGATCGGGGCGGGAGCCGTCATCCTTGGATCCGTCACGATCGGCGACCATGCCGTGGTCGGGGCAAACGCTGTGGTCCTGCAAGACGTTCCCGCCGGTGCCACCGCGGTCGGCAACCCCGCCAAGATCCTGGCCTGACCCGCTTCTCTGTACAGGACCGATCTTAGATCCACACGGATGGCAAGAGCTTGCGCGCCGCCGAACGGATCCAGAATTTCAGCACGCCCTTGCCTTTTGCGTAATTGCGATTGTCCCAACCGCGGACGCCATCGATGAGCGGTTCGGTGCGGTAGCGTCGCACCACCCCTGCGTCCGGGACCCCAGTGATATAGGCGTGCATCGCCGGCTCCTTGGGATCGGCGCCCAGGCGATCGGCGATGTCTCGCAGCAGCCGATCATAGCCGCTGCGAGTCCATGCCATGAACCGCAGGTCGAGCCAGGCGATGGGACGGTTACGAACATCGCAATAGAGATCGAACCGAGCTGGCGCCGTCTTCACCATCCGCGCCAGGTTCCGCACCTGATACCGGCCCGTGATTTTCCATATCACCGCCCGCTCGCCTGCGGTTGCAACAAGCCGAGAGGTTGCCATGGCGTGATCGAGCAACCGCGACTCTCCATATGACCGATGACGTCCCGGGAAGCTCTGACGACCATAGTTTGCGATGAATTCGACACGGTCGTCGACGCCCCGGGCAGCAACCAGCGCAACAAGGGAAGAGATGTCGCTGTCGGAATTCTCGGCAAACACGATGCCCTGGATCGCGCCCGCTACCAGCTGATCGATGTAGAACGTCAGCGCCTGGCGATAGTCATCCAGCCGCAGA
>JANMJZ010000009.1:0-3947 GCA_031371635.1 Sphingomonadales bacterium | reverse complement strand
TAGTCGTGCTTGGCCTTCATTTCCTCATATTGGAGGAACATGCCGTACTCGCTCTCGGGCATGCCGATGGTGTCGAGCAGATGCGAGTACGCCGCGATGTGCACCGTTTCCATGTTGGAGAAGGCAGCGAGCATCATCTTGATCTCGGTCGGCTTGAACACGCGACCGTAATGCTCGTGGTAGCAATTCTGCACCTCGACATCGGCTTGGGTGAAGAAACGGAAGATCTGCGTCAGCAGGTTGCGCTCGTGATCGGTCAGCTTTTGTGCCCAGTCACGGCAATCCTCGCCCAACGGCACTTCCTCGGGCATCCAGTGGATCTGCTGCTGGCGCTTCCAGAAGTCGTACGCCCACGGATATTCGAAGGGCTTGTACTGGTTGCGCGCGACGGTGAGGGACATGGCTTCAGGCTCCGGCAGAAATTGGGTTTGAATGACGATTGGGTGAGAACAGGCTCAGCTTAGGGCGTCCCAGCGGTGGAGCGTCCACGCGTACGCCGCCAGGATGATGGCGCCCGCCGCCAGCATCGTCGCCGCAATCCGGTGGCGATAGATCGACGCCTCGCTTGGCGCCGGCCGCAGGACCAGGAACGCCGCCCCGCCCGCGCATATCAGCGCCACCAGCGCCATGATCAGGGGAGCAGTCATTATCGGGTCCTTCGCACAGCGTCTGTGAACCCAATCCCGCGCCCATGCGTTGCGTTCCCGTTACCCCATTAAAGGAGCCATTTTCATGGTCGATACCAGCCAGATCCGCGAACATATGGAAGTCATCGGCGCCGACGGCGTCCACGTCGGCACCGTCGACCATATGGACGGCGACCGGATCAAGCTGACCAAGAAGGACAGCAGCGCCGACGTCGTCGAGGGAACCGGTACGCATTCGGGCCACCACCATTATATCTCGGCCGGGCTCATCGCCGGCGTCGAAGGCGACAAGGTTCGCCTGTCGGCCAACGCCGACGTCGCCGTGACGTTCGAGGAAGAAGAACAGCAGAGCTGATCTTCGCCCCGATTGCCTAGCAACATCGCCTCGCGCGCCATCACTGGCACGCGAGGCATTCGTCGTAATCCTTGCTCTCGAGTTCGATCACTGGTGGCAGCGCGGTATTGTCGGCCTCGACGCCGCCTGCGAAACCAGCGCGCTGCACGCTCTTCGAGCGCAGATAATAGAGCGACTTGATGCCCAGTTCCCAGGCGCGGAAATGGAGCATCAGCAGGTCCCATTTCTCCACATCGGCGGGAATGAACAGGTTCAGCGATTGCGCCTGGTCGATGAACGGCGTGCGGTCGGCGGCGAGCTCGAGCAGCCAGCGCTGGTCGATTTCGAAGCTTGTTTTGTACGTCGCTTTTTCATCTGCACTCAGGAAATCGAGGTGCTGGACGCTGCCGCCCTGTTCGAGGATCGAATTCCAGATTGCGTCCGAGTTCTTCGACTTCTCGCTGAGCAGCTTTTCCAGATAGGGATTCCGAATCGAAAAGCTCCCCGACAGCGTCTTATGAGTGTAGATATTCGCCGGGATCGGCTCGATGCAGGCGCTGGTTCCGCCGCAGATGATGCTGATCGAAGCGGTCGGTGCGATCGCCATCTTGCAGCTGAACCGCTCCATCACGCCGCGTTCCTCGGCATCAGGGCACGGGCCGCGCTCCGCCGCGAGCAGCATCGACGCTTCCTCGGCGCGCTGCGAAATCGTCTTGAAGATCTTCAGGTTCCAGCTCTTGGCCATTGCCCCTTCGAACGGCAGCCCGCGCGCCTGGAGAAAGCTGTGGAAACCCATCACGCCCAGACCCACCGAACGCTCGCGGCTGGCGCTGTACTTGGCACGCGACATTTCCGGCTCAGCCCGGTCGATATAGTCGGTCAGGACATTGTCGAGGAAGCGCATGATGTCCTCGATGAACATCTTGTCGCCGTTCCATTCGTCCCAGGTCTCGAGGTTGACCGACGACAGGCAGCACACCGCTGTTCGGTAATTGCCCAGATGGTCTTTGCCCGTGGGCAGCGTGATTTCGCTGCATAGGTTCGAGGTCGACACCTTGAGGCCCAGTTCGCGGTGATGGCGCGGCATCGTGCGGTTCACCGTATCGCCGAACACGATATAGGGCTCGCCGGTCGCAAGACGTGTCTCGACCAGCTTCTGGAACAGGCTGCGCGCATCGACCGTCTGGCGGACGCTGCCGTCCTTCGGACTGAGCAGGTTCCATTCGGTTCCGTCGCGAACTGCTTCCATGAAGGCATCGGACAAAAGCACGCCGTGGTGGAGGTTCAGCGCCTTGCGGTTAAAATCGCCTGACGGTTTGCGGATTTCGAGGAATTCCTCGATCTCGGGATGCGATACGTCGAGGTAACATGCTGCCGAGCCGCGCCGCAGTGACCCCTGCGAAATCGCCAGCGTCAAAGAATCCATCACGCGCACGAACGGGATGATGCCGCTGGTCTTGCCGTTGAGGCCGACGGGTTCGCCGATGCCACGAACATTGCCCCAATAGGTGCCGATGCCACCGCCACGCGACGCCAGCCAGACATTCTCGTTCCAGGTGTCGACGATCCCTTCCAGGCTGTCGGGCACCGAGTTCAGATAGCAACTGATCGGCAGGCCGCGTCCCGTGCCACCGTTCGACAGCACCGGCGTCGACGGCATGAACCACAGGCGCGAGATATAGTCATAGAGACGCTGGGCATGCGGCTGGTCGTCGGCATAGGCCGACGCCACGCGCACGAACAGGTCCTGATAGGATTCGCCAGGCAGCAGATAGCGGTCCTTCAGCGTTTCCTTGCCGAAATCGGTGAGCAGCGCGTCGCGCGAATGATCGACCTCGACGGCAAACAGGCGCGCGTGGACATCCTTCGACGAAGCTTTCTCGACAGCCGCTGCACCCGTCATCGAGGTTGCCGCACTTGCCATGGCGTCAGCCATCAGCGTTGCCGAATCCGCGCTCATGCTCTCTGTCCTGCCATCATTGTCTCTGAAATCCATCGCGCTTTTCCCCGTTCCGCCAACCCGCAGCTCGCACCACAACCGACTCGGGGACAAACCCCGACATTACACATGTTTAGGTTCGGGTGCGAACAAAACGGGAATTGTCCCCGTTATCCACAGCGCGCAAACCGCCGGTGCCGACTTCCCGTCCGCAACGATGATATACAAGCTGTTGTGTCGGCCCCATGCCCCGAACCGCTAGCTATAGTGGCTCAACCAGTTTCAGACGCAAGAGGGTAAATTACGGGATTACCAGTCGTTTCACCGCAGATTCGATTCGGTTCACCGATGCTGCAGTGCAGCGACGCGGCAGGGAAGCGTCGATTTCTTCGTGCGCAAGAGAACGGGCGACGAACGAAAAAAGATACTTGCCGGACCGATGGCCTGGCCGCCCACGGCGATCCGCAGGGCGATCCTGCCGCTCACCGGCTTTTCTCTGCCGCCGCGGCGCTCTAGGGCCGCTCCATTCAACAGCGGGGCCAGCCATGAACGTCACGATTGCCGAATCCGACCTCATCGACAGCGTCGCCGACGCGCTGCAGTACATCAGCTATTTCCACCCCATGGATTATATCCGCGCGCTGGGTGAGGCCTACAAGGTCGAGCAGGGTCCTGCGGCGAAGGACGCCATCGCCCAGATCCTGACCAACAGTCGCATGTGTGCCGAGGGACACCGGCCGATCTGCCAGGATACCGGCATCGTCACCGTGTTCGTCAAATGGGGGCAGCAATGCGTGCTCGGTTCTACGCGCTCGCTGCAGGAAGTGGTCGATGAAGGCGTCCGTCGGGCCTATCTCCACCCGGAGAACAAGCTGCGCGCCTCCATCCTTGCCGACCCGGCGTTCACGCGGGTGAATACCAAGGACAATACCCCCTGTGTCCTGTCGGTCGAGATGGTGCCGGGCGACAAGGTCCACATCGACGTCGCGGCCAAGGGCGGCGGCAGCGAGAACAAGTCGAAGTTCAA
>JANMJZ010000099.1:0-2261 GCA_031371635.1 Sphingomonadales bacterium | reverse complement strand
TTCAGGTGGAAGTTCAGCGGCATGCCTGTCGCGTCGCACATTTCGAGGAATGGCGTCCAATAATCGTGCACGAAGCTCGGGACGCCGACCGCTTCCGGCGTGTCGGGAAGAACGAAGCCTTTGAGGCCCATGTCGAAGCAGCGCCGCGCCTCCGTCTCCAGTGCCTTCTGGTCCCAGAAGGGCAGGTGCGCCATATTGAAGATGCGCTGGCCCGATTCCTGCTGATATTGGGCCGACGCATCGTTATACATCTGGATTATCGCGAGCGCGAGTTCGGGATCGCCCAGCGACATCAGCGCACCAGCCTGGGTCACACCCGAGTTCTGGTAACAGATCTGAGCGTAAACGCCCATGTCGTCCATCGCCTGCAACCGGGGCTTCATGAGATGGCCGCCGGGGTGCGCTTCCTCGAGCTTGGGAAACGCAAGGCGGCCGAGCAACTTGTTGTTGTCGGCGCGAATGACGTTGCCGCCCATCGATCCGAAACTGCGGTCGCCGACGTACCACCGATCGGTGCCGTCGGCGTCGCGCCGGATATGCGGAACCTTGTCCCTGAGCGCCGCCGGCGCACGCGACGTGAACAGGTCGGGTGCCTCGGTGATGTGGGTGTCGGTATCGACGATCTTGATACCGGCGAGCGAGGGATCGAGTCCGCCCGACTGCGAGCTGTAATCGACCTCGCGGATCACGCCGCCTGGCGTATAGCCCTCGGCAGACCAATATTTGCGTGCGGACGCAGCCAGTTCCTTGGCGTCGGTGTCAGCCATTTTCAGCTCTCCGGAAGTTCGGGTCAGGCGGCGTTGAACAGCGGCTGGACCGAAGCCAGCGGCGCGGTTTCTCCACCCGCCGAACGGCTGACCGCGTCGGAAAGGCTTTGCAACAAGGCCGCCCCGTCGATCTGGGCCGAGGGTTCATAGACGAGGCCGATCGCCAGCGGCTGGTTCTCCGGCTGGTCGGGCAACAGGACTGCCGTAATATCGGCAATCGAGCCGAAGCCCGCGATCCCGCTGGCGCTGCCACTGTCGCGGCAATGCTGCACTACTTTCGACATGTCCGTCGTCGAGAATTTGCGTTCGGGTGCCGCCTCGGCATTCAGGCGACGAATCATGCCCTCGCGCCGTGGCGCCGCGATGGTCGAAAGCAGGAGCCACCCCGCGGCCGTATCGGAAAGATGCTCCTGCTGGCCGCCGCAAAATCCGGCAGGTCCCGAGGTGCGTAGCGCACGCTTGCCGGCCCGCCAGTTGAAAATTTGGGCCTTGAGCCCGACCATACCGAACACCGCGACCCCAAGGCCCGTCTGGGCCGAGAGCCTGTCGATCAGGCCCGTGAGACGACCATCGCGGACCATGCCGGGCTGGACGGCGGTGCCGAGCATCGCAGCGCGCGGCGTCGGCGCATATGAGCGTGAACACGGATTCTTATAGAGAAGACCCAGGTCGACGAGGCTCGAAAGCAGTTCCGAGGTGCTCGACTGGGGCCGGTTGAAGCGGCGGACGATGTCCATCACCGTGGCCTCGGGGTGCTGCTCGTCAAAGAACTCGAGCACTTCGATCACGCGCTTGGCAATTTTTGCCTTGTTCGACTCGACTACCGCCATGGTCCTCTCCTCTTTTTTATATGAACAGGGTTGTTCACTACGGCTGGAGCGTCGTCAATAGAAAAATGATAGCCTGTCGCTTTTTTGACGTCAGGCCGTAGATGAACCGGCGCGGCTCATGCAGGGCGGAACAGGCGTGCAAGTGCCTGCCGGTCGACTTTCAGTGACGGCGTGCGCGGAATTTCTTCGCAAACAAGGTAGCTGACCGGGATATGAGTGGCGAGTATCCGTTCACGAAGATGGGCGTCGAGTGCATCGGCAGTTGGTGCCGCCACACCCGGTTTCGGGCGGATGACTGCAACCGGGACCTGTCCCAGCCGCCTGTCCGCAATGCCGGTAACTGCGGCCTCGGCTATGTCGGGATGGAGCATGAGTGCGCGTTCGATCGACTCGGGAAGCACCTTGAAGCCTCCGCGCATGATGGCGCCATCTGCGCGGCCGTGAAGAAAGAGGAACCCGTCCGTATCGATCACGCCGACGTCCGCCGTTCGAATCCAGTCGGGACCGAGTCTTGGGGAAACCACTTCGAGCAGTCCTTCCTGCCCGGGCGGGAGTGGCATGCCCGTCTCCGCATCGACGATGCGCAACTGCACGCCGGCCATCGGACGACCGACCGTGCCCCTTTTCTGACGCCCATATTCGGCGTGAAGTTCAAGCGTCATGG
>JANMJZ010000093.1:0-29458 GCA_031371635.1 Sphingomonadales bacterium | reverse complement strand
CCCTCGCGGTGATACGGGTGGCCGGCGATGATCGTCGTCGCGCGGTAAAGTTGTTCGGCCAGCATGGCACGGACCATTAAATGGGGCCATGTCGCCGCGCCGAAGCTCAGGACCTTGTCGGCGCTCGCACGTTCCGCCGGGGTCAGCCCATCCGCGGCGCCGATCAGGAAGCGCGCTTCGCGGACACCGCCGTCGCGCCACCCTTCGAGCAGGCGGGCCAGCGCGACGGAGGTCAGCGCTTCGCCGCCCTCGTCGAGTGCGAAGGTCTTTGACGGTTGAGCCGCATCGGCGACCCGACCGCCCGTTTCGGGCAGTTCGGTGACGGCAAAGGGCCAGACGATGCGCTTTTCATACCGCGCCACGAGGTCCGCTTCTGGACCGCGCCCGATGCGGCCGCGGGCGACGATATGGAGTTTCAACCCGTCGTCAGTGCGTCATCGGGGCGACCGGCGCGTCGCCGAACGCCCACATGCGCTCCAGATTATAGAAGCTGCGCACTTCGGGGCGGAACAGGTGGATGATCACGTCGCCGGCATCGATCAGGACCCAGTCGGCGGTCGGCAGCCCTTCGATCCGCGCCTGACGCCCGAATTCGAGCTTGATCCGTTCGGCAAGCTTGGCGGCCATCGACGCGACCTGCCGTGTCGACCGGCCGCTGGCGATGATCATGTGATCGGCGATGGAGGACTTGCCTGCCAACGGGATCGAAATCGTCTCGACCGCCTGATCCGCGTCGAGCTGCGCGAGGATCATCTCGTGCATGGCATCGACGGTGTCGATTTTCGCTACAGCTTCGGAAGCGGTGGGACGGATCGCGGTCGCGGGCAAGGAACATCCTTCATGGCAAGCGCCGTTTCAAGGCGGCGCGGGTGGCAGCTTGGTTGGAGAATTGACGATACCAGTCGGGCGAGGCCCGGCGGAGCGCCGTGGCAGACGTCGGATCGGGACGGACATGCAGCAGCACGAGCGCCGGCGGTCTCCACCTCGTCCAGTCATTCGGCTCGCCCAGGTGCCGGACGAAACGCCTGAGCCACGCCGACGCAGGACTCGCGCCGACCAACCCTGTATAGCCCGGTCGCACCACAACTGCAATCGGCACCAGCGCCGCGAGCTTCCGCCAGTCGCGCCAGCGGTGAAACTCACCGATTATATCGGCCCCCATGATCCAGATGAACTGACGGTCGGGGAAGCGCCGTACAAGCGCGCGGACCGTGTCGATGGTGTAACGGGTGTGCAGATGCGCTTCGATCGCGGTCGCGCGGATTTTGCTGCGGCGGGCCATCCGGCGCGCGGAGCCGAGCCGGACATCGAGTGGCGCCATGCCCTCGGTCGGCTTCAGCGGATTGCCGGGGGAGACCAGCCACCACAGTTCGTCCAGCCCGAGCCGCCCGATCGCCGCCAGGCTGATCCGCCGGTGCGCCCGGTGCGCCGGGTTGAACGATCCGCCGAGAAGGCCGGTCGGGGTCAAGCCTGAACCCTGGTCAAGGACGGATCTGGCCCGTCCCGCGCACCTGCCACTTGTACGTCGTCAGCCCTTCGAGCGCGACGGGGCCGCGCGCGTGAAGGCGACCGGTCGCGATGCCGATCTCGGCGCCCAGCCCGAATTCGCCGCCATCGGCAAATTGGGTCGACGCGTTCCACATGACGATGGCGCTGTCGACCACGGCCAGGAAATGTTCGGCGGTTGCCGCATCCTCGGTGAGGATGGCGTCCGTATGGCCCGATCCATGGCGCGCGATATGGGCGATCGCGCCCTCGACCCCGTCGACCAGCGTCACGGAAATGATGCTGTCGAGATATTCGGTGCCCCAGTCGGCATCCGTTGCGGGCACGACGCGCGGGTCGAGCGCGGCAATGTCGGGCGAACCGCGAACTTCGCAGCCCGCCTCGATCAGCGCCCGCAAGACCGACGCCGGGTCGGCGAAGGCGCGGTCGATCAGCAGTGTTTCGGTCGATCCGCACACGCCGGTACGGCGCATCTTGGCATTGACCGCAATGGCGCGCGCCCTGGCGGGATCGGCGGCGCGGTCGATATAGCTGTGGTTGATCCCTTCGAGATGCGCGAGCACGGGCACGCGCGCCTCGGCCTGCACGCGCGCGACAAGCGTCTTGCCGCCGCGCGGAATCAGGAGGTCGATCTGCCCCTGTGCGGCCAGCATGGCGCCGACATGGACGCGGTCGCTGGACGGCACGAGCTGGACCGCATCGGTGGGCAGGCCTTCGGCCGCGATCCCACGTACCATCGCCGCGTGGATCGTGCTGCTGGTCCGTATCGCTTCGGATCCGCCGCGCAGGATGACCGCGTTGCCCGATTTCAGGCAAAGCGCCCCGGCATCGGCAGTCACGTTCGGGCGGCTTTCGAAGATGATGCCAACGACGCCAATGGGCACGCGCAGCCGTGTCATCCTGAGGCCGTTGGGGCGCAAGCTTTCGTCGATCACCATGCCGACCGGATCGCGCAGGGTGGCGACCGACTCTACCGCCGATGCCATTGTGTCGAGCCGGGCCGGGTCGAGGGTCAGGCGGTCGAGCATCGCGGGCGTCATGCCGGCGGCGCCCGCGCGCGCTACGTCGTCGCGATTGGCTTCGAGGATGGCGGGCGCTGCATTCCGGATACAGGCACCGGCCGCCATCAGGGCGCGTGCCTTTGCCGGGCTCGACATCGTCGCCATCACGCGCGCTGCCGCCCGCGCACGCGCCGCCATGTCGGCGATCAGGGTAGAACTTGCTTCGGCATCGGCCATGACCCAGCGCGCCTAGCACAGCTTCCAGCGAAAATCCCACGCCCGTTTGCGGGCGTTGGCGCCTGTGGTAACGCTGGGTGCATGAACGGCGGCTTCGAGGCAGCGGGAGACGCACTGACGGGCAGCGTCATCGCGCGCGCGGTCGAACCCCGACGCGGCGAGGATGCCGTCGGTGCCGACGGGCTGACGCACGAACATGGCTGCCTGAACTGCAAGACGCCGCTGGTCGGCAGCTATTGCCATGCATGCGGGCAGCAGGCCCATGTCCACCGCACGCTGTTCGCGATCTTTCACGACATATTGCACGGCGTCTTTCATTTCGAAGGCAAGGTCTGGCGGACCCTGCCGATGCTCGCCTGGCTGCCAGGGGACCTGACGCGGCGCTATATCCATGGCGAGCGCGCGCGTTTCGTATCGCCGCTTGCGCTGTTCCTGTTCAGCGTGTTCCTGATGTTCGCGACGTTCGAGGGCGTGGGCGGGCCCGTTCGGGTGGGGACGGCGATGAATTCCGAAGGCGCGCAGTCGGCGATCGTCGAGATGACGCGCGAGAGGGACAAGCTGACCGGCGAGATCGCCGGCCTCGAAGCGACCCGTTCGGGGCTGGCAGCCGCGAGTGCCGAGCGAAACGCCCTCAACAGGCAGATCGCGGACAAGCGAAGCGATGCCGAAGGGCTGACTGCCGCCGTCAACGGCATGACATTGGGCATCACCTCGGACGACCTGAGCAAGGGGTTCAAGTTCGATACCGGCGACAAAGCGTTCGACAGCAAGCTGAAGGAAGCGCTCAAGAACCCGAAGCTGCTGCTCTACAAGCTTCAATCGTCAGCCTATAAATTCGCCTGGGCGCTCATCCCGCTGTCGCTGCCGTTCATGTGGCTAATCTTTGCGTGGCGGCGACAGTATAAACTGTACGACCATGCAGTGTTCGTGACCTACTCGCTGGCGTTCGTCATGGTGCTGCTCGTCGCGATGGCGTTGCTCGCCGCGGCAGGCGCGCCGACGGCATGGGCGCTGCTGCTGATCCCCGTCCACATGTTCCGGCAGCTGAAACAGGCCTACTCGCTGCGCTGGCCGAGCGCGCTGTGGCGCACCGTCGCGTTGCAGTTCGTGTCGTTTACGGTGCTGATTACCTTCGGGACAACCCTGCTGGCGCTCGGCCTGCTGGGCTGATCAGCGGCAAGGGAAGCGTTTGGTCATGAAGGCGTAGAGCCCCGCCTTTACGGTCGTGCGCGGCTGCGCGGCCTTTGGCATGGCATTGAAATCGGCGATGACCATGTCCGAGGTGATATTCGCCTTTCCCTTGGGGGGCGGACAGCCGAGCGTGGTTCCGCCCTTGGCGCGGGCGGCATCGACATCGGTGCGATAGGCGGTCGTTGCGGCCTGCATTTCGGTGCGCAACACGGAAATATCGGGCGACATCATCGCCAGCATGCCCTTTGCCTTCAGCGCTTCGGCCTTCGCCAGGAACTCGGCGACGGTCATTGCCTGTGCGGCAAAAGGCATGGCGAGCAACATGCCCGCCAGCCCAACCTTGCGCAGCATCAGGCGCCCGCGGCCGCAGGGCCGCCGATGGCGCCGGGACGCTTCGAACTCGGCACCGACGACCCGCCTGCGGTGGGCTTGGGCTTGGAGGCATCGCGATCAGTGCGGTCGGGCGGCGTGCCATCCTTCATCAGCGCGTCGATTTCCTCGCCGGTCAGCGTTTCATATTCGAGCAGCGCATTGGCCAGCGTGTTGAGCTGGTCGATGTTGTCGGTCAGCAGCTGCGTGGCGCGGGCATTTGCCTCGTCCACCAGACGCTTGATTTCCTTGTCGATCAGCAGCGCTGTCTCGTTCGAGATATTGTGCCGCTGCGTTTGCGAATAGCCAAGGAACGTCTCGCCCTGCTGCTCTTCGTACTGAAGCGGGCCGAGCGCATCCGACATCCCCCATTGCGTGACCATCGAGCGCGCGAGTTTCGTCGCCTGCTGGATGTCGCCCGAAGCGCCCGACGATACCTTGTCGTAACCGAAAATCAGTTCCTCGGCCACGCGACCGCCCATCGAGACCGACAGGTTCGCGTACATCTTGTCGCGGTGATAGGAGTAGCTGTCGCGTTCAGGCAGCCGCACGACCATGCCGAGCGCGCGCCCGCGGGGGATGATCGTCGCTTTGTGGATCGGGTCGGATGCCGCCTCGTGATACGAAACCAGTGCATGGCCGGCCTCGTGGAAAGCGGTCATCTTCTTTTCGTCCTCGGTCATGACGAGCGATTTCCACTCGGTGCCCATCATCACCTTGTCCTTGGCCGATTCGAACTGGGCCATGGCGACGAGGCGCTTGCCGAGGCGTGCCGCAAGCAGCGCCGCTTCGTTGGCGAGGTTGGCGAGATCGGCACCCGAGAAGCCGGGCGTGCCGCGCGCGATGCGACGGATGTCGACGTCAGGCGCTAGCGGCAGCTTCTTGACGTGGACGCCGAGAATCTTCTCGCGGCCCTCGATGTCGGGCAGCGGCACCGTAACCTGGCGGTCGAAGCGGCCCGGACGGAGCAGCGCAGGATCGAGCACGTCGGGGCGGTTGGTGGCCGCGACGATGATGATGCCCTCGTTCGCTTCGAACCCGTCCATTTCGACGAGCAGCTGGTTGAGCGTCTGTTCGCGCTCGTCATTGCCATTGCCGAGCCCGGCGCCGCGGTGGCGGCCGACTGCATCGATTTCGTCGATGAAGACGATGCAGGGCGCGCTCTTCTTGGCTTCGGCGAACATGTCGCGCACGCGGCTCGCGCCGACGCCGACGAACATCTCGACGAAGTCCGAGCCCGAAATGGTGAAGAAGGGCACGCCGGCCTCACCCGCGATCGCGCGGGCGAGCAGCGTCTTGCCGGTGCCGGGCGAGCCCACGAGGAGCGCACCCTTCGGAATCTTGCCGCCGAGTCGCGCGAACTTGGTCGGATCCTTCAGGAAGTCGACGATTTCCTGCAGTTCCTCGCGCGCCTCGTCGATACCGGCGACGTCCTCGAACGTTACCTTGCCTTCGCGCGCCGTCAGCATGCGCGCTCGGCTCTTGCCGAAGCCCATGGCACCGCCGCCCGAATTCTTCTGCATCTGACGCATGACGAACACGGCAAGGCCGATCATCAGCACGAAGGGCAGCGCCTGATAAAGCAGGATAAGCCAGATCGACGCGCCCTCCTCAGGCTGGCCGGAAAAGCGCACGTTCGCCTTGGTCAGGCGGTCGGTCAGCGACGGATCGGGAACGGCATTGAGTCGGAAGGTCTCGCCGTTCGCGAGCGTCCCCGTTATGACGTTCGGTGAAATCTTGACGTCCTTGACCGACCCTTCCTCGACCTTGGCAAGGAAGTCCGAATAGGCGATTCCCGTCGACGCCGCCGTACGCGTGCGCCCGTCGAATACCATCACGAACGCGGCTAGCGCGATCAGAACGCCCGCCCAGATCGCAAGGCTCTTCATCCAGGGATTGCCGTTCGGCTGCTTGTCGTCGTTCATGGTCAGGTAGGCCTTTCGCGAGTCAAGATAGGCATTCACAGGTTAATGGCAATGGAACGACGTGTGCGTTTATGCTGTGCGACGTTCCGGTGCCTTGCCGACTCGCCATACGAGGGCGGCGCCCGGGCGTTTTACCGGCTGCACAAGCGCGTTACCGATGCTCACCCTGCGCCCCTGATCGAGAGCCGAAACCGCGCGGGCCACGGCCGAGCCCCGGGCGGTGCCGGCCGAATCGACATGCGCAAGACACCGACCGAGCAGCCGGCGCCGCAACTCCGACGCAAGCCGCGCGGGGTCGAAGGCTGCCCAGTCCGGTCCATAAGTGATCCTGTCGGCCAGCACGTCGATGGCCGATTCGAGAGCGACTTCGGCTTCGCCGAGCAACAAAGCGCTGCGGGCGACTGCAACAGCGTCGAGCAGGTCGCTTTGGGCGAGCTGCTTGCGCAGGCGTACCCGGTCGTATCGGTCGTCGCTGTTCGACGGGTCGGACACAGGTTGCATACCCGCCGCGTCCACGATTCCGGCGAGTTCGCTGCGGCGCCAGCCCAGCAGGGGACGCACGACGCGGCCGTTGGTCGGACGGATCGCAGCGAGCCCGGCAAGACCCGAAGCCCGGTTGAGCCGCATTACGAAAGTTTCGAGCTGATCGTCGGCATGATGCGCCGTGGCGATCCAGTCCAGCGTGCGCATTTCGCGCCACGCAGACAGCGCGGCATAGCGGACCTGCCGCGCGGCGTCCGAAACATTGACCCCCCGGGGCACATCGACAGCAAGAGCGGCATGCGCGATGCCCCGTTCTGCGCACAGTCCTGCCACAAATGCTGCTTCCCCGGCGGCGGCAGGACGAAGGCGATGATCGACGGTCGCCGCTTCGATCTGGCCGGGAAAGGCCGTATGGGCGAGCAGCAGCAGGGCCAGGCTGTCGCCGCCGCCCGAAACGGCGAGGCCGATCCTGCCGGGCGCCTGCCGCGTCAGGGCGAGCATGTCGTCGCGAAAGCGGTCGATCTGGTCAGGCGTCAGCGTCGTACGACCCGCCTCATGTGCACTTGGCGTCGGCACGGCCCTTGGCGGCACGCGCCCTTTGGTCGGGAGTGAGCTTGGCCGCATAAACGTCGTTCAATTCGTCGAACACCTTGCAGGCGTCTGCTGGCTTCTTCAGCTTGATGAGCGCCTGTCCGAGCCAGGTCAGGCTGTCGGCCGCCCGCTCGCCGCGCGGCGCCTTTTGATAATTGTCATAAAAGGCGACGCTGGCCAGCGCCGGCTTGCCTTCATCGTAATAGGCGCGCCCCAGCAGGTTTTGAGCATAGCTCCAGCGCTTGTTCGTCGGCGGATATTTCGCCGTGAACTCCTTCAGCTTTGCCTGTGCCTCCGGATAAAGCTTTGCCGTGTAGAGGCGAAAGCCATAGCTGTAATCGTCCTCGACAGCGTCTCCGGTTGCCGGACTCTCGATCGCCGCAACGGCGGCCTTTCGCGCCGGATCCGCCTTCGTCGCGGCAGGTACCACTTTCGCCACCGGCGCCATTGCTGGCTTTGACACTGCCGGGGAAGCTGCCTTTGGCGTGGGAGCCGGCACCGCAGTTGCCGTCACGCTCTCTGTGGCGGGGGCCAGACCGCCACTCGCCGGTGCTACCGAGGGCGAGGTAGCCGTCGGCGGTGGCCCGCTGCCGTCGATAGCCGACAGTCGCGCCTGGACCTTTGCCAGTGCCTCCTCGAGCTGCCTGATGCGGTAGCCATTCTGCTCCGCAGTCCCCGTAAGCGCCGACAGCGACTTTTCGAGCGTGTCCACCCGCGTGGTGAGATCGGCGAGCGGCGCGCTGGCGGGCGTGCCCACCGGCGATGGCGCCGGCGTCGCGGCAGACAGGTCCGGCTGGACCGGCACACCGGACGGAAAGACCGTCCGCTGAACGGCCTTCATTTCCTTTTCGAGCTTGCCGACTCTGAGATCGAGCGTGCCGGGCGTCGACTGCGCGCTCGCCGAGGCGGCAACGGTCGTCAGCGCAACGGCGAAAATAGTAGCTTTGATCATCTTCACTCCGCTTGGATCAGTTGGTCGGCGCAGCCGCAGCGTTGAGGGGCGGCTCGACCGCCCGAGCCGCAGGTGGCGCTGCTGCCGACGCTGTCGGCGCCCGTGCCGCAAGCGCCGCCGCCGTCAGCACGACGTCCCGGACGGTGCGCTGGGCGGGTCCGAGCGGCGCGACTTCCTTGCCGTCGACGGTGACCTTCAGACCGTCCGCACGTCCCGTCCGGATCATCGGCGTATCGGCGCCGAGCGGCACTGGCCAGCTTTCGCCAAGGGCCATTTCTTTTTCGAACAGCACCTTGTCGGCCTTGTCATAGACGCGCACCCAAGCAGGCGCGGTTGCGATGAGGACGACCTGTCCGGTCGCTGCAGGAGGAGCGGCAACCGGATTTGCAGCCGGTGCCGCGGCGACCACCGGCGGCTGGGCCGTCGGACCCGCAGGTGCAGCCACGTCACCGAAGGCCATGCTTTTCCACACGAAATAACCGATCAGCAAGGCGACCGCGATGCCGGCGGCCGTCCACGCCAGCAGGCGCGAAGGAACCCGGCTGGGGTCGAGCGGCTCATAATGCGCTGCTTCACTGGATTCGAGAGGCGCGCGCCCGAGTTCCACCCGCAGGTCGCGAGCCAGCGCGACTTCGTCCATTCCCACTGCCCGGGCATATTGCCGCGCAAAGCCCAATGCGTAGGTCGATGACGGCAAGCTGGCGTAATCCGAGCGTTCTATCGCCTCGAGATGGCGCATCGGCACCCGGGTTTTCGTTGCGATGTCGTTGAGATCGAGCCCGGCCTGCACACGGGCTGCGTGGAGCTTCTCACCCACGCTGCTCGGAAACAGGCCTGCTGCCTCCGCCCCAACCTCGGTCACGCCCTCGACCATTTTCGTCCCACTCCCGGTCGCCGCCTGCGTCCCATGACGTCGACCGGCATGCTGTGTCACAATTGATGGCCCGCCTGTCAACCAGACGGCCACATGGCCAGCTAGGACTATTTACGACAGTTCGACACCCGCTGCCTGCGCCCAGCGCGTCAAATGGCCCCGCATGTCGGCAGGGGGTGCCGCAAGCACGGTGGGCAGAGCCGTGCGGAGGGCAGCGACATCGAGCGAGCGGATCATCGCCTTCACCGGTCCGATGGCGGCGGGGGTGATCGACAACCGGTCGATGCCCAGCCCGATCAGCGCCATCGCCTCCAGCGTCCGGCCACCCATTTCGCCGCACACGCCAAGCTGCACCGCGTGCTGGCTGCATTCGCGCACGATGCGCGCGATGAAGCGCAGGATTGCCGGGCTCAGCCAGTCATAGCGTTCGGCAAGCTTTGGATTGGCCCGGTCGGCCGCAAACAGGAACTGCGTCAGGTCGTTGGTACCGATCGACAGAAAATCGAGTTTCGGACACAGGATATCGAGCACTTCGGCCAGGGCGGGAACCTCCAGCATGGCACCGTAGCGGATGGCACTGGGAAGGCGCTTGCCCCTGCCGGCGAGCCACTGGCGCTGCGCCTCGAAAATGGCCTGGGCCTCGTCGAACTCCCAGGGTTCGCTGACCATCGGGAACATCACGTTCAGTGTCTTGCCCGCTGCCGCCTCGAGCAGGGCGCGCGCCTGTGCCTTCATCAGCGTGTCGCGTTCCAGCGCGACGCGCAGTGCGCGCCAGCCCATCGCCGGGTTTTCCTCGTCCTCGGTTTCATCGCGCAGATAGGGCAGCGCCTTGTCACCGCCGATGTCGACGGTCCGAAAAATGACCGGCTTGTCGCCCGCTGCGTCGAGCACGTCCTTGTACAGCCGCTGCTGGCGCTCTCGCTGGGGCATCGTCGCCGATACGAGAAACTGGAACTCGGTACGGAACAGCCCGATGCCATCGGCCCCGGTCGGGTCGAGCGCCGCGACATCGTCGCGCAGCCCGGCATTCATCATCAGCGTGATCCGGTGGTTGTCCTTCGAGACCGGCGGTACGTCGCGCAGCGCCTGGAACTGCGCCCGGCGCTTTTGCCCGACGGCAAGACGCGTTTCGAACGCATCCTCGATCGCCTGGGTCGGGCGACACACGACACTCGCCTGCCCTACATCGAGCAGCAACAGGTCCCCGTCGACGATATGCTGACGGATGTCCTTGACCCGGCCGAGCACCGGCACCCCCATGGCGCGCGCGACGATGGTGACATGCGCCGTTAGCGACCCTTCCTCGAGCAATACCCCCTTCAGCCGTCGCCGGTCGTATTCGAGCAATTCGGCCGGGCCCAGGTTTCGGGCAATGAGGATGGTGTCCTGGCGCAAGCCCGCTTGCGCCGCAGTGCCGAGCTGCCCCGATACGATCCGCAGCAGGCGGTTCGCCAGATCTTCCAGATCGTGCATCCGGTCGGCAAGCAGGGGATCGTCGATCTGGCGCATGCGCATGCGGGTGCGCTGCTGCACGCGCTCGATCGCGGCTTCCGCCGTCAGCCCGCTGTCGATCGCCTCGTTGATCCGGCGACCCCAGCCTTCGTCATAGGCGAACATCCGGTAGGTATCGAGCACCTCGCGGTGTTCGCCATCGCCGCCGAATTCGGCCTGGCTGGCCATATTGTCGATCTGTTCGCGCATCTTGGCGAAGGCGGAATAGACGCGCGCGCGCTCGGCTTCGGTATCCTCGGCGACGGTGTGCTCGATGACGATGCGCGGGTTGTGATAGACCGCAAAGCCGCGCCCCATGCCCTCGACGAGCTTCAGCCCGGTCAGCCTTTGTCCCTGGGTCTGCGGCGCGCGCGTGGCATTGGCGCGGCTGTCGTCGACCAGCCCTGCGTTGGCGATGAGTTCGGACAGCACCATGGCAACGGTCTGCAACGCCTCGATCTCGACCTCGTCATAAGGCCGCGGGTCGGCATGCTGAACGCAGAGCACGCCCACGGCCGCCTGACGGCGGACGATGGGGACGCCCGCGAACGAGTGGAACAGTTCCTCGCCGGTTTCGGGCTTATAGGCGAAATCGGGATGGCTCGTCGCCTCGTCGAGATTCAGCGTCGCCACGTCCTGCGCGATGGTGCCGACCAGCCCTTCGCCAAGCGCCATGCGCGTGACGTGAACAGCCTCCTGCTTCAGTCCGCGCGTGGCGAAAAGCTCGAGCAGGCCGTCGCGCAGCAAATAGATCGAGCAGACTTCGCTGCCCATCGCTTCGCCGATGATGTTGACGACCTGATTGAGCTTGGCCTGCGCGTTCGTTCGCGCCGCCATGACCTCATGCAGGCGGGTCAGGATCTCGCGGGCAGAGGCGACGGCTGTTGGCATGCCACAAGGGCTAGCAGAACCACCCCCGTAGTCCAATAAACCTTAACCTTTGCGCAGCGCGCTTTCGGCCTGGGCAACCAGTTCGGCAATGATGTCCGCGACAGGTTCTTCCTTCGTGACCATGCCGACCGACTGGCCTGCCATCATCGAGCCGCCGTCGACATCCCCGTCGATCACGGCACGACGCAGGGCGCCGGCCCAGAAATATTCGATCTGGAGCTGGGCCTCGTGCATGTCGACCTTGCCCTCGTCGAGCAGCCGGGCAACCTCGACCTGCTTGGCGGTGAAGGCTTCGGTCCCGGCGTTCTTGAGCGCGCGCACGGGGATGACCGGCAGGCGCGGGTCGATCTGGACGCTGGGCATCGCGTCGCGCGCGTTGGCGCGGAAGAACGCCTTTTTGAAAGCAGGATGCGCGATGCTTTCGGTCGCACAGGCAAAGCGCGTGCCGAGCTGGACCCCGGCGGCGCCCATTTCGAGATAGCCGGCAATCGCCTCGCCACGCCCGATGCCGCCCGCGACGAACACGGGCACCTGCGCGGCGATCTCGGGCAGGATTTCCTGTGCGAGCACCGACGTGGCGACGGGACCGATATGGCCGCCGGCCTCATGCCCCTCGATCACCAGTGCGTCGACGCCGGAGCGGATGAGCTTCTTCGCCATGACAAGTGCGGGCGCGAACGCGATGACTTTCGCACCTGTCGCCCTGATCGCGTCAAGCGCGCCCGCCGGGGGCAGCCCGCCGGCAAGGACGATGTGGCCAATGCCATGCCGTCCGCACACCGCGATGAGGTCCGTGAGGTGCGGGTGCATCGTGATGAGATTGACGCCGAACGGCTTGTCCGTCCGCTTTTTCGTCTCGGTGATTTCGGTATCGAGCAGATCGACCGTCATCGCGCCGCAAGCGATCAGCCCGAACCCGCCCGCGTTGGAAACAGCGGCGACAAGATGGCGCTCGCTCACCCAGGACATCGCCCCGCACATGATCGCCGTCTGGGAGCCAAGGAACTCGGTGCCGCGCTGCATCAGCGCCGATAATGCGGTAGTCATCAGGGGCCTATGGCGTGCCACTCCCTGGCGAGCAAGGACCGCCTTGTTTCCTATGCCTTTAAGGGACGCGCCGGTTTAATGGCGACCGGGTCAGTCAGCATCTTCGGCATCGAGCCCATAGGCCGTGTGCAGCACGCGCACCGCGAGTTCGGTCTCGTCCTCGTGGATCAGCACGCTGACCTTGATCTCCGACGTCGTGATCGCCTGGATGTTGATGCCGCGCTGGGCAAGCGCCGTGAACATCGCCGAGGCGACGCCGGCATGGCTGCGCATGCCGACACCGACGACCGAGATCTTGGCGACGCGCGTGTCGTGGACCACCGCCTCATAGCAGATCGCGGCCTTGGCTTTTTCGAGCAGGTCGAGCGACCGGGCGAGGTCGGAGGCCGGCACCGTGAACGTCACGTCGGTCGATCCCGTCCCGTGCGAGATGTTCTGGATGATCATGTCGACGTTGATCGCCCCTTCGGCGAGCGGCGTGAAGATGTGCGCGACCGCGCCGGGCTTGTCCGGCACGTTGGTCAGCGTGATCTTCGCTTCGTTCTTGTCGTGTGCGATGCCGGTGATGAGCTGGCGTTCCATGTCGTCTCCCAAGTCGTCGTCCCCGACGATCATCGTGCCGGGCAAAGTATCTGCGGCGGGGCTGCCGAGCGGATCGTCGAACGACGACAGCACCTGCACGCGCACCCCTTCCTTCATCGCGAGCCCGACCGAGCGGGTCTGCAGCACTTTCGCGCCGACGCTCGCGAGCTCGAGCATTTCCTCGTACGTCACGCGCTTCAGCTTGCGCGCGCGCGGCACGATGCGGGGATCGGTCGTGTAGACGCCGTCGACATCGGTGTAGATGTCGCAGCGGTCGGCCTTCACCGCCGCCGCCACCGCCACCGCAGAGGTGTCCGAGCCGCCGCGTCCCAGCGTAGAGATGCGGTTGCCGGGGCCCATGCCCTGAAAACCGGGAATAACGGCAACTTCGCCACTGGCCATCGCCGCGCGCAACGCCGCTGTTTCGATCTCCTCGATCCGGGCCTTGGCGTGGGCGTCGTCGGTGCGGATCGGCATTTGCCAGCCCAGCCAACTGCGCGCCGGCACGCCAAGCGCCTGAAGCGCGATGGCAAGCAGACCCGACGTGACCTGTTCGCCCGCGGCGACCACCACGTCATATTCGCGCGGGTCATGAAGCGGCGATGCCTCGCGGCAGAAGTTGACCAGCCGATCGGTCTCGCCTGCCATGGCCGACACGACCACGGCGACTTCGTTTCCGGCGTCGATCTCGCGCTTCACGCGCTGCGCGACGCTGCGGATGCGCTCGGTCCCCGCCATCGACGTGCCGCCGAACTTCATTACGATCCGCGCCATGGTTGTGGCGAATTCCCCTTGGGCATTAAAGCGCGGCCCTGATAGGTAGGGGGCATGAGCAACGCAACTATCGTCCCTTCGGAAGCCACGCATTTCGGCAAGCTAGCCGCCGAATGGTGGGATCCCAAAGGGTCGTCGGCCATGCTCCACCGTCTGAATCCGGTGCGCCTCGGCTATATCCGCGCCCAGGTCGACCGGCATTTCGGCAGCGAAGAGACCGTGCGGCGACCACTGCAAGGCAAGCGGGCGCTCGACATGGGCTGCGGCGCGGGCCTGCTCTGCGAACCGCTGGCGCGGATGGGGGCCAGGGTGACGGGCGTCGATGCCGCGCCGGAAAATATCGCGGCGGCGCAGGTCCACGCCACCAGCATCGGACTGGAGATCGATTACCGTGCGGGCGATACCGCGACCGTCGCGGGCGAGACATTCGATCTCGTGACCTCGCTCGAGGTGATCGAGCATGTCGGGGACCCCGCCGCCTTCATCGCGGGACTTGCGGGTGCGCTGGCCGAAGGCGGCCTCATGATCCTGTCGACGCCCAACCGGACGCCGCTGTCGCGCCTGACGATGATCACGGTGGGCGAAGGGCTGGGCCAGATCCCGCGCGGCACGCACGACTGGGACAAGTTCATCACGCCCGACGAACTGATGGCGCTGTTGGGCGATGCGGGACTGCGCGCGATCGATACGACAGGCTTTGCTTACGATCCTGTGCGGGGCGCGCGCCTGACCGACAATCTGTCGCTCGACTATTTCGTCACGGTGGTCGCGGCCTAGAAGTCGACCTTGTCGTAATCGGCTGGCGGTGCGATGCCAGCCATGCGCTCTGCCAGCAGCGGCCGGAACGACGGCCGCGATTTCAGCCCCATGTACCAGACGCGCGTGTTTTCGTGCGCGCGCCAGTCGATGCCGCCCAGATAATCGGCGACCGAGATATGCGCCGCCGCCGCAAGATCGGCGAGGCTCAGCGCACTGCCCGCGATCCAATTGTGCCGGTGCAGCAGCCAGTCGACGTAATCGAGCATTTCATTGGCCGACTTCATCGCTTCGCGCAGCGCGGTGGTGTCGGGCGACATGCGGTGCACGATGCGCTTGTACATGCGCTCACCCAGCAAGGGGCCGGTGACGGCGGCGTGGAACTGTTCGTCGAACCACGCCGTCAGCCGGCGGATCTCAGCCCGGTCGGTCGCCGTGCCCGAGATCATCTTCGCCTTTTCGACCGTTTCCTCGAAATATTCGCAGATTGCCGCCGAATTCATCAGCTTTGTCCCGCGGTCGCGCTCGACCAGCACGGGCGTCTGTCCGGCAGGATTCAGGTCGATGAACTCGTCGCGCCGTTCCCACGGCTTTTCGAGGATCAGCTCATAGCCGACACCCTTTTCACCCAGCAGGAGGCGAACCTTGCGCGAAAACGGACAGAGCGGGAATTGGTGGATAAGCCACATGGGTTCGGGCTTTAGCGCAAGCGCGCCGGAATTCTACTCCGCCGCAACCAATTGTTCCGCATCGTCGATCGGCTGGGGCAGGCGGGTCAGCATTTCCTTGGGCACCACCTGCCAGAAAGCATCACGCCAGCGTTCCCAGTCGTCGAGGATCGCGTTCGACCATTTGCTGTCGGTGGCGAGTGCGTGCTCGGCGATCAGCGCGCGGCACTTGGTTTCCCAGTGCAGCGACGACAGGCGGTTCCACGTGATCGTCTCGGCATTGGCCCGTCGCTCGAAATTGCCTTCGACATCGAGGACGAACGCCATGCCGCCCGACATCCCGGCTCCGAAATTCTCGCCGACTTCACCCAGGATCACGGCGGTGCCGCCGGTCATATATTCGCACCCGTTCGCGCCGCAGCCCTCGACCACGACTTCGGCACCCGAATTGCGCACGGCAAAACGTTCGCCCGCCTGCCCTGCTGCAAACAACTTCCCGCTGGTCGCGCCGTAGAGCACGGTGTTGCCGATGATCGTGTTGAGCTGCGTTTCGAGCGGCGAGGACACCATGGGGCGCAGGGTGATGATCCCGCCCGACAGCCCCTTGCCGACGTAGTCGTTGGCATCGCCGAAGACTTCGAGCGTGATCCCCTTGCACAGGAAGGCGCCAAGCGACTGCCCCGCCGACCCGCGCAGGCGAACCTGGACGTGATGGTCGTTGAGCGCCGACATGCCGTAGAGCGAGGTGATCTCCGCCGACAGCCGCGTGCCGACCGCGCGGTGCGTGTTGCGCACGGTATAGGTCAGCTGCATTTTTTCGCGCCGCTCGAACACGGGTTTCGCATCGTGCAGGATCTGCGCGTCGAGGCTGTCGGGCACCGGGTTGCGCCCGCCCGGCACGTTGAAGCGCCGCTGGTCGTCGTCGGCATCCACCTTGGCCAGGATCGGGTTCAGGTCGAGATCGTCGAGATGCTCCGCGCCGCGACTGACCTGCCGCAGCAGTTCGGTCCGCCCGATGATCTCGTCGAGCGACCTTACGCCGAGCCGCGCGAGGATCTCGCGCACTTCCTCGGCGATGAAGGTCATCAGGTTGATGACCTTTTCGGGCGTTCCGGTGAATTTCTTGCGCAGCCGCTCATCCTGCACGCAGACGCCGACCGGGCAGGTGTTCGAATGGCATTGCCGCACCATGATGCAGCCCATGGCGACGAGGCTGAGCGTGCCGATACCGAATTCCTCGGCCCCCAGGATCGCCGCGATGACGATGTCGCGCCCGGTCTTCAGCCCGCCGTCGGTGCGCAGCTTGACCCTGTGGCGCAGGCCGTTGAGCGTCAGGACCTGATTGACCTCCGACAGGCCCATTTCCCAGGGCGTACCGGCATATTTGATGCTGGTCTGCGGCGAAGCGCCTGTGCCGCCGACGTGCCCGGCGATCAGAATGCAATCGGCATGCGCCTTGGCGACGCCGGCCGCGACGGTGCCGATGCCCGCGCTGCTGACAAGCTTCACGCAGACGCGCGCCCGGGTGTTGATCTGCTTCAGGTCGTAGATGAGCTGCGCCAGATCCTCGATGGAATAGATGTCGTGGTGCGGCGGCGGCGAGATCAGAGTGACGCCGGGCGTCGAATGCCGCAGCCTGGCGATCAGTTCGGTGACCTTGAAGCCGGGCAGCTGCCCGCCCTCGCCGGGCTTTGCGCCCTGCGCGACCTTGATCTCGATTTCCTCGGCCGCGCCGAGATATTCGGCGGTGACGCCGAACCGGCCGCTCGCGATCTGCTTGATCGACGAATTGGCGTTGTCGCCATTGGCATAGGGCTTGAAGCGGGCCGAATCCTCGCCGCCTTCGCCCGACACGGCCTTGGCGCCGATGCGGTTCATCGCAATCGCCAGCGTTTCATGTGCCTCGGGACTCAGCGCGCCGAGCGACATGCCGGGCGTCACGAAGCGTTTGCGGATTTCGGTGATCGCCTCGACCTGGTCGACGGGCATCGGTTCCCGGGCATAGTTGAACTCGAGCAGGTCGCGCAGATAGACCGGCGGCAGGTCGCGGACGCCGCGCGCGAACTGCAGATAGGTCGAATAGCTGTCGGTCCCGACCGCCGTCTGCAGCAGGTGCATCAGCTGCGCCGAATAGGCGTGCGCCTCCCCGCCCGCGCGCTGGCGATAGAAGCCGCCGATGGGCAACGTCGCGACGCCGGCGTCGAACGCCGCCTCATGCCGTTCGGCCGCGTTGATGTAGAGCGAGGCATAGCCTTCGCCCGAGATCTTGGCGGGCATGCCCGGGAACAGGTCATCGACGAGCGCGCGGCTGAGCCCCACCGCTTCGAAATTATAGCCGCCGCGATAGCTGGAGATAACGGCAATCCCCATCTTCGACATGATCTTGAGGAGGCCTTCGCCCACGGCATGGACGTAGCGGTCGACGCAGGTGGCAAGCGGCACGTCGCCGAACAGGCCGCGGGCGTGGCGATCAACGATCGACGCCTCGGCGAGGTGGGCGTTCACCGTCGTGGCACCAACGCCGATCAGCACCGCGAAATAATGCGTGTCGAGGCATTCGGCCGACCGCACGTTGATGCTGGCATAGCTGCGCAGCCCTTTGCGGACGAGATGGGTGTGCACGGCAGCGGCAGCGAGCACCATCTGAATGCCGATGCGCTGCTCGGACACATGCTCGTCAGTCAGGAACAGCTCGCTGCGCCCCTCGCGGATGGCCTGTTCGGCCTCGCTGCGGACGCGCGCAATGGCGGCACGAAGGCCCTCGGCGCCCGATCCTGAATCGAACGTGCAGTCGATCGTTGCCGTCACCGGCCCGAAATGCCCTTTCAGCCGCGCCCAGTCGGCGTTCGACAGCACCGGCATGTCGAGCACGAGGACGCGGTCGCGCCCCGAATCCTGGTCGAGGATGTTGGCGAGGTTGCCGAATCGCGTCTTCAGCGACATCACCTGCCGCTCGCGCAGCGAATCGATCGGCGGGTTCGTGACCTGCGAGAAATTCTGGCGGAAGAACTGGTGGATGAGGCGCGGCTTGTCGGAAATCACGGCCAGCGGCGTGTCGTCGCCCATGCTGCCGATTGCTTCCTTGGCGTCCTCGACCATCGGCGACAGGATCAGCTCCATGTCCTCCATAGTCATGCCGGCTGCCACCTGTCGCCGGGTCAGCTCGGCGCGGGTCATGAGTGTCGGCGCATCCTCGACGACGGGCAGGTCGCCAAGCGACAGGAAGTCGCCGACCATCTCCCCATAGGGGGCTTCGGCGGCGAGCTTGTCCTTCAGTTCGCGGTCGAAGAACAGCTTGCCCTCCTCGAGGTCGACAGCAATCATCTGGCCCGGCCCCAGCCGCCCCTTGGCGATGATCGTCGCCTCGGGCACCACGACCATGCCGGTCTCGCTGCCGACGATCAGCAGGTCGTCGTTCGTCAGTGTATAGCGCAGCGGGCGCAGTGCGTTGCGATCCATGCCCGCCACCGCCCAATGCCCGTCGGTCATCGCAAGCGCGGCCGGCCCGTCCCAGGGTTCCATAACGCTGGCGAGATAGGCGTACATGTCCTGATGCGCCTGTGGCATGTCGGCGTTGGCCTGCCATGCTTCGGGCACGAGCATCGTCTTGGCCGTCGCGGCGTCGCGGCCCGAACGGCAGATGACTTCGAACACGGCGTCGAGCGCGGCGGTGTCGCTGGCGCCGGCCGGGATGACCGGCTTGATGTCGTCCGACGCATCGCCGAACGCCAGGCTCGCCATGCGGATCTCGTGCGCCTTCATCCAGTTCTTGTTGCCGCGGATGGTGTTGATCTCGCCATTGTGTGCCAGCGTCCGGAACGGTTGTGCCAGCCACCATTGCGGGAAGGTGTTGGTCGAGTAACGCTGGTGGAAAATCGCGACGCGCGACACGAAGCGCTCGTCCGTCAGGTCGGGGTAGAAGACCGACAGGCTTTCGGCGAGGAACAGCCCCTTGTAGACGATCGACCGGCACGACAGCGAACAGACATAAAAGCCCTGGATCTGCGCGGCGATAATGCGACGCTCGATCCGTCGGCGCACCAGATACAGGTTCTTCTCGAATTCCTCGAGCGTCACCGCGTCGAGCGCCGGTCCCGCGATCATGATCTGCTCGATCTCGGGGCGCAGCGACTGTGCTTTCTTGCCGATGACAGAGATTTCGACGGGAACCTGCCGCCAGCCATAGATAGTGTATCCGGCGTCGATAATCTCGCTCTCTACGATGGTGCGGCAGCTTTCCTGCGCGCCAAGGTCGGTGCGGGGCAAGAAGATCATGCCGACGGCAAGACGGCGGTTGGGTGTGGGACGATGGCCGCTGGCGACGATGGCGTCGTCGAAGAAAGCGAGCGGCAGGTCGACATGGATGCCGGCGCCGTCGCCGGTCTTGCCATCGGCGTCGACGGCGCCGCGATGCCAGACCGCCTTCAGCGCCTCGATCGCCGCGGCGACTACGCGACGCGAGGCGCGGCCATCGGTGGCGGCAATCAGGCCTACCCCGCAAGCATCGGATTCCATGTCAGGGCGGTACATGCCCTCGGCGGCGAGGCGTTCGCGCTGGTCGGTCATGCTTATTTCCCCTGCGCCACCGGCGTGTCGAGCTTCATGATCCGCGCGATGGCCACGGGAACCGCTTCCTTGCCTGCAGAGGCGCCGATGATTTTTCCCTGCTCGCTCATTTCCGCCTGCAACAACGGCTGGGCTGCGATGAGGCGTTGCCCCGCCGGCGTCTGATAGAACGCCAGTGCCGCCGTCAGATCGGCCTCTTTGAAGCGCTCGGCATAGGTCCGGGCAACAGCCTGCCTCAGTTCCGGAAAGCGGGCACGATATTGCTTGAGAACTTCCTCAGACATGATCGCGGTGGCCTGCGGGCGGAGCTTCGCATCGGATAATTTTGCTTTCAGATCAGCCGGTGCCTGCGCAGACTGTTCAATCGCGGAAACGATACTCGTCGCGACCAGCGGCGTGATCTGCTGGAACATCAGGTCGAGCATGCCGTCCATCTTCATGGCATCCACGAGCTTGGTAGCCGTCTGGAGAGTGCCGGGTGCAGGCGCTTGGGCCATGGCCGCGCCCCCGTGGGCCAATGACAGAGCGATCGCTGTCGCCCGAACTGCAATAATGCCTTTCACGCTGCTATCCTCTCGCTCGCCGCCTTCGCCTTCAGATATTTGTGCATATGGTCCGTCACGTCGCGCCCGTCGCGAACCGCCCACACGACGAGGCTTGCGCCGCGCACGATGTCGCCTGCGGCGAACACGCCGTCGAGCGAAGTCATCATGGTCTTGTGGTCGATGCGCACCGTGCCCCACCGCGTGACGCCCAGATCGGTGCTGCCGAACAGCCGGGGCAGATCTTCAGCATCGAACCCGAGTGCCTTGATCACCAGATCGGCATCGACGCGGAATTCGCGGCCCGGATCGGCCTCTGGCGCGCGGCGGCCGCTGGCGTCCGGGCGGCCGAGGCGCATCTTCGCGACCCGGACGCCGTTCACGTTCGCGGTGCCGTCGAACGCTTCGGGCGCGGAGAGCCAGACGAACTCAACGCCTTCTTCCTCGGCATTGGCGACTTCACGCTGTGAGCCCGGCATGTTGGCGCGGTCGCGTCGGTAGAGGCACTTCACCGACTTGGCCCCCTGGCGAATGGCCGTCCGAACGCAGTCCATTGCGGTATCGCCGCCGCCGATGACGACGACGTTCTTGCCCTCGGCATTTAGCGCGCCGTCATCGAAGGCGGGAACGGCATCACCGAACCCCTTGCGGTTCGAGGCAGTCAGATAGTCGAGCGCCTCGACGATGCCCGCAGCACCAACACCCGGCGCCTTGATCGCGCGCGCCTTGTAGACGCCGGTCGCGACCAGCAGCGCGTCGTGCCGTTGGCGCAGCTCGTCGAGCGTCGCGTCGCGGCCGACCTCGAAACCATGGTGGAACACGATGCCGCCCTCGCGGAGGCGTTCGACCCGTCGCATCACCACGGGCTTTTCCAGCTTGAAACCGGGGATGCCATAGGTCAGCAGTCCGCCCGCGCGGTCGTGACGGTCGTAGACATGAACCTCATAGCCACGCACGCGGAGAAGTTCGGCCGTCGTCAGCCCAGCCGGGCCAGCACCGATGATCCCGACCGACTGCCCTTTGGCAGGCCCCGGGACCACTGGTTCCACCCAGCCCTCTTCCCACGCGGTATCGGTGATGAATTTCTCTACCGCGCCAATGGTTACGGCGCCATGCCCTGAAAACTCGATAACGCAATTGCCCTCGCACAGGCGATCCTGCGGACAGATGCGTCCGCAGATTTCAGGCATGGTCGAGGTCGCGTTCGACAGTTCATAAGCCTCGCGAAGCCGTCCCTCCGCCGTCAGCCTTAACCAGTCGGGGATATGGTTATGCAGGGGGCAATGGACCGCGCAATAGGGCACGCCGCATTGCGAGCAGCGCGCCGACTGGTCTTCGGCGCTTTGCACCGCATAGCGGTCTGCAATCTCGCGGAAGTCGTCGGCACGCGCCTCTGCCGACCGCTTTGCCGGATAGGCCTGCGTGCGATCCACAAACTGCAGCATCGGGTTATCGGCCATCGTGCCCTCCGCGATGGGGCATAACAGCTTTAACTGCGGAGTCAATTTAATTGGTCAGCATTAATGCCCTATTGGCTCGACCGCTTTGGCGTAGGGCGATGGGGTTTCGAATCCTAAGGGATTTAAAGTACCGGAACGGCCCTACCTGTTCAGCAGCCAGACGAGCGCGACACTGCCGGCGATGATGCGGTACCAAGCGAAAGGGGCAAACCCGAACCGGCTGACGATGCCGATAAACGCCTTGATGACGACAAGCGCGACCACGAACGACACGACGAACCCGACCCCGATCAGGCTCCAGTCGATTACTTCGACTGCCTTGCGCGCTTCCCATAATTCCTTGGCGCTGGCGGCGACCATCACCGGGATCGCGAGGAAGAAGCTGTATTCTGCCGCCGTCCTGCGGTCGACGCCCATGGAAAGCGCGCCCATGATCGTGGCGCCCGACCGGCTGACGCCCGGTATCATCGACAGGCATTGCACGACGCCGATAGCCAGCGCGGTGTGCCACGTCATGGCTTCGATGCTGCCCTCGCGTGCGGGCTTCGCTACCCGTTCGATAAGCAGAATCGCGATCCCACCGGCAATCAGCGCAACGGCAACGATGACCGGCGACTCGAGCATCGCCTTGATCGCTTTGTAGGCCAGCGCGCCGATGACGAGGGCGGGCAGAAAACCCAGCGCAACGTTGCGCGTGAAGGCCAGGGCGCGCGGATCCATCCGCGTGAGTCCGATCACGACATCGGCAAAGCGCCGCCAGTAGAGCACGACCACGGCAAGGATCGCGCCGAGCTGGATGACGATATCGAACGTCGCCGACTGCGCACCCTTGAAGCCGAGCAGTTCCCCGGCAAGAATCAGATGGCCCGTCGACGAAACGGGAATAAACTCGGTCACACCCTCGACGATGCCGAGGAGTATCGCAGTCAGAATGTCCAAGTGAGTCAGCCCTTTGCTTCGGCGAAACGCCCGTGGCGACGGTATCGGACCAGCCAGCCCTCGGCGACGGCCTCGAGCGGCGTCGCGGCCACCCCAAGCGCTTTCAGGCCGTCAATGCCGGTGACGACATTGTCCGATTGCAGCATGAGCCACTGGTCGCGCGTCATCGGCGCGCCCGGCAACCATCCCGTAAGCGATGCCATCGCACCTGCAATGCCATCGGGCAGCGCGACGAAACGCCTGTTTCGGCCCGTCGATTTCGCGATCCAGCGATTGAGTTCCGCCATGGTAATCACCTCGGGCCCGCCGAGTTCATACGTCTTGCCGCCGTGCTCATCCTGATCGGCCAGCGCCGCAACGACGGCGTCGGCTACGTCGCCGACGTAAACCGGCTGGAACTTTGCCGGGCCGCGAATGATCGGGACCACGGGCAGCGAAGCGATCAGGTCGGCGAAGCGGTTCACGAACCCGTCTTCGCGCCCGAAAACGATCGACGGACGCAGGATCGTCGCTGCTGGAAAGGCAGCACGCACGGCCACCTCGCCCTCGCCCTTGGATCGGCCATAGGCCGAGGTGCTTGCCGCATCCGCGCCGATTGCCGAAATCTGGACGAGACCCGTGCAGCCTGCCCGTGCCGCCGCTTCGGCGACATGGCGCGCGCCGGCGACGTGAAAGGCGTCGAAATCACCCTTCAGAATGCCGACGAGATTGACCGCCCCCGTGGCACCGACAAGAGCGCGTGCGACGGACTCGGGGTTGCGGACATCTGCCGCCACGAACTGTGTCTGCCCCAGCCCCCCCTGCGTACGCAGGAACCAGCCGTCGCCGGGATTGCGGGCTGCAATGCGGACCCGGGCACCCGTCGCGAGCAGTGCGCGCACCACATAGCGGCCGATGAAGCCGCTCCCGCCGAAAACCGTTACCAGCTGATCCTTCATGCGATGCTCCGTTGCGCGTGCCGGAGCCCCCTAACGCCATTGACACCGCGCGGGAAGCACCGCTAGGGGCCGCCGCCTACCTGAACACGAACGTTCTCTGTGCCCAGATGGCGGAATTGGTAGACGCACCAGCTTCAGGTGCTGGCGATCGCAAGGTCGTGGAGGTTCGAGTCCTCTTCTGGGCACCATTTCTTGATGTGACCGTGCAGGGATGCGCATCCATTTTCGGCATCAAAATGTGATTACGGCGCTCGTCTGCATCACTGGGATGACGCTGCTCGCTTAATCCCCGTTTGCGCCTGACGGCGCCCCTCGTCGCGATCGGTTTGCTTCTTCGGATCGAGAGCTGACATCTGGCATTTGCGTCTACGCGCCCCGCAGCGGCCAGGCTCTTTTGAACAAATGACGGTCTGCCTCGCAGATCACCGGGGCAAGTGGCAAAAAAATTACGCCAGGTCCAGCCTTGCCCGGACCTCCTTACGGCCGTCGGCCAACAGCCCACGTTCCAAACATTTAGCATGCGGACCGTGCCGAACCTGCGGCGACCGAAGGTGCAGCTTACGGCATTTTTGCACGGCTGGAAGGCTCCCGCGCGGCCCGGAACGGGCGGTTCAACCTATAAGTAATGTATTAATTGCGCATTCGTAACGAAACATTCCTCGAGCCTGCGGAACCATAGTGCTCAAATCCAAGAACTTTGCTGACCGGCCCTGGCCAGCGTCGGTGCATCTGCCCGGTCGATACGCGGCGCTTGCCGGGCTTGGCCTGCTGCTTCCCATGTCGGCGCCGCTCATGGCGCAGATCCTGGCCCCCAGCCAGGTTATTCCGCGCGATATCACGCCACCGGCGCCGCCAACGACGACTGTCCAGAAGCCGGCCCGTGAAGAACCGACAACGCAGTCCGCCGGGCGCGATCTGGCCTTCACCGCCGGACAGGTAACGATCGAAGGCGCGTTCGACGCCATGGCGCGCGCCAACGAGGAGATGCGCGCCAGAACATCGAACCGTCGCCTCACCATCGACGACCTGTTTGCAGCCGCACGCGATCTGGAATCGGCCTATGCACGCGCTGGTTATATCCTCGCGCGGGTGACGGTGCCGGGCCAGCGCTTTGCCGAGGGCGAGGGCGTCCGGGTGCTCGTGACGGACGGAACGATCGCGGCGATCGACACGGACAACGTGCCGCAAGCCGTTCTCCCAGCCGTCCTTGCCCGCGTTCACCCCCTTGTCGGCGTATCGCAGCTGACGCTGGCAAAGATTGAACGCCAGCTGCTATTGCTGAACGGCATCCCCGGGCTGAAGCTGCGCAGTGCCCTGGCGCCGGGGAAAGAACCCGGGACGGTGCGCCTGGTCCTCGACGGAGCTCTGGAACGCGTTGCGTCGCGACTGGTGGCGGACAACCGCCTTCCGGCTACGCTGGGGACATGGCAGTTGTCCGGCAATGCCGCCCTTAACGACGTCCTGGGTCGCGGCGAGCAGATCTATTTTACCGCCGGGTCGCAGATCACGAAGGACGGCGTGGCCACGGCCCACAATCCTCTTATGACCTTCGGCGGCGGTGTTTCCCTGCTGGTCGGTCACCGGGGACTAAGCGCCGGGGCCGAATATCTCTATTCGCGCACCAGCCCCCGTCCCCTGCCGGGCGCACCCAGCGCTGCCGGCGTGTTCTCGCGCGTCGAGGTACGCACGGCCTACCCGCTGATCCTGCGACGGCCGGAGACTTTGACTGTCAGTGGCGCGGTCGATCTGGTCAGCCAGTCGCTGCACCTGACCGATTTCGGTCTCGACCTCACCAAGGATCGCTATGCCGCCGCCCGCGTCGGGCTGACGTGGCAGCGCTGGTTCAGCGGTACGCCCCTTTCTGCCCAGATCCAGTTTTCGCAAGGCATCGCGGGCCGCAGCTCGACGCCGGGCCTGCCGGCATCGCGGCAGGGCGCGCTGCCGTCGTTCAGCCGCCTCGACGGCACGATCGGCACCACGCTGGCACTGCCTGCGCGTTTCGGCCTGAACGTGACGCTGCGGGGACAAACCGGCTTCGGGGCGCCACAATTCGTTTCCGAGCAATTCGCGCTCGATGCCAGCGACGGTGTTTCGGTGTTCACATCGGGCAACCTGCAGACCCTGCCATCGCTGTACAAGCAACCCACTGTCGCGCCTGCCTGGCAGAGCAAGAATATCGAGATGGACCTGGGCAGTCAGCAGCACGGTGAACAGTGCCTCGCCGCGATCGCCGAATGGGCAGGTCAGGCGTCCATGACGAGCTGCTCAGCGAACTGAGCAAAGCGGCACGTTGTTCTGAGTGCGCCGGCATGGGGCAGCTTGCGGTAGCTGCCCACGGCGTGGCATGCAGTAGGAAAGACAGGAGAGACGCCATGGCGACCGCGCTGGAAACAAATACGATGTCCGACGCCGAATGGGCGGCGCGGCAGGAACTTGCCGCCTGCTACCGCATCTTTGCGCACATGAAGTGGGATGAACTCATCTTCAACCACATCACCGTGAAGGTCCCGGGCGAAGAGGGCGCGTTCCTCATCAATCCCTATGGGATGCACTTCAGCGAAATCACCGCGTCGAGCCTGGTAAAGATCGATATCGACGGCAATGTGCTGGCGCCGACCGAATGGCATGTGAACCGCGCGGGCTTCGTCCAGCATGCGCTGTTCCACCGCCATATCCCCGATGCGCATGCAATCGCCCACACCCACACGACCGCCGGCATGGCGATGGCTTCGCTGGAGGGCGGGCTGCAGGCGGTTAATTTCTATGCCTGCAATTTCGTGGGGCAGCTCGGCTACCATGATTTCGAGGGCGTGACGGTGCGCGACGAGGAAGGGCCGCGCTTGCTTGAGTCGCTGGGCGGCAAGTCGATGATGCTCCTGCGTAACCATGGCATCCTGGTGATGGGAAAGACGCTGCCCGAAGTGTTCCTGAAGCACTGGGCGCTGCAGCGGGCGTGCGAGATCGCGCTGGCGACGCTGTCGGCGGGCAAGCCGATTACCGTGTCGCCCGAAGTCGTCGCGATCCACCAGCGCGACCTGTACATGACCCAGATTCCGGGCGGACCTGGCAAGGCCGAGTTCGACGCCATGGTGCGGATGATCGACCGGTCCGATCGGGGATGGCGTGACTAGCCTGACGGTCAACAACCAGCCGATCAAATACCGCATGGACCCTGCAACGCCCCTGTTGTGGGCCCTGCGCGATGCGTCGAACCTGACGGGCACGAAATACGGGTGTGGCACGGGCGATTGCGGCGCGTGCACCGTCGATATCGACGGGCGCGCGGTGCGCAGTTGCACGGTGTCGCTGCGGCAGGTCGAGGGTAGCTTCGTCACGACGATCGAGGCGCTGTCACGCGACCGCAGCCACCCGGTCCAGCAGGCCTGGGTTGCCGAACAGGTGCCGCAGTGCGGGTTCTGCCAGCCAGGCTTCATCATGGCAGTGTCCGTGCTGTTGCGGACGACCAACAATCGGCCGACCGATGCCGACATCGATGCAGCAATCACGAATATCTGCCGCTGCGGCACCTATCCACGGGTCCGTCGCGCCATCCACCGGGCGGCAGCCGCCATGCGTGGCGAACAGACGATCGTGGCCGCACCGCCACCGGGTATCGATGCGCGCGATGCCGCGCGACACGTGCCTGCCCTGACGCCGCCGCCAGCACGCTAGGTTTTGCTTTCGCGCAGATTAAGCGTCGTGCCAGACTTCGTTCAGCCCGACTCGGCGACAAGTGACACATGGGACGCAGCGACAATCGTGCACGCACGCTCCACGGAACGATGATCATGAAAAAGACACTCGCCCTTGCTGCACTGCTGGCAGCGACTGCCTTTACCCCCGCGCTCGCACAGGAAGAGCCACGGCAAGGTCGCCGGATGGCGACTGCGGAAGAACCGACACCCATGCCGATGCAGGTCGACGTCGCACAGCGCGATCGTGGAGACCGCCCGCGTGGTGACGGCGGTGGCGCCCGGCCGCAATCGAATGGTGGCGAGGGCCGTGCGCAGGGCGGCTGGCAACGTCAGCAGCAGGCAGCACCTGCTGCGCCCGCGCCAGCACAGGTCCAGCAGGGAGTTCCCGCACCTCGGCAGTGGAACGGCGGCAACGATGGCGGCCGGCGCGGCTGGCAGGGCCAGGCGCGGCCCGACTGGTCCGCGCGAGCCCAGGACGGTCAGGTCTACCAGCGCCAGGCCCCGCCGGTGGCGGTTGCCCCCGCGCAACAGGGGAACTGGCAGAACCGCGAACAGCGCCGGGATACGTGGCGCAGCAACGGCAATGTCGATGGCGGCGTCGTGACCCAGCGCCAGGATGGTCGCCGTTGGGACGGCACCAACGGCTGGAATGGCCAGAACCGCAATGGCGTGCAAGGCAATGAGGGCCGTCGTAACGACACCTGGCGTAACGAGGGGCGTAACGAGGGGCGGAGCGACCGGCAGTGGAACGGCAACGGCCGAAACGACACGTGGCGCAACGATGGCCGCAATGATGGGCGCAACGACCGTCGCTTCGATCAGCGCAGCCAGTGGCAGAACCAGTACCGTGACTGGAACCGCAACTGGAGCCGCGATTGGCGGCGCGACCAGCGTTACGACTGGCAGCGGTACCGCTACAGCAACCGCAACCTGTTCCAGGGCAATCGTTACTACGCGCCCTATGGCTGGGACTATGGGTATCGGCGGTTCTCCATCGGGTTCAGCCTGTCGTATCTGCTTTACGACCAGCAGTACTGGATCGACGATCCGTACAACTATCGCCTGCCGCCGGTGTACGGTCCCTATCGCTGGGTGCGCTATTATGACGACGTCCTGCTCGTCGACCTGCGCAGCGGTCAGGTAGTCGATGCGATCTACGACTTTTTCTATTAGAAATTAGTCACTGGAAACCCTGCCCCGCCTTCGCCTATCCTTACGCCAATGCGGCAAGGGATGACGATGGCGGGGCATATTTCCGGTAAGGGTGTCGTACCCGACCATCCGCTCGAACGGCTGGTGTTCTTTTCGGACGCGGTATTTGCCATTGCGATCACCCTGCTCGTGATCGAATTGCACGTGCCGGAACTGCCCCGTGGCAGCGGCTCCGAAGCCTTTCTCCAGGCACTGGCGGACATGATTCCGCATTTCGTAGGGTTCGTGACCGGATTTCTCGTCATCGGCGCCTTTTGGGTCAATCATCACAATTCGATGATGCTGGCTGCCAGATTCGACCGGCGCATCGTGTGGCCGAACCTGCATTTCCTGATGGCGATCGCCTTTCTGCCCTTTTCGACCGCCTTTATGGCCACCTATCCGCAATCGCCCGTGGCATCGGTCTTTTACGGTCTCAGCCTGCTCGCGGCGGCACTGCTCAAGACGCGCCTGATGAGCCGCATCCTGAAGCCCGACTTGGTCGCCCCCGGCACGCCCCACGACCTACTGGTGAAATATCGCCGGAACAGCTGGGTGACGCCGATCGCGGCTGCGCTGACGACGATATTTGCTTTCTTTTTGCCGGCCTTCATTGCCAACAGCGCCATGGTCATCATTCCGCTGCTGCGACGCCTGCCCTATTTCCGCGATCCACGCATCGTGACGGGTTGATCACATGTCCGAAGCGCGCCTCGCCGAAATCGGCAAATCGGTATCCGCCCGCCTAAAGAAAGTGCCGGGCATGCAGGTGCTTTCGGGCATCGGCTG
>JANMJZ010000068.1:0-2138 GCA_031371635.1 Sphingomonadales bacterium | reverse complement strand
CGGGCACGGGGGCAGGGGACGCGGACCCGGCTGATCGGGCGTGAACGCGGCTATCATGGGACGGGCTTCGGCGGTATTTCGGTCGGTGGGATCGTCAACAACCGCCGCCAGTTCGGCACGCTGCTGACCGGCGTCGACCATTTGCCGCACACCCATTCGGTCGCGCACAATGCCTTCACGCGCGGGCAGCCGACATGGGGCGGGCATCTGGCCGAAGAGCTCGAGCGCATCGTGGCGCTGCATGGGGCAGAGACGATCGCTGCTGTGATCGTCGAACCGATGGCAGGGTCGACCGGCGTGCTAATCCCGCCCGTCGGCTATCTCGAAAAACTGCGCGAGATCTGCACGATGCACGGGATCGTGCTGATTTTTGACGAGGTTATCACGGGATTCGGCCGTATCGGCGGCGCCACAGCGGCGGAGACGCTGGGCGTAACACCCGACATGATCACCATGGCCAAGGGGCTGACTAATGCTGCCGTGCCGATGGGTGCGGTGGCCGTCAGCCGCGAGATCCATGATACCGTCGTCGAGGGCGGGCCCGACGGGATCGAACTGTTCCACGGCTATACCTATTCGGGTCATCCACTGGCGGCCGCGGCGGGCCTTGCGACACTCGACCTCTACAAGTCCGAAGGGATCTGGGAACATGCCGCCAGCCTGCACGGCTATTGGGAAGAGGCGGTGCACAGCCTGAAAGGGAGGCGCCACATCATCGACATCCGCAACATGGGTATCGTCGCCGGGATCGAGCTCGAACCACGCCCCGGCGCGCCGACGAAGCGTGCGACCGAGCTGTTCCACAAATGCTTCGACAACGGCCTGCTTGTCCGCGCGACGGGCGACATCATTGCGCTGTCGCCGCCGCTGATCCTCGAAAAGGCGCACATCGACGAGATGGTCGGGCGGATTGCCGAGCTGATCGACACGATCGACTGATCAGGGCAGCAGGACGATCTTGCCCACGTGGCGCTTGGTCAGGAAGGCCTGCTGCGCTGCCACGACCTCGGCGAGCGGATAGGTTGCGGCGATCACCGGCCTGATCTCGCTACGCTCGATTATGCCGATGAGATTGGGGAAAACATCGAGTTCGAGGACGGTGCAGCCGATCAGGCGCAGGTCCTTCAAGTACAGCGTGCGGAGGTCGAGGTCGACAACGGGTCCTGAGATGGCGCCTGACACGCCATAACGGCCGCCGCGTTCGAGCACGCCGAGAATCGCCCCGAATTGCGCGCCGCCGACGATGTCGACTGCGGCGTCGAAATGCTCGGGGCCGAACAAAGACGACAGGTCGGCGCCGCGCGGAATGACCTGATCCGCGCCCAGGGCGCGAACGGCTTCGACCTTTTCGGTGCCGACGATCGCCACGACCTCTGCGCCACGGCGCTTGGCCAGCTGCACGGCCGCTGATCCGACGCCGCCGGATGCGCCCGTTATCAGGACGCGCTCACCCGCCGCCAAGCCGATCCGGGTCAGGATGTTCTCGGCGGTCGAATAGGCGCACGGGAAGCTCGCCAGTTCGGCATCCGACAAGGCAGACTCGATACGGTGCGCATGGGCGGTGGGGACGCAGGCATAGTCGGCGAAGGCGCCGTCGACTTCGGAACCGAAATAGCGGACCTCGAACCGGCTGGCGCCGTGCCACACCGGCTCGACGAGGACGCGCTCGCCAATGCGTGCGGGATCGACGTCGGGGCCGACGGCGACGACCCGCCCGCAGGCATCCGCGCCCTGAATGCGCGGAAAGCGGAAGGCCTCGCCCGACCAGCCATCATCTTCGGCACCGGCAAGGCCCAAGGCTGCCCCGGCGTCGGTCGCTTCGGCAACGGCTTTCGAATACCAGCCGATGCGCGTGTTGATGTCCGTATTGTTGACGCCCGCCGCCCCGACCCGGATCAAGACCTCGCCCGCCGCCGGCACGGGCACAGGGAGGTCATCGCGGATGTCGAGACAGTCATAGCCGCCATTGCCGGTCAGCAGCACAGCACGCATGACCGCGGGCAAGGTCATCCGGCGCGTGCGAGCCCGAACTGGTTCAGATACCATTTCTGGAACTTGATGACGCTGCCTTCCTGGTCCGAATAGCGGCCCGGGCGGTAGCGGCTCGACATGATCCCGTTCTGGTTGTTCTCGGTGAT
>JANMJZ010000032.1:0-6163 GCA_031371635.1 Sphingomonadales bacterium | reverse complement strand
GTCGACGATCTTGCGGTACGGCGTCTCGATGAAGCCGTACTTGTTGACGCGGCTGAAGCTCGCGAGCGAGTTGATCAGCCCGATGTTCGGGCCTTCCGGCGTTTCGATCGGGCAGATACGGCCATAATGCGTCGGGTGAACGTCGCGGACTTCGAAGCCGGCACGCTCGCGCGTCAGGCCGCCTGGTCCGAGGGCCGACACGCGGCGCTTGTGCGTCACTTCCGACAGCGGGTTGGTCTGGTCCATGAACTGCGACAGCTGCGACGAGCCGAAGAATTCACGCACCGCGGCGACCGCAGGCTTCGCGTTGATCAGGTCGTTCGGCATGACCGTCGACACGTCGACGGAAGACATGCGCTCCTTCACGGCGCGCTCCATGCGGAGCAGGCCGACGCGGTACTGGTTCTCGAGCAATTCGCCGACCGAGCGGACACGACGGTTGCCGAGGTTGTCGATGTCGTCGATTTCGCCCTTGCCGTCCTTCAGGCCGACCAATGTCTTGACGACCGCGAGGATGTCTTCGGTGCGCAAGGTGGTGTGGTCGTCCGGGGCATCGAGGTCGAGGCGCATGTTCAGCTTGACGCGACCGACGGCCGACAGGTCGTAGCGATCGGGATCGAAGAAAAGGCCGGCGAACAGCGATTCCGCCGTTTCACGCGTCGGCGGCTCGCCGGGGCGCATGACGCGATAGATGTCGGACAGCGCATGATCGCGGTCCTCCGCCTTGTCGGCGCGCAGCGTGTTGCGGATCCACGGGCCCGTGTTGACATGGTCGATATCGAGCAGCTCGAGCCGGTCGAGACCTGCCTTGTCGATCTTCTCAAGGTTCTCGGCCGACACTTCGTCGCCCGCCTCGATGTAGATTTCACCCGTTGCCTCGTTGATCAGGTCGAGCGCCGAATAGCGGCCGAAGATTTCCTCGGTCGGGATCAGCAGTGCTTCCAGCCCGTCCTTGGCCGCCTTGTTGGCTGCGCGCGGCGACACCTTCTGGCCGGCCGGGAACACGACCTCGCCGGTCTTGCCGTCGACGACGTCATAGGTCGGCTTCTGGCCACGCCAGTTCTCGGCAACATAAGGAACCTGCCAGCCGCCGGTGCCACGCACCCAGGTGACGGTGTTGTAGAACTCGGCAAGGATGCCTTCCGGCGACAGGCCCAGCGCGAACAGCAGTGCGGTTACCGGCAGCTTGCGCTTGCGGTCGATACGAACGTTGACGATGTCCTTGGCGTCGAATTCGAAGTCGAGCCACGACCCACGGTACGGAATGACGCGCGCGGCGAACAGATACTTGCCCGACGAATGCGTCTTGCCGCGGTCATGGTCGAACAGCACGCCCGGCGACCGGTGCATCTGCGACACGATGACACGCTCGGTTCCGTTGATGATGAACGTGCCGTTCTGCGTCATGAGCGGCATGTCGCCCATGTAGACGTCCTGTTCCTTGATATCGAGAACCGAACGGGTTTCCGTCTCCGCGTCCACTTCGAACACGATGAGGCGCAGCGTCACGCGCATCGGCGCGGCATAGGTGATGCCCCGCTGACGGCACTCGTCGGTGTCGAACTTGGGATCCTCGAGCTCGTAATGCACGAAATCGAGCTCGGCGGTGCCGGCGAAATCGCGGATCGGGAACACCGACCGCAGCGTCTTTTCGAGGCCGGAAACATAACCGATCGCGGGATTCGAGCGCAGGAATTGCTCGTAGGATTCCCGCTGGACCTGGATCAGGTTCGGCATCTGCGTGACTTCGTGGATATTCCCGAAGACTTTGCGGATACGGGGACGATGAGCTTCGGTGTGCGCGTCGGGCGCGATCTGCGTTGCCATGTAAATATGTGCCTTCGTTCGTGTCTCGAAACGCACATGCAGACGCGAAAAGCCCCGGATGGGGCGTTAATTTCGGCGTCGCATGAAACCCGAAGCCGTTCATTCGTTCGGTGCACTGCGCGACGGCGCACCATGTCTCGAACGGCGGGGTGAACGAGCCATATAGAAGGCGGGCAGGGTGTTGTCCAGTGTGAAGCGTTTCTGCCGAGCAATTCTGCTCATGCGCGCGCGAAACTGTTGCGCCGCTTTTTTTTGCAATTAATGCGGGTAGTTCAAAAGTTGCATAAGGGGGCGGAATGCACCGGAACATTTCAATCTTGGCTTTGGCGGCTGCGCTGGCGGCGTGCGGCGGAGAAGGCTCGGGCGGTGGCGTCACTGCGGCGAGCCCGACGCCTACGCCTGCACCGACACCTACTCCGCCATCCCCGCCGACTTTTACCTACTCGCGGTATACCGCGCTGACAGGGGATCAGAATTTCCGCACCGCCTGCGCCTCGGTCCTGCTTTCGGGCAATCCGTTTCAGGCCCGCCCGGCAACGGCGTTCGGCAACGGCTTCGCGTTAGCTTACACCGCTGCGACCGACACATATGGCATCACCGGCGATGGGATAACGACCAACTTCGGTCCGACCGAACGCGACCCGGCAGCCCCCGTTGGAACACAGCGGTATCTGCGCGTCGTGAACGGCTTCACTCAGCGCTTTTCGATTGGCCAACCTACCGCTGCGGGGACAGGACTCGATTATACGAGAGGCTTCGGACTTACCGCCCAGGGGTTGACCGGTACGCCGGTGCAATATGGTTGCATCTTCGGCGTCCCCACGGTCGTCGGCGATGCCCCGGCCGGGAGCAACATCCCCTTTGCACGTGTCTCGGTCAATGGGGCTGCCTACGTCAATCAGGGCGGGGCACTGCTGTCCTATTCGCTGACAGGGAGTACGGCGACACTCGCGGCCAATGTGACCAGCGGAACAATCACCACGACCATCCAGCTTATCGGTGTCCTTCAGACAGCAAGCGGCCCGACGGGCGGCAATATCGCGTTGGGCAGCTATACCGGTACAGGATCGATCGATACCGTAGTCGGCAGTTTCAACGGCACACTTGCGGACTCTGTTGCTAGTCCAACCGTAAATGGCACGTTCGGAGGCTGGTTTTTCGGCCCGCAAGGTGCCGAAGGGGCCTATGTATTAACCATGTCCGGCGTGCAGCCCGGCACGTCGAATATTATGACCGTCACCGCAACAGTTGCCGCGATAAGACAGTAGCGGCGATCTTAGGCTCGGTAGTTGCCTCGATCACATCCGCCCTCACCGCCGCTCTTTCAAGCAGCGGGGTAGGCGTGCGATATAGAGAGGGGGCAGGGTGTCGTTCCGCACCGCCGCCGTAGCGGCGTTGTGGGGGCCCAGGATCTGTCAAGCATCAGCAGCCATCAATTCACCGGCGTTTTGCTGTCCATTCGGCGTATTCTTGCAGAGAATTATGCAGCCAATTGAACGAGTTAATCGTTGGCGGCCCGTTATGAAACAGACATCACCCGCTTCGCCCCGCGCGCTGTTCCTGCTTGCAGCCACCGCGCTCTGTTCAACCCCTTTGCTTGCGCAGGAAGCCGCAACGGCGCCTCCCGTCGTCGCGACCGTGCCGCCGCCGGCCGCACAGCCGGCGCCTGCACCCGCAAAACCAGCGGCTCCGACATTCGCGCCGCGGCAGGAGGTCGTCCAGCCGCTGCCCGTACGCCCGGCGCCGGTAGCCGAGCCTGAAGCCGTGGAAGCAGCCCCAGCCGCGACGACAACCCGGTCCGCGCCACGTTCTGCCCGCGTTCGCGTCCAGCCCCGCCTCGTTGTCGCAGCGCCGGCCGCCAATCCGGCCCCGGTTGCCGAAGCCTTGCCAACGCCTCCAGTTGCCGTGCCAGCCGAAGCGCCAGCGGAGCCGACTGCACAAGTTGCGCCCACCCCTGAGACCGCAATGCCAGAAGCTTCCACGTCAGAAACGACACCCGCGCGTGAAGGCATACCGACATGGCTATGGCTTGTCGGCGCAGCGATCCTGCTGCTCGCAGCATTCGGCCTGATTACGCGCTCACGTCGTCGCTCTGTGGCGACCTATGTCGAGCCCGCCTATGTCGAGCCTGCCTATGTCGAGCCCGCTTATGACGCAGCGCCGGTGGTTCCCGTTGCGACCGAGCCTGTTGCCGTTGCGGTCCCGGTGGAGCCGGGCAGCGTCGAGCGTCCCTGGATTCGCATGACGCTCGAGCCGACATCGAACGAAGTGCGCGATGACGGCAATGTCATCACCTATCACCTCATCGTGGAGAATGAGGGCCCGGTAGATGCGCACAATGTCGAGGTTTCCAGCTTCCTGTTCAGCGAAGGTCGCTCGTCTGCGGCAGAACAGTCGTTGATCGAGACCAAGGCACTGCGTGGCCGCATCGATGTGCCGGCTGGTGGCAGCGTTCTTGTCGAAGGCAGTGTCGTCGTCCAGGACGCTGCGACGTATGATGGCGAGGCGAAGATCGTTGCCGACGCCCGCTATCCGCTGCCCGGTGGCGGCGAGGGCCATCTGGCTGCCCGATTTGCCGTTGATGCGGCGTCGGATGCTATGACGACCCGCGTGGACGACGTTCTCGAACGCGTCTGACTTCCACAAGCCGGAACGAAAAAAAGGGCGGCTCCCATGCGGGGGCCGCCCTTTTTTGTTTTGGCAGACACGGGCAAAGCCCGTGTCGTCAGTCGGCGCGAGCGCCGCTGGCCGGCCTTGCGGGAGCCCGGCGCAGCGTGCGCCGTACCCCCGCTGCGGCTTACTTGAGTTCGACGGTCGCGCCGGCTTCTTCGAGCTGCTTCTTGAGCTTCTCGGCTTCGTCCTTGTTGATGCCTTCCTTGATCGCCTTCGGCGCCGATTCGACCAGCGTCTTGGCTTCGGTCAGGCCCAGGCCGGTGATGGCGCGGACTTCCTTGATGACGTTGATCTTCTTGCCACCGTCGCCGGTCAGGATCACGTCGAACTCGGTCTTTTCTTCAGCGGCCGGAGCAGCGGCAGCGCCACCACCAGCGGCAGGTGCAGCCACGGCTGCAGCAGCCGAAACGCCCCACTTTTCTTCGAGCAGCTTCGAAAGTTCAGCCGCTTCGATAACGGTCAGGGCCGACAGGTCGTCGACGAGCTTGTTGAGATCAGCCATTTTGTATTTCCTTCAGATAGTATCGGTTGAATTGAGGTCGGGTTACGCGGCTTCTTTCGCTGCATAGGCGCCGAGGACGCGGGCGATCTGCCCGGCCGGTGCCTGAACGATCTGCACGATCTTGGTCGCGGGTGCCTGAACCAGGCCCACGATCTTGGCGCGCAATTCGTCGAGCGAAGGCAATGTTGCCAGCGCCTTGACCCCGTTCACGTCGAGGAGAGTGTCGCCCATTGCGCCGCCCACGATTTCGAACTTGTCGTTCGTCTTCGCGAATTCGACCGCTACCTTCGCAGCAGCGACCGGGTCGGCGGAAGTGGCGAGCGCCGTCGGACCGGTCAGGAACTGACCGATCGTTTCATACGACGTACCCTCGATCGCGCGCTTGGCCAGGCGATTCTTCGCCACGCGGTAGCTGGCCCCGGCGTCGCGCATCTTGCCCCGAAGGTCGGTCGATTGTGCAACCGTCATGCCCAGATTCCGGGTGACGACCACAACGCCCACATCGGCGAAAGTTGCGTTCAGCGCGTTGACCAGATCCGCTTTATCAGCACGATCCATGCCATTACTCCACTTGCGGTCCCGGCGGGATTGCCGAAACCGTGTTGAGCCCGGAGAGGATCGCTGACGCGGGCCTCTCAAGGCCCGTCCGAGGGGTTGGTCGCGGGCGTCGCCGACACGCCGACTGGCGCGGTGCGGGCCGTTAAAACTGTTCCCCGTCTCGGCGAGAAATCAAGCCGGGCAAAATCCCGGCACTCGCTGTCTCGAACGGAACGCCACAGGCAAGCCTGTAAGCGAAGGGCGCGCCTATAGCGGCAAGCGGCGCCGGGTCAAGCCGTTACGTCTTGTCGGCGTAGAGCATCCGTCCGGGGCCGAGCAACGTCACTACCGCATCCAGCATGTGCGGCGCGACGGCGAAACAGCCTTCGGAGCGGCCGAGCTTGCCCCATTTGGCGACATGGTCCTCGGTTGCATAGGGCGCGCCGTGGATGACGATCGCGCGCGGGTCGGCGAGGTCGTTGGTCGGCTCCAGCCCGTTCAGGCGCATCGCGCGGCCGTGGACGCCTTCGTAAATGTCCCCGGTCTTGTAGGTGCCAGCCGATGTGGCGAGCGACCCCATATCGTTAGAAAAGCGCTGCAGATAACCGGTGTGCTCGGGGTCCG
>JANMJZ010000329.1:0-5449 GCA_031371635.1 Sphingomonadales bacterium | reverse complement strand
CAGCCGGATGGCGGTTTCCATCTCCTGGCTGTTCATCATGAAGCCGCCATCGCCGCAGATCGCCATGACGCGCCGCTCGGGATAGATCATGCTCGACATGATGGCCGACGGCAGGCCCGCGCCCATGGTCGCGAGCGCATTGTCGAGCAGCACGGTATTGGGCCGGTAGGCGGCATAGCCGCGCGCGAACCAGATCTTGTAGACGCCGTTGTCGAGGCAGATGATGCCGTCGTCGGGCATCGACGCGCGGACCTGTTCGACCAGATAGGGCGGATAGATCGGGAAGCGAGCATCGCCCGAGATGCTGGCGCTGTGCGCCAGCTCGGCCGCACGCGCGCGGAGCATCAGGTCGCTGTCCCAGCCTTGCGGCGTGATGGCTTCCTTCATCTGCCAAATTGCGTTGGCGATATCGCCGATGACCTCCGTTTGCGGAAAATAGACCGGATCGACTTCTGCGGTGCGGGTCGAGATATGAATGACGTCCGCGCCGCCGGCCTTCATGAAGAAGGGCGGCTTTTCGATGACGTCATGGCCGACGTTGATGATGCAGTCCGACGCCTCCACCGCGCGGTGGACGAAATCGCCGGCGCTGAGCGCGGCACAGCCGACGAACTTCGGATGCCGCTCGTCGATCACACCCTTGCCGAGTTGCGTCGTCAGGAACGGAATGCCGGTCTTGTCGACGAACTCGAGCAGCATCTTCGATGTCATCGTACGGTTTGCGCCTGCACCGATGACGAGGATTGGCGATTTTGCGGATTCGAGTTTCGCAACGGCTGCCGCGACTGCCTTGGCGTCGGCACTGGGACGCCGGGCGACGCTGCGCGGGATCGGCACCGAGTCGGTCTGCTCTTCCGCGATGTCCTCGGGCAGTTCGAGGTGAACGGCGCCCGGCTTTTCCTCTTCGGCCAGCCGGATCGCTTCGCGCACACGGCTCGGGATATTGTCGGCGCTGGCCATCTGGTAGGTGAACTTGGTCAGCGGTCCCATCATTCTCACGACGTCGAGGATCTGGAAGCGTCCCTGTTTCGACTTCTTGATGGGCTTTTGGCCGGTAATCATGAGCATCGGCATGCCGCCAAGCTGGGCATAGGCCGCGGCAGTGACGAAATTGGTGGCGCCAGGCCCCAGCGTGGCGAGGCAGACGCCGGTCTTGCCCGTATGCCGTCCATAGGTTGCCGCCATGAAGCCGGCGCCTTGTTCGTGCCGGGTCAGGATCAGCCTGATCCTCGTGGACCGTGACAGGCTGTCGAGGAAGTCGAGATTTTCCTCGCCGGGGACGCCGAAGATATATTCAACGCCTTCGCGCTCGAGGCATTCAATGAAGAGGTCGGATGCTTTGGCCATGATTGGCATATCCCCGGGTGCGTGGCTAACAGCGGCCATTCGCGGGTTGGCCCGTTTCGGTGACAGACTAGCGACAAGGTCCGGCCTCGTCCAATCGGCTAGGCGAGCATCTGCAGCATCGCGCCCATCTTTTCGTGCAGCTTGTTCATCGCCTTAAGCGGGCGGACCATGACCTTGAAATGGACGATCTGGCCGTCTTCGTTCCAGCTGATCATGTCGACGCCGTTGATCGTGATGCCATCGACGACGGTCGTGAACTCCAGCACCGCAGAGCTTTCAGCCCGCCACTCCCCGACATAGGCAAAGCCTTCGCCGCCGAGAACAAAACTGGCTCCGGTCAGATATTTCGCCGTGATGGCGCGGCCGAGTTGCGGGGTGTGGACGACCGGCGATTCGAATATTGCGTCGTCGGCGAGCAGGGCATGGATCGCATCATGGTCGCGGGACGCGGCGACGGCATGCCAGCGGGCGAGGGCAGCATCGATATCCATGCTCAATATCCCAGTTCGAGATTGACGACATGTTGCAGCGGTTCGCCCCGGTGCCAGCGGTCGAGATTGGCGAGAAATCGGTCGGCGCCGCGCAGGAACATCTTGTCCTGCGAGCGCCCCGAAAGGTGCATCGTGACGTGCGCGTTGGGCAGGGTCCACAATGGGTGATCGGCGGGTAGCGGTTCGGGCGTCGTCACGTCGAGGAACGCGCCGCCAAGGCGCTTCGCCGCCAATGCCGCGACCAGCGCGTCCTGATCGACGACACTGCCCCGTGCGATATTGATGAGCACTGCCGAGGGCTTCATCGCGGCAATCGCGGCCGCGTCGATCATCCCGTCGGTCTCTGGGGTGGCGGGCACGGCGAGGACGATCCAGTCGAACGCGCCCACCTGCGACCTCCAGTCGTCCGGGCCGAGGGTGTTCGCCCCGGCCGTCCGCCGGACAACGCTGACCTCCACATCGAACGCGTGCAGCCGCTTCTCGATCAGCTGGCCGATTGCGCCATAGCCGAACAGCAAGGCACGGGTGCCCGCCAGCTCGATTTTGCCCGGCGCGTCGAGCAGCCATTCGTGCCGGTCCTGCGCGTGGACGACGTCGCGGTAGCCCTTGGCGACCGCCAGCATGCCCATGACGACATATTCAGCAATGGTGACCGCGTTGGTTCCCGCGCCGTTGGTGACACGCGTGCCCTGCTGCGCGAGCTGGTCGAGCGGAATGCCGTCGACCCCGGCATACAGCGAATGCAGCCATTTCAGCGAGGTCGCACGGCTGATGGCCGCCGCCATGTCGGTCTTGGTATAGAAGTCGAACCAGCCGATCTCTGCATCGGGAGCGAGCGCGACGGCTTCGTCGAGCGTCGCAAACCAGCGTGGGGTCAACCAGTCGGGCAGGCGGCTTTCGATGAGCGGGCGGACGAAGACGGGCAGGGTGGCAAGGGTCATATCACAGGTTTCCAATCCCAGCCGAGCGGGTCGCCGTCCATCACTTCGATCCCGGCGTAGGTGAGTTCGTCGCGGATGCGGTCGGAGGTGGCAAAGTCCTTCGCGGCACGCGCGGCCTTGCGTTCGTCGAGGAGGGCTTCGATGTCGGCTTCGGTGAGGGCGGCGGAGGCGGGTCGAATCCTGAGCGACCGCCGATCAAGATCCAGGAAGTCGAGACCGAGCGGCTCGGCCATTGCCATGAACGCAGTGACTTCCACCTTTGCGACCATCGCCTCTTCGAGCACGGTCAATGCAACGGCAGTGTTCAGGTCGTCGAAGAGAGCGATCTCCAACCTATCAACAAACGTCGCGCCATTTGAACCGCTTGCGCTGAGCTTTCCGAACGCCATTACCATCCGCTTCAGCCGCACCTGCGCGGCCAGCAGATTCTCCCAACTGAACTCCAGCTCGCTGCGGTAATGTGCCTGCAGGCACATCAGGCGGTAGGACAGCGGGTGGAAGCCCCGGTCGATCAGCGTCTGGAGACGCAAAAACTCGCCCGAGGACTTCGACATCTTTCCCGTGCGGTCGATCAGGAAATTGTTGTGCATCCAGATGCGCGCGCCGCTATCGTCGCGGTCGCAGTGCGCCTGGTTCTGGGCGATCTCGTTGGGGTGATGGATCTCGCGGTGATCGATGCCGCCGGTGTGGATGTCGAACGGAAAGCCGAGCAGGTCGCCCGACATCACCGAGCATTCGAGGTGCCAGCCCGGCGCGCCGCGGCCCCAGGGCGAGTCCCATTCCATCTGCCTTGTCTCGCCCGCGGGCGTCCTGCGCCAGATCGCGAAGTCGGCGGCATTTCGCTTGACGGGGTCGATGCGGCTTTCCCCGTCATCGGTCTTCGCCCGGGCGAGCGCGCCGTAGTGCGCCACGGTCGAGGTGTCGAAGTACAGGCCCGAGGGCAGCTCATAGCAATGCTTGTCCGCGATCCCCCTTGCGAACTCGATCATGCGCGGGACGAACTCTGTCGCAATCGACCAATGCGCAGGTTCCCGGCAGTTCAGGGCGCGAAAGTCGGCCCAATAGGCCTGGGTATAGTGATCGGCGATCTGCCGTGCGGTCAGCCGCTGCGTCGCGGCCATTTTCTCCAGCTTGTCCTCGCCCGCGTCGCCGTCGTCGGTCAGATGGCCGACGTCGGTGATGTTGATGACATGGGTGAGGTCATAGCCCTTCCACCGCAGCACGCGGCCCAGGGTGTCGGCAAAGATATACGCGCGCATGTTGCCGATGTGCGGGTAATTGTAGACGGTCGGCCCGCACGAATAGACGCGAGCCTCGCCGGGATGGACGGGGCGGAACTCCTCTATCTCGCGGGTCAGCGAATTGAACAGGCGCAGGGGCGTCGACGGGGTAGCGGGCATGCGCGCCGCCTTCGTTCAGCCCCTTCGCGACGTCAACCTTTGCGAGCGGGGTGGAATGTCACGCGTGCGATGGAGGCCCGAGCCGGAATCGAACCGGCGTGCAAGGATTTGCAGTCCTCTGCGTAACCACTCCGCCATCGGGCCTCTAACCGCGAAAAGCGTCGTTTGCGAAGCAAAGTCAATTTTATCGACCCGACCTTCGCAATATCGGGCAATCACGGAGCAATCACCCGAATCCAGCGGTTGGATTGCGGCTAGTGCCTAAAATTGGATAGCGCAAGTTTGAGAATCCAAACCGGAAAGCTGTGCCGCGGATTCGACTGCGATGGGCGTCTTCCGCCCAGTCCGGGCTAGGGCTGTCGCCTAGCTATCGTCCGGCGTCGGCCCGGGCACGCTTTCATCTGCGCAAGTTGTCTGCTGCAATTTCACGGGCAATCAGAGCAGGCGGCAAGATCCCGACATCGATGATCTTTCGGAAGACGACGCCGGTATCGAAAGATGCGTCGGCACGTTCGGCATCGAACGACGCGCGCGCCAGCAATTGGTCGAGCTGAAGCTTGCCGACGATGTAACTGGGGCCATAGCCGGGCTGCCGGAGGTAGAGGAGTTGCTCGAAACCAACGAGTGGGCTTTCGGGGTTCGACCAGTGCCGAGGCGTCCACGCCGCGTGAAACTTGCCGGCAGCGGCCAGATCGACCTCATTTGCCTGGACATGCAGCGACACAAGTCCCCGCGCCGCACGATTTGCCAGCATGATCCAGACGAGTTCACGGCCATGCGGGATGTCGTCATAAAGGCCGGCCTGCATGACCAGCTCCTCCATCGCAGTAGCGAACCCTTCGGAACGATCCGCGAATATGTTGAAGAGCGGCGCCACACGGCGGATCTGACTTGGTCGGGGCTCGTGCTTCAGCCGAGCAAGCTCGATCCAGTGGGTCGAGTGCGACAGCAAGGGCAGGGGGTCCAGCGCTGTCACGTTAAAGAAAAAATTCCGGCTTTCCGGCGGCACATAGCTGCTTGTCTGTGCTTCGAGCGCGGCACGGAAATACGGCTTGTCGGGAACCAGTCCGGCGCCGACGAGGAAGTCGTTGAACTTGGCCGTCTTGGCTACGGCCATACTGCGATAGGCCGCGGGATCGTTGATGGGATCGATCGGGGGCAGGTTGCGGTTGCGCAATTCTTCCAGCCGAAGCGATGCCAGCGCCCGGTCGAGTTCGCGCTGGAGCAGCACGACCTGCTGGTCCCAAGTGTACGGCGACAGGGTCACATG
>JANMJZ010000309.1:0-2513 GCA_031371635.1 Sphingomonadales bacterium | reverse complement strand
ATCATATTGCGGTGCACACAAGCCCATTAACCATAACGCGCACGCATGTTTAGGAAAAGCCCAAACGTGCACGCCCTCCCATTGTAGGTCATTGGTTAAATAAATATGACCGTCCCACCCAGTAATCTGAGACTGCGCGCTAGCAATCAGAAGCGCGCAAAATTTCGACGCCTGGTATTATTTGCTCAACCCAGCCACCGCACGATCTGCACGGATAAGTTGTGCCGTGTTAGGAGCGATGACCGGGCTATTGAGTTGCGGATTGGAACTTCTCAATCATAGCAAAGATAATGTAATGGTAGGACATGAGAGGGCACGAGCAAGCGCACTTCACGCCAAGGGGCGGTTTGGCCGACGATTATGGTCTCCCCGGGTGGGCATATCACGACCCTGACGCCCTCGAAGCGGAAGGGCGGCGAATTTTCATGAAATCATGGCAACTCGTCTGCCACCTCAGCGACATTCCCAAGGCGGGGAACTGGCAATCTCTGAAAATACTGGGCGAATCTATCGTTGCCGTTCGAGGCGACGATGGCCAGGTGCGCGCCTTTGCCAATGTTTGCCGCCACCGTGGCGCACGAATAGTCGATGGGCACAGTGGCTTCGCCCGCAAGCTGGTGTGCCCCTACCATGCCTGGGTTTATGAACTCGACGGACGGCTTTCGGGAGTCCCGATGCGTGGCGACTACCCAGCGCTGGACGGCACGCTCCACAGCCTTGTAAGATATTATGTCGAGGTATGGCACGGCTTCGTCTTTGCCGCCATCGAGCGCCCGCCGGTCAGCGTTGCCGAGATGATGGCACCGCACGAGGCCGAAGTAGCACCTTACCGTTTCGAGGACATGCGCGCAATCGGCCGGATCACTACCCGTCCCCGCCCCGCGAACTGGAAAAACATTAGTGATAATTATTCGGATGGGCTCCACATTCCCGTCGCGCACCCGGGGCTAAAGCGCCTCTTCGGGGCAAACAACTATGGCGTGGACGCCGGCGAATGGGTCGATCGGCTCGGCGGACCATTGGTCGAGGCGCCGGACGAAAGCGCGTCGGAGCGCGCCTATCGCCACTTCCTTCCCCCGGTCGACTATCTCCCAGCCGACCGGCAGCGCGTCTGGTTCTACTACAAGTTGTGGCCCAACACCGCGTTCGACATCTATCCCGACCAGATGGATTTCATGCAATTCCTGCCGATCAGCCCGACCGAAACGATGATCCGCGAAATCGGCTATGCCATTCCCGACGATCGGCGCGAGATGCGCGCTGCGCGCTATCTCAATTGGCGAGTCAACCGACAGGTGTCGTTCCAGGATGTGAATCTCGTCGAACGCGTCCAGGCAGGCATGGCCTCAACCAGTTTCGGCCAAGGGCCGCTTGGCAAGAGCGAAGTCTGCCTGCGGCAGTTTGCCAAGCGGATGCGCGACGTCGTACCGGAGATGCTGGAGGCGCAACCACCGGCGCCGGGCTGGGGAAGACTTTGACCAAATCCTATGACGCGCTGATTGTCGGCGGCGGCCATAATGGCCTTGTGTGCGCTTTTTACCTGGCTCGTGCGGGGCTGAAGGTGCGTGTCCTCGAACGTCGCGCCGTCATAGGCGGCGCTTGCGTGACCGAGGAATTCCATCCCAGTTTCCGCAATTCGACGGCGAGTTACACGGTCAGCCTGCTGCGGCCCAAGGTCATTGCCGACATGCGGCTGCACGACCGCGGCTGGCGGATCGTTGAGCGCACGATCAGCAATTTTTTCCCTTTCGAGAACAACTATCTCAAGCTCGGCGGCGGAACGGCGCGGACACAAGCAGAATTCGCCCGTTTCTCGCAAAAGGATGCCGATAGCTTTCCTGCCTATGAAGAGGCACTGGAGCGCGTTGCAGAGGTGTTGCGAGGTATTTCGTTAAAAACGCCGCCGAACGCCGGTGGCGGTGTCCGTGCTTTGCTCGCTGCTGCGTCGCAGGGACGCAGTGTCGCCGGCCTCGATATCGAGGCCCAGCGCGACGTACTCGACCTGTTCGTGAAGTCCGCCCGCGATTTCCTCGACGGCTGGTATGTCAGCGACGAGGTCAAGGCCGCATTTGGCTTCGACGCTGTCGTCGGCAATTACGCGTCGCCCGATACGCCGGGATCGGCCTATGTCCTGCTCCACCATGTGTTTGGCGAGATCAACGGCAAGAAGGGCATGTGGGGCCACAGCGTCGGCGGGATGGGCGCGATCACGCAATATATGGCCGAGGCCTGCGTCGAGGCCGGAGTGGAGATATCGCTCGAGGCGCCGGTCGCGCAGGTGCTGGTCGATGCCAAGAAGGTTGCCGGCGTCAGGCTCGAATCGGGCGAAGAGATTGCGGCGAAGATCGTCGCGGCCAATGTCGGCCCTTCCCTGCTCTACCAGCAGCTGGTGGCCGCGAGCGACCAACCACCCTCGTTCAAGCGCCGCATCGACCAGTGGAAGACGGGCTCGGGCACGTTCCGGATGAACGTGGCGTTGTCGGAGCTGCCGAGCTTCAGCGTGCTGCCCGGCA
>JANMJZ010000181.1:0-1551 GCA_031371635.1 Sphingomonadales bacterium | reverse complement strand
GGCGGAGTCGGTCGTATTGACCCCCTGCCCGCCCGGCCCCGACGCGCGATAGAAGTCGACGCGCAAATCCCGGTCGTCGATCTGGACATCGACTTCCTCGGCCTCGGGCAGCACCGCGACGGTCGCGGCCGAGGTGTGGATGCGCCCGCCGCTCTCGGTCGCGGGGACGCGCTGAACGCGGTGGACGCCGCTTTCGAACTTCAGGCGCGCGAACACGCCGGTGCCGTTCACGCTGGCGATGACTTCCTTATAGCCGCCGACATCGGCTTCGCTGGCGGAGATCAGCTCGACCCGCCAGCCATGTTCCTCGGCATAGCGCTGGTACATGCGGAACAGGTCGCCCGCGAACAGCGCCGCCTCGTCGCCGCCGGTCCCGGCGCGGATTTCGAGCATCGCCGCACGCTCGTCGGCAGCATCGCGGGGCAGGAGCTTCAGCGCCAGGTCGCGTTCGGCCAAGGGAAGCGCGTCCTTGATTGCCTGCGCCTCTTCCTCGGCCATGGCGCGGATTTCGGGATCGGCGTCTTTCAGCATGTCGCCCAGCACGGCCTGTTCGGCGCGCAGGCGGCGGAGCTCGGCGGCGGCGGCGGCCACGGGCTCGAGCTCGCTGTACTCCCGCGACAGCGCGACGAGCTTGTCGGTCGCGAGGTCGGCCTGCGACAGCTGCGCCTGCACCTCATCCCGCCGCGCCTCGATGGCGGCAATGCGTCCGTCGGAGATTGTGGGGGTCATTCGACGCTCGACAAGGCAGGTTCAATGACAATGCGCACGCGCTCGATGGCGTCCGACTGGGCACCAAATCCGCGCTGCCCGATCGCCAGCAGACCGTCGCGGTAGCTCAACGAGACGATCTGCATGGGATTTGCCTTAACGGCGCGATCATAACGCTTTTTCGGGCTGCCGGTAATGATTGCATCGGCAGAAATACCTGCCCTTCTTAACAGGCCGACAGCGACGGACGCGGTCGTTTCGAGACGATCGGCTTCCGCAACGACAATGACTTCCGGCCGTTCTTCCAGCGATGCCTCAGCCAACATCCCCAGCCGCTCGATCCCCGCAGCCCAGCCGACCGCCGGCGTATGCGGGCCGCCAAGCGTCTCGATCAGCCCGTCATAACGACCGCCGCCCAGCACCGTACCCTGCGCGCCCAGCCGGTCAGTGACGAACTCGAACGCGGTGTGGCGATAATAGTCCAGCCCGCGCACCAAATGCGAGGCGATCTCGTACGCGACACCCGCCGCGTCTAAACCGTCGCGGACCTTGCCGAAGAAGTCCTCGGCCTCCGCGCTAAGAACCATCTTTGGCGCGCTGTCGGCGGCGGGCCGGTCGCGCGGGTCCTTGCTGTCGAGGATGCGCATCGGGTTCTTCTCGAGCCGTGTCAGGCTGTCTTCGGACAGTTCGCCGCGATGTGCCTCGAAATGCGCCACCAACGCCGCGCGCCATGCATCGCGCGATGCTGCGTCACCTAGCGTGTTGAGTTTCAGGGTTACCACCTCTTTTATCCCCAGTTCCTTCAACAGCTGGTCGGCAAAGCACAGCAGCTCGACATCCGCC
>JANMJZ010000250.1:0-16877 GCA_031371635.1 Sphingomonadales bacterium | reverse complement strand
CTTGCGGGCATTGGCGACCGGCATGACGAAACCTGCGCGACGTTCGCCAACGCCTGCGGCATCATACCATTCGCTGCGCCCCTCGCCGGACACGTCCCACTGGATCATCCGCGTGGCGCGGTTGCCGCGGCTCAGCCCGATGTACAGCAACTTGCCGTAACGGACTTCGCCGGTCGCAGCGCGGTCCTGCTCGACGATCAAGTCGAACCGGTCCTCGGCGCCGATGTTTTCCATCGCCACGTGCGGGGCGAGCGCGCGGATATAGGTCTGGATCGCGCCGGCGGGCGCCCCCGCCGCCCGGGCGGACGCATACAGGCTGTCACCTACGCGTCCTTCGACGCGCAGTGGGCTGGAATCTACGGCGATAGGCAGGCGCTGCATCGACAGGGCATTGCCCAGCCGTAGGAAATTTAAGCGCATGTCGAAGCGCGCCCGAAAGGCGAGCGACTGGAGCGGGCGGGCCTCCATCTTGTTTGCGCGGCGACCGAGCGTAACGGCAAGCGCGGTACCCGCCGGAATCGCATCCGGGTCGACAACATCGGATGTCATGTCGGCAATGCGGCGCGCTTCTGCCCCTCCGACGCCTGCGCGCTCGAGCGCATGGCTCAGGCCATCGCCTTCGCCCAATGTCGCAGTCAGGTCGATCTGGGGCCGTTCGGGGGTATCGGCCAACGGCTGGACGGCGTCGGTTGCCGCCATGCGCCGGCCAGTGTCGGCGCCCCAAGCAAGGGGAGAAATGCTTTGTGCTCGGCTTTCTTCCCAGGCGGGCGCCGAAATCGGCGGTGCAGCGGGCACGACCAGCGGCCTGAATCCGGGTGCGAGAGCGATCGTGGTCGCGCACAGGGCAGTGCATGCTGCAAGACCCCGCCACCACTGGCGGCTGCCGACATCGACCCCCAGATCCGGCAGGACATCAATGCTGAAACGTCCGCTCCGCGTCCGCAGCGATCCTGCGCGACCGAAGGACAGGGCGGGACCGGGCAGCGCGCGGTCAAGCGACAGCATGGCTGTGCCCCCCCCGCCCAAACCACTATCGTTCGCCTGAAACAACCTGTTTCTGCCCGTCTCGGAGTGCTATCCGCCCGGCCGTTCTTCGACGACCACCCGGGCCAAAGCGTTGTGAAGCGGCAGGGTTAAAGTCAAACTAACTTCTGGCGAAGCGCCAAACTCTTGCGGCGAACGGTGGGGTTTGGACGGTCAGCGCCCTTTGAACGTCGGAACCACATTACCCAGTTGCGTAGTGGGCGAGGGCAACCGATGTAGAGTTTATGTCGCAGCCGCGCCCTCATGTGACGGCGGTCCTCGGGCCCACCAACACCGGCAAGACTTATCTCGCCATTGAGCGGATGTGCGCCCATTCCTCGGGAGTCATGGGCTTTCCACTCCGCCTTCTCGCGCGCGAGGTCTACGATCGGGTCGTTGCGCTCAAGGGCCCGAAGGAAGTGGGCCTGCTGACCGGCGAGGAAAAAATCCTGCCCCCGGGCGCGCGCTGGCTGTTGTGCACTGCCGAATCAATGCCGGTGGACCGCGACGTCGCTTTCGCCGCGCTCGACGAGGCGCAACTGGGCGCCGATCCCGAGCGGGGTCATGTCTTTACCGACCGGCTGCTGCGCGTGCGCGGGCGCGAGGAGACGATGATCCTCGGCTCGGCGAGCATCGGCGGTCTCGTCCATGCGCTGGTCCCAGAAGCCGAGATCACGCGCCGCCCCCGCTTTTCGACACTCAGCTATGCCGGCGCGAAGAAGCTATCGCGCATCCCGAAACGGTCGGCCATCGTCGCGTTCAGCGCGGAGGAGGTCTATGCCGTCGCCGAAATGCTGCGCCGGACCCGCGGCGGCGCTGCTGTCGTGATGGGAGCGCTTTCACCCCGCACCCGCAACGCGCAGGTCGCCATGTACCAGGCCGGTGAGGTCGATTATCTCGTCGCCACCGACGCCATCGGCATGGGGCTTAATTTGGACATAGGCCATGTCGCCTTTGCCAGCCTGACCAAGTTCGACGGTCACCGGCTGCGGCGGCTGACCGTCGCCGAAATGGCGCAGATCGCCGGGCGCGCCGGGCGGCACCAGCGCGACGGGACATTCGGCTCGCTCGGCTCCGAAGTCGGTCCCTCGGCGTTCCGGCCCGAAGAGATCGAGGCGATTGAGGAGCATCGTTTTCCCCGGCTCGACCATCTCTACTGGCGCGAGGGTGCACCCGACATGGCCTCGATCGACACGTTGATCGAAAGCCTGGAAACGCCGCCGCACCACGAAAAGCTGCGCAGCGCACCGCAGGCGGTCGATCTTGCCGTGCTCAAGCGCCTGTCCGAGGACCCCGAGGTGCGCTGTCGAGCACAAGGACAAATGGTGTCGCGGCTGTGGGCGGCGTGCGGCGTGCCCGATTTCCGCAAGGTCGGGGCCGATCATCACGCGCGTTTCGTCGGGCGCTTGTTCCGGCACCTGAGCGAGGGATCGGGGCATGTCCCCGTCGCTTGGTTCGCCGACGAGCTCCAGCGCCTCGACCGCGTCGATGGTGATGTCGAGACCTTGGGCGGGCGAATCGCGGGCGTGCGGACCTGGGCCTATATCGCGCATCGTTCGGACTGGCTTGCCGATCCGGCGCACTGGGCGGCGCGGACCGAGGCGGTCGAGGAACGCCTTTCCGACGCCCTGCACGCGCGGTTGACCGAACGCTTCGTCGATCGGCGCACCTCGGTGCTGATGCGTCAGGTCGGCGGTGACGTAGGGCTGCTTGCCGTTGCCGTCGACAGCGAGGGCATTGTCACGGTCGAGGAAGAAAGCATCGGCCGGCTGGACGGCTTTGCCTTCAGTGTCGATCCCTCGGCGCGTGGCGTCGATCGCAAGCGCCTGATCGCGGCTGCCGAGCGCTTCCTGGTCGCCGAGCGCGCGCAACGCGCAGCGGCACTGGTCGCGGCACCCGACAGTGATTTTCGGGTCGATGGCAGCCGCAGCCCGCTTGCGCTTGAATGGGCCGGCAGCGTCGTCGCCACTCTGGCCCAGGGGCGTGCGCTGACCCCCGATGTCCGCCTCGACCGGGCGCTCGATGCGCTGGATGCGGGCGATCGGACGCGGGTTGCCGCACGGCTGGCGAAATGGCTCGACACGCAGCTCGCCCGTTACCTTGGCCCGCTACGCGACATGGAAGCGGCGCGTGCATCGCCGAAAACCCCTGCGCCGACCCGCGCGATCCTGGCGCCGCTGATCGCGGGGGGCGGCGTTGTACCTCGCGCCGACATCGATGGCGCGCTCGGGGGGCTGGGCAGCGACCTGCGCCGCGCCCTCACGCGCTCGGGCCTCACGATCGGCAGCCTCGACGTCTATGACGCGCGACTGCTCAAGCCCGGCGCCCTGTTCTGGGCCAATGCGCTTGATGCCGTGCGGGCAGGCACGCCCGTTGCCGACACGCTCAAGCCCGGCGCAACGACGGGCAGGGGGGCTGCCGCGCGCGGTTACCGTGCCTTTGGTGGAATGCTCGTCCGTCTCGATCTCATCGAGCGCATCGCGCGCGCGACGCACGACCTGCGCACCGCGCGCGACGCCTTTGTACCGGACATGGCGCTCGCCACGTCGTTTGGTATCGACGCGGCGACCTTTGCGGCTATCCTCACCGCGCTCGGCTTTCAGGCCGATGCGGCAGGACAATGGTCGTGGCGCACCCGGCCCAAGGGGCCGCGTCCGGTAAAGCCTGCCAAACCCAATGCCTTTTCCGCGCTGGAGAGCCTGCGCCTTGGGTGAAAGCCAGCATGCGGCTTGACCGTTTCCTGTGGTTCGCGCGCCTGTCGGCCTCGCGCAGCTTCGCGCAGGCACTGGCGACCGGCGGCTATCTTCGCATCGACGGACGACCGATTACCAAGCCCGCAACGCTGGTGCGGGTAGGCCAAACGCTGACTTTCGCCACCCATCGCGGCGACATCCGGGTGATCCGGATAGAGCGTTTGCCCGCACGGCGCGGCCCCCCGACCGAGGCGCGCAGCTGTTATACGGACATGATTGACGCGCCGCCGCCCGAAAACTAACGCGAGCCGCACTGAAGAACCGGAGCACTCTACCCAATGACCTATGTCGTCACCGACGCCTGTATCCGCTGCAAATACATGGACTGCGTCGAAGTGTGCCCGGTCGACTGTTTTTACGAGGGCGAGAACATGCTCGTCATCAACCCCAGCGAATGCATCGACTGCGGCGTGTGCGAGCCGGAATGCCCGGCGGAGGCGATTCTGCCCGATACCGAGAACGGCCTCGAGAAGTGGCTGGAACTCAATACCACGTTCTCGGCACAATGGCCCAACATCACGCGCAGCCGTCCGGCTCCGGAGGACGCCGACGAATTCAAGGGCGTCGAAGGCAAGTTCGAGGCACATTTCTCGCCGGAGCCCGGCCAGGGCGACTGACCCGCGGCCGCACGATGCACCGATCCGGATGCATTGTGACAAAGGGTGGTAATTTTGTTGCGAATCTGTTAAAAGCCGTGCCCACAGGCGGACGGCTTCCTCGTCCGCGTGGGAAGTGCACAACCGGAACCATCCCTGCACCGCCGATTTGACCGTGCCGCACCTGTGCGGCCTGCGAACCCGCCCTGCACCCTGATGGTCCACGAAAGGATAAAAATGGCCGCTGCACCTGCGCTGCTTTTCGACGTTGGCGATTATGTCGTTTACCCCAAGCACGGCGTTGGCCGTGTGGTCGAGCTCCAGAAATCGGAAATCGCGGGGATGGCCCTCGAGTTGTACGTCTTGCGTTTCGAAAAAGAGCGGATGACGCTGCGCGTGCCGACCAACAAGGCCGAAAGCGTCGGGATGCGCAAATTGTCGTCCGACAAGACGATGCGCGAGGCGCTGGCAACGCTCAAGGGCAAGCCCAAGGTCAAGCGCACCATGTGGTCGCGCCGTGCCCAGGAATATGAAGCCAAGATCAATTCGGGTGACCTGGTGTCGATTGCCGAAGTGGTCCGCGACCTCTTCCGTGCCGAGGACCAGCCCGAACAGAGCTATTCGGAACGCCAGATCTTCGAAGCGGCAGCGTCGCGGCTTGCGCGCGAACTCGCGGCGATGGAACAGCTCGACGAGCCCAAAGCGCTTGAAAAGCTGCTGGAAATCCTACGGGCGTCGGCGGCGATCTACAACAAGGTCGCCTGACCCCGCTTGCACCGGCTCCTCCGAAGCTGTATTGTATCAATAATACAGTTTTGGAGGACCGTTATGCGCCTGTTTGTCGCTGCTGCCGCCGTGAGCACTGCCCTTACCGGATGCTCTGCCTTTGCTGACGTGGGCAAGGTAGAGTCACGCAATTTCGCGGTCTCCGGCTTTGACGCGGTGCGCGTCGGGGGTTCCGATACGGTGAACATCGTGCGTGGTCCCACGCCGGGCGTCGTCGCGCGCGGCCCGGCCAAATTACTGGATAATCTCGATATCCGTACGGAGGGCAGCAAGCTGCTGGTGGGCCACAAGCCGTCCATGGGCATGGGCTGGTCGGCGAACGAGGATGTCGTCATCACGGTCACGCTCCCGGCCATTCGAACCGCCGAACTGGCCGGGTCGGGCGACGTAAGCATTGACCGTGCCGATGGTGCCGAATTCGAGGCCAGTCTTTCCGGATCGGGCACGCTCAAGATCGCCGATATCTCTACAGCCTCGACGAAACTGGCATTGCGCGGGTCGGGCACGATCGATGCGCGCGGAACCACCGGGGCCCTGAGTGCCGATCTGGTCGGTTCGGGCGACCTGAAGGCTGAGAGTCTGAAGGCCGACACCGCCGCCATTGCCGTGAAGGGTTCGGGCAGCGCCTGGGCCTTCGCACGCAAGTCGGCCTCGCTTACGCTCACCGGTTCCGGCGACGCGACGGTTAAAGGCACGCGCCAGTGCGCCATCACCTCGCGCGGCTCGGGCAGCGCCCGTTGCACCGACTAGGGACACGCCGCCGCTTGCCGCGCCGCCCGCGGACGCCCATGCTGGCAGCATGCTGAAGTACTATCCCTTCTTGTGTCTGGCGGCCGCATCGCCCGCTATGGCCGCCGAACGCACGCTGTCACTGACCGATTTCGACCGCATCCACGTCGAAGGCGGCTTTATCGTCGAAGTACGGACCGGCACCGCGACAACCGGTCGGATCATCGGCACCCAGGCAGCGATCGACGTGGCAAGCGTCGAGGTGCAGGGCCGCCAGCTGACGATAAGACGTGATCGCTCCAGATGGGGAAGCGACGCAGGCCGGGAGCCACCCGCCGCCGCCATTCGGATCACTCTGCCCACATTGTCCAACATCTGGGTCAGCGGCCCGGCAAAGGTCTCGGTCGACAGGCTGAAAGGCCTGCGCGTCGCGGCATCGCTCGAAGGACCGGGGTCGCTTGCCATCGCTGCGGTCGTGGCCGACCGGATGGATGTCGGCGCGGTCGGCTCGGGGACACTGACGATTGCCGGCACCGTCGCGACGCTCAACGCGACACTGCGCGGGGCAGGGACGCTGGACGGAGCAAGGCTTTCAGTGTCCGACCTGAAACTCACCAGCGAAAGCGCGGGCGCGGTGACACTGGCCGTCAAGCGCGCAGCCAATGTGACCATGACCGGCGCCGGCGCCGTGACGATACTCGGGTCGCCTGCCTGCACTGTGAAGAACATCGGTAGCGGGACCGTCAGCTGCGGGTCAGATCAGCCCCAACGCTGACAGATCGCCAACGAGCTTTGCGGGCAGTTCGTCCGCGCCATCGCCTGTTATCAGGTCTGAAGGGGCGTCGGTGGCGTCGAGGTAGCGCCAGCCCTGATGTGCTCGTCGTGCAAGCGGCCGAACGCGCACGATGGCCGTGCTGACGACGATGTCGGTCTTGCCGCCCTCGGCCTCCTCGAACCCGATAATCTCGGTACGCGCGACAAGCTGGTGCTTCAGGATCCAGAACAGCGATCCGCCGACCAGTTCGTCGGCGCGCTTCGGCCTGTAACGGGTGGTCAGCCGCGCCTGGGGCCCGCGGTTCGCCCACCACCCGAGCATTTGCTCGATCGATGTCGCGCCGAACGCAACCTTTGTCAGGTGGAGCATGCTATCCGGCAAGCCCCGCCAGTGCTGCCAGCCCCAAAAAGCTGAAAAAGCCCATAACATCGGTCATCATCGTCACGAAAACGGCCGACGACACTGCCGGGTCGACCTCGAACTTTTCGAGCGTAACCGGCACGAGGATACCTGACAGGCCCGCCACCAGATTGTTGATGACCATCGCCGATCCGATCACCAGCCCCAGCACCGGGTTGGCGAAGATGAGACCGACCGCGCAGCCGATCATCAGGCCGAGCGCCGTCCCATTGGCCAGCGCTATCCTGAATTCGCGCAGGATCATGCGGCGCGTGTTGGAACTCGTCAGCTGGTTCGTTGCCAGCGCGCGAACGACCACGGCCAGCGTCTGCGTGCCGGCATTGCCGCCCATGCCCGACACGATCGGCATGAGTACGGCGAGCAGCGCAAAGCGCGCGATTTCCCCCTGGAACAGTCCGACTACCGACGCCGCCAGTATCGCCGTCCCCAGGTTCACGACGAGCCAGGTCAGGCGCGTGCGGACGGTCAGCAGGATCGGTTGGTTGATGTCGCCATCGCCGGCACCTGACAGCCGCAGGATGTCCTCGCCCGCTTCCTGCTGGATGACGTGGACGATGTCGTCGACCGTGATCATGCCTGCCAGCCGGCCGTCGTGATCGACCACGGCCGCGGAGATCAGCGCGTATTTCTGGAAGCGGAGCGCCACTTCCTCCTGATCCATGTCGACCGGGATCAGCGTCTGTTCGCGCTTCATTACGTCCGCCATGGCAATGGTGCGCGGCGTGCGCAGGATCCATGACAGCTGGCAGGTGCCGATCGGCTTGTGCGCCGGATCGACGACATAGATTTCCCAGAAGTCGGTCGTCAGGTCGGCGTTGTCGCGCAGATAGTCGATCGTCTGGCCGACGCTCCAGTGCTCAGGCACCGCGATCAGTTCGCGCTGCATGAGGCGCCCGGCGGACTCTTCCGGGTAGGACAGCGCCGCCTCGATCGCCGCCCGGTCATCGGGGTCGAGCGCGCGGAGGACGGCTGCCTGATCGGCGTCGTCCATATCCTCGATGATCGCGACCGCGTCGTCGGTATCGAGCTCTGCCGCGATATCCGCGACCTGATAGGGTTCGAGCTGGTCGATCATGCCCTCACGGACGTGATCGTTCATTTCCGCCAGCACGTCGCCGTCGAGAAGTTCGCCGAAAGCGGTCGCCATCGCCCCGCGCCGGTCTTCGGGCGCGAGCTCGAACAGATCGGCAAGGTCGGCCGGGTGGAGCGGTGCGACAAGGGTTCGTGCACCCTCGTCGTCCCCCGTCTCGACGCGGGCGAGAACCTCGCGGACGAAATCCGGACGCAGACGGTCGTCTGCGTCCATGCGGGTCTCGGGGGAAGCATCGCCCCGGTCGTCGGCGCGCAGGTCGGGCCGCGTTTCTGCGCGGAGATCGGTTTCGCTCATCGCTGGTACCTCCTCTCGCTCGGGGTGCAGTTTGCGCCTTGGCTCCTTCGTCCGTCTGATGCTTTTGGGGGCAAGGTCAAGGCCGGGGTCGCAATCGACGACCGAACACCTATCTCACGAACATGTCCTATCGCCTTTCCGTCCTCGACCAGACCCCGATTGCCGAGGGATCAACCGCGTCAGAAGCTCTTGCCAACACACTCGATCTCGCGCGGCAGTGCGACGCGCTGGGTTATGACCGGTACTGGCTTGCCGAGCATCATGCTTCGCCGGGGCTTGCCGGGGCGGCACCCGAAGCACTGATCGGGCCTGTCGCGCTCGCGACCTCACGCATTCGGGTGGGATCGGGCGGGATCATGCTGCCGCATTATTCGCCTTTCAAAGTGGCTGAAACCTTCGCCCTCCTGTCCGCGCTCGCGCCCCACCGCATCGATCTGGGCGTGGGACGAGCACCCGGCAGCGATCAGCGCACGGCTTATGCGCTTCAGCGGGATCGCTCGCGCCGGATGCCGGTGGACGATTTCCCGAATAACTTGGCGGAAACGATCGCTTATCTCGATGGGACCATGCCGGCGGATCATCCGTTTGCAGCTCTTCAGGACACCTTGCCCATGGGCGGCGGCGCACCGGAGGTCTGGCTTCTCGGCAGTTCCCAAGATTCGGCGATCTGGGCAGCCGAGGCCGGGCTACCCTATTGCATAGCCGACTTCATCAATTCAGATGCTGTGCCGCTGGCGCAACTTTATCGCTCGCGGTTCAGGCCCGGGCGCATCCCTGCCCCGCATGTCATGGTGGCCACATGGACGATAGCGGCGCCGAGCACCGCAGAGGCCGAACGGCTGGCGCTGCCCTCGCAGATGATGTTCGCCCATTTGTTGCGCGGTGAACTCATTCCCGTTCCTTCGATGGCGCGTGCGGAAGCCTGGGCAGCATTGCAGCCGACGCCGTCGGTTCGGCGACGTCGTGCCCTTGGCTCGCCGGGCGAGGTGCGGGCACAGCTTGACGAGGTGGCTTCGCTCTACGGCGCGAACGAGCTGATGCTCGTCAATATCCTTCCCGATCATGCCTCCCGAGTCCGCAGCTACGCGCTGATCGCCGCTGAATATGGGTTGGCAGAATTGGCCAAGGCTGCCTAAGGGCGACAAAGTTTTTTCAAAGAGGACCGACATGGCCGACACCCTGACCCTGACGCTCGACACGGGCGATGTGACCATCAAACTCCGGCCCGACCTAGCGCCCGGCCACGTCGAACGGATCACCACGCTCGCGAACGAGGGGTTCTACGACGGCGTCGTGTTCCACCGCGTCATCGCCGGCTTTATGGCACAGGGCGGCGACCCTACGGGCACCGGCATGTCGGGGTCCAAACTGCCCGACCTGAAGGCCGAATTTAGCCGTGAGTCGCACAAACGGGGCGTATGCTCGATGGCGCGGACGAACCAGCCCAATACGGCGAACAGCCAGTTCTTCATCTGTCTGGACGATGCAACGTTCCTGGACGGCCAGTATACAGTGTGGGGCGAAGTGACGTCGGGCATGGAGCATGTCGACGCCCTGCCGAAGGGCGAGCCGCCACGGACCCCCGGCAAGATCGTCAAGGCATCGGTCGCCTGAAACCGGTGCACGCAGGCTAAAGCGGGTCGGACATGGTCCGACCACCGCCGCTTCAATCGTTGGTTGACGTCGTCATCGCGCCCACGAGCCAGTCGTGGAACAGCTTTACCGGACGCGCTTCGAGCGCGCGGGGACGGCAGACGAACCAATAGCTGTACGGGCTTTCGACTTCGACGTCGAAGACCCGGGTCAGGCGTGGATCCTGCGCGCTCGACAGGTGGCTGCCGTGCATGAAGGCGACGCCCAGGCCCTGCGCGGCGGCGTCGAGCATCAACTGCCCCGAATCGAACAGGTCGATCGCCGCAGGCTCGGCGTGCATCAGGCCTACCGCCCGGCGCCACTCGTCGTAGGTATCGGGCATGTCCCGATGAAGAAAGACCGTAAGCCCCTTCAGCTGCCGCGGCTCGGTCAAGGGCGCGCCGTCGACCAGCAAACCCGTCGAGGCGATTGCAAATACTTCGTTCCGGTCGAGTCGCTTGGCGTAGAGCGAGGGATCGATGTCGCGGGCGAGGACGATGGCCGCGTCGATGCCGTCGCCGAGTCGCGCCGTGGCGTGCCCGCCCGTATCGATGTCGAGGTGCAGCGACGGGTGCGCTGCACGCAATTGTGGCAGCCGCGGCATCAGTTGCTGCGAGGCGAACAGCGGCAGCACCCCGAGTCGCAAGCGCATGATCCCGCCGGTACCCGCGACTCGCTCGATGGCGTCGGACAACTGATCGATCGCCGGTGCCACGAGGGCGAGGAGGCGATCGCCGTCGGCGTTCATCGCGAGCATATGATGGCGGCGTTCGAACAATGGCTTGCCGATGAAGCGCTCGAGCGACTGCAACCTTCGGCTAAGTGCTGGAGATGACAGCGACAATTCCTCGGCAGCAGCTTTCACCGACCCGGTGCGGGCAACCGCAACAAAGGCTTCGACGCCTGAAAGCGATGGCAGACGACGCATCGTCCCTTGTCCCCGTTCCTAAAGCATCCGCGAATCTATGCCGCGCTGCACCATTGGCATTGAGCCCGACACGCTCGAAAGTTGCAAGATGCAATCGACGCAATCTCGATTATTCTTTTCGCACTTGCGAAAGGTTTTGCTGCACTGCACATAGAACAGGCCTTTCAGGCATCCTCTCCTAAACCTTTCAAGGCCCGGTCGGAAACGACCGGGCCCTTTTTTTATGCCTCTCGCTGCTCGTCCGATCGACGCAGCCGCAACACCGCATACACCATCAAGATCAACGACATGGCGGCAGCCGCCAGATAGGGCAGGGGTTGCCAGACCTCGTAGAGTCCGACGCCGATCGATGGCCCCAGCACGAACGACGCGCCGTTGACCGATGTTACCCGCCCCGCGACCGCGCCCTGCAGCTCCGGCCCGACCGCAAGCGACGATCCCGCCGTATATCCCGGCCGGGCAAAGCCGAACCCGGCCGACGTCAGCCCGAAAGCCACGGCCAGGCCGTAGAGCGTCGTCGAAGCACTGATCATCAGGCATCCTGCCGCGCCCAGCCCGAGCCCGGTAATCACAAGCGCGCGAGGTGCCATGCCGAGCAACGGGATCAGGCCCCACTGGACGAGCAGGGCTGCAAACGCACCGGTCATCAGCACTAACCCCACGGCCTGCTGTCCCTGCGTCGGATCTACGCCAAGGCGGTCGAGGACGAGGAATCCCATCGCCTGTCCTGCCATCGCCTGTGCATGTCCCATGACCAGACCGACCAGCATCCACGGCCATATCCGCCGGTCGGTCAGCTTGAGGATGGCAGTAGACGGATCCTCGACTGCCGCCGTCACGCTGGCACCCGTCAGATTGCCCCCGATCGACGGGTAGCTGGTGACGGCGCCACGTGCCGTACTGCCGGGCGCATCGTTCGGCAGGAGCATCCAGGTCGTGACAAGGACCGCCAGCCCGCAGAGCGAAAAGAAGTAGGCGGGACCGGCGAGCCCGACGCCTGGCAGGACGAAGAACGGTGCCAGCGCCGGTCCCAGGATCGTGCCCAGCCCAAAGGCCGAGGCCAGCAGTGTGAGGGCTTTCGTCCGTTCTTCACGCGTTGTCCGCGAAGCCAGTATCGCCTGAGCGGCTGGCGGAGCAGCCGCGCCGAACAGACCATAGATCATCCGCGCTACGACAAAGGCGCCGATTGTCGTGATCGGCCCGATCAAGCCGTGAATACCCATGGTCAGGAATATTGCGCACAGCAGCACCGAAACCGAAAAGCCGGCAAGGCCGGTCAGCACCATTCGTCGGCGCCCCGTCTGGTCCGATTTGCGGGCCCAGATCGGTGCGGCGATCACCCAGACGAGCGCGGACACCGAAAAGGCGATGGCAATGACGCTGTCGGGAATTCTGAGCGATCGCCCGATCGCCGGCATGACCGATTGCAGCGCCGTGTTGCCCGCGCCGATAACGAGCATCACCATGAATAACAGGGTGAAGTCACGATCAAGACGGGTGCGCGCGGCGATTTCCATGTCTGCCGATAGGCGCTGAAAACGGCGTTAGTCGATACCGATGTGCATCCGACGAGTTATGTTGGGGTCAAGAACCGCCACCAGAAAGTAGCACAGCGCATTGCGCATGCGGTCGGGGATGCTGGCGAGGCCGCTGAATTCGGACAACTGTCTTTCCCGTGAATCGGCAATTTCGCCATCGACGTAGCCGCGCATGGCCGCAGCGAATGCGCTGTCCTCGATCCTCAGCATGATCTCCAGGTTGAGAAACAGGCTGCGCGGATCGAAATTGGCGCTGCCGATATGGACGATGTCGTCGATCACGTAGAGCTTCGTGTGCAGCCGGCAGGGTTCGTACTCGAAAACCCGCGTGCCTTTGCGCAGCAGCCCCGGAAAGGTGAAGCGCGCTGCCCCGATCGTCGCCGTGTTGTCGGTCTTTCCCGCGGTCAGCACGCGTGCCGTGCCGCGCCGGGCGACGCGGTCGATCAGCCTGGTGAAGCGCGGCGTTGGCGCGAAATAGGCGGCGACCAGCGAAGCATCGCTCGCATGCAGCAGATCGTTGCGCATCGCACGCAACCATGGCGACAACCGGCGCACGGGACCCCCGTGCAGCCAGCGCACAGGTCCCTGGGGATTGCTCCAGTTCCGGAGCGCCTTGCGCAGGTCGCGCATGCGAGCCCTTGGCGTGCGAGTCCAGTCCTGCAGCGCGTCGAAATAACCGGTGAGGCCGGCTGCGGCCTGCCCTTCGATTTGCAGGCCGAGGTCGCGCCAGGCGAGTTCACCGATGCCGCCATGCACGTCCTGATCGGTGAAATAGGCTTCGGCGATATTGAACCCGCCGTCCAGCGCGTTGCGTTCATCGGCGAGCGCCAGCTTCTGATGGTTCCGAAGCAGATAGCGACGGCCGAATCGGGGAATGAAGACGCATATATCGATCCCGGCATCCTTGAGCGGCGAAAGAAACGCATCGTCGCCCGTGGTGTCGCTGCCGAACCCGTCGACGATCAGCCGCACCGAAACGCCCCGATTGGCGGCGTCGATCATCGCCTCTCGCACCCGCAGTCCTGCGCTGTCGGAGGCAAAGATATAGTAGAGCAGCCGCAGCGACCTGCGTGCGCCTTCGATCAGCGCGATGAGTGCGTCGAGTCGCTCTTCCCCGCGTGTGAGCACGGTCAGTATGTTGCCGTCGACAGTCTGGCGGATGGACATGGCCGCGCTGTCCCCCTTCATGCCGCGCGTTGCAAGGTTGCGTTTCAGTTGCGTTTCCGGCTTGGCGCTGCTAGGCGCACGCGCTTTCCTGCATCACCAGACCTTGAGGATTTCAGCCGATGGCGCGCGTCACAGTCGAAGATTGCGTCGACAAGATTCCCAACCGCTTCGATCTCGTCCTGCTCGCGGCGCAACGCGCGCGACAGATTTCAGGCGGCGCCGAACTGACGCTCGACCGCGACCGCGACAAGAATCCGGTCGTCGCGCTGCGCGAAATCGCCGAGGAAACGGTGATGCCCGACGAACTTCAGGAAGCCCTGATCGGCAACCTGCAAAAGGTTCAGGTCGACGATGACGATGCCGTCGACGAAATGGGCTCGCTCAGCCAGTCGGCCGAAGCGCTGCGGCTGACGGCGGCCGCGCCGCCGCGGAACCAGAATCTCGGGGCTGATTACGACGGCTGAGCAAGGCGGGTAACGGCGTTACCCGACGGTGATGGCAAGCGAAGCGATGCCATCATGCGATAGCCCGGCCGGCCTCGCTCCGGCGAGGACCGACGACGGCACGGCTTTGCCGGGCCGGGCATCTGAACTTTGGAAACTCCCGACGTGGCCAAGCCACGTCGTCGGTCGGCTGATCGCCGCCGACCGGGCTGGCGCGAGGTCGATTTAGCGCTGCTAATTCGTGCCCGCGCCGTGCCGCCTACGCAACAGCCTTCAAACGGACCCCTTCGAGCGGCTTCACATCCTCCGCATGCGCCCAGCACAGGTCGTGCAGGTCGAGCATGCGGCCGTCGTGCGACAGAATGCTGATCTGGCGAATTGGCTGCTGGTCTCTCATGTCTACGAGCACTGGCGTCGATGGAACGCCCGATTCCCACTTTTCGCCCCACTGGCGCAACGCTAGCATGGCAGGAAGCAATTCTGCGCCCTTTTGTGTGAGCCGGTATTCTACCTTCCGCCGGTCGTCGGCCATTGCCTCGCGTGACAGGATGCCATGATCGACCAGTCGGCCCAGCCGATTGGCGAGGATATTGCGGGCGATGCCCAGCGTCGACTGGAATTCCTCGAAATGATGCAGCCCGTTGAACGAGGCGCGCAGGATCAGGAACGACCAGCGCTCGCCCATGGCCTCCAGCGCAGCCGGCAGCGCGCAGTCGGCGAGCTCGCGAAGATTTTCTTTCAGATGTCCCATCCTGCTGTGAAACCTATCGTAATTTGGCTGTCACACAACACCGAAAAAATATTGCAGTGCCGCAACAGTTTCTGGTTGCAACTTAAAACCTAGAAGAGTAAGTAGTAATTCGCAACTGGAAATGAAAGGACCTCCCCATGTTCCATTCCAAGACCCTGATTTCGCTCGCCGCTGCTGCACTCTCGCTCGGCGTTTCGCTTCCCGCCTCGGCTCAGACGCCCAGCTACCGCGTCGTTCCCGTCACCAAAATGGCGGTCGCCAGCAATGTCGTCATCGGCGAAACGCTGTGGAATTGCGGCAGTGCGGGATGCACCACGTCGAAGGCGACGTCGCGCCCGGCCATCGTTTGCGAGCAGACCGCGAAGAAGTTCGGCAAGCTCGAAAGCTTCACGGTCGGCGCCGACAACTTCGACGACGCGGCGCTTGCCAAGTGCAACGCCAAGGCGAAGGCCTGACCAGACTTCGCGTATCTGCTCTCTCTCCGATACGCATTCTGCGGGGTCGCGACCATTGTCGCGGCCCCGCTTTCTTTATAGGCGCGGCATATGGAACGCGTGGGCGGGGATGAAACGATCGAAGGGTCATTGCGCGGGAGCATCGTCGCGCTCGGCAACTTCGATGGCTTTCATCTCGGGCATCAGGCCGTTGTCGGGCGCGCGGTAGCGCTGGCCCGGGCGCAGGGCCGTCCTGCGATCGTGGCGACCTTCGATCCGCATCCGGTGCGCTGGTTCAAGCCCGACTTGCCGCCATTCCGCCTGACGACGCTCGACCAGCGGCAGCGGTTGTTTGGCGCAGCCGGTGCCGATGCGATGCTGGTGTTCCGCTTCGACGGCGAATTGGCAGGCGTGAGCGCCGAAGACTTCATCACCGATCGGCTGATCGCCCGTGCGGGTGCCGCCGGCGTGGTCACCGGCGAGGACTTCACTTTCGGCAAGGGCCGCGGGGGCAATACGCGCGTGCTTGCCGAAATCGGTGGGGCGTACGGGCTTACCGTCGAAACTGTCGGCCCGGTCAGCGAAAGCGGCGAAATCATCTCGTCGAGCCGCATCCGCGAAGCCCTTCAGGCGGGTGACTGCGCGACGGCAACTCGCCTGATGACCCGACCGTTCACGATTCGGGGCGTCGTGCAGCACGGCGACAAGGTCGGGCGGACCATCGGCTATCCCACCGCCAACGTCGACATGGCCGATTATCTGCGGCCCCGTTACGGCATCTACGCCGTGCGCGGGCGCCTGGCCGACGGTCGCGTGCTCGACGGCGCCGCCAATTTGGGCGTGCGCCCGACGTTCGACCCGCCCAAGGAATTGCTCGAGCCGTATTTCTTCGACTTTTCGGGCGATCTTTATGGGCAGGAGATCGAGGTCGAGCTGCACAGCTTCATCCGGCCTGAGGCGAAGTTTGACAGCCTCGAAGCGCTGACGGCGCAGATGGAGGGGGATTGCGAGGAGGCGAAAAGGCGCCTCTCCCCTCGCGGGAGCTTCGGGTCGTTCGTCCCCCGGACGAGCTGAAACAGCCGGCGGCTGTTTCACCCGAAGCTTGGAGAGGGGGGTGACGGTCGGGCTGATCGACCGACGACCCCTCTCCCTCCCACCGCTGCGCGGTGGGCCCCTCCCTCTCCCGCAAGGGGAGAGGGGCTAGAGTATCGCCCGCCCTTCCTCTAAGCGCCCCAGCAACATGACCGACACCCCAGAAACGACGCGCGACTGGCGCGACACCGTCTTCCTGCCGAAGACCGATTTCCCCATGAAGGCGGGCCTCCCGCAAAAGGAGCCGGGCATTCTCGCCAAATGGCAGGCCGACGGCGCGTACCGGCAGCTTCGTGCGGCGCGCAGCGGTCGCGAGAAGTTCATCCTCCACGACGGCCCGCCGTACGCCAACGGCGACATGCACATCGGCCATGCGCTCAACCATATCCTGAAGGACATGGTGTGCCGCACGCAGAATCTGCT
>JANMJZ010000213.1:0-2891 GCA_031371635.1 Sphingomonadales bacterium | reverse complement strand
GGAAATTTCCGTCCCGCGTCACGAACCGACGATGTTGGCGAGTGCTCAAGCGTTCTTTCTTGGCAATGACTTGCCCTTCAACTTGACGAGTTGAGTACAAGCGGCCGGGTAGGTCCCGCTCCACTTGCAGCCATTCCTCAGTCGCCGCGATAGCGCCTGCTTCTGACAGAAGCAGATATTCGCGTTCGGCTGACTAGACGGTCGGGAGCGCGCCCAATTCCAGCCAATTGGCGGCTGACTGTATGATCCCAAAAGCGGCCGGCCGTTCATGACTGCCAATTGGGTCTCTAGATGATCGAGCGCCGCAGATTTTACGCTTAACTTATGCGCAGACCGAATTTCCCTCGCGATAGCTAACGCCCTGAAGGGGCATAGCCCGGCCTCGATTTGCAAAGGCCAGACATGCCCACCGATCTACTTTTAGGAGCGATCACGCTCGCGATCGTCTTCGTCTACCTCCTCGCCGTGCTTGCGCGGCCCGAGCGTTATTGAGGGCATGGCGATGACATTCAACGGTTGGGCGATGATCGCCCTGTTCACGATCCTGTTCGTCGCGCTGGCCAAGCCGATGGGTGCGTGGCTGCATGCGCTTTATGCCCAGGAGCGGCTGCCGCTGGGCGGCATCGAGCGCGGGCTTTACAAGATCGCGGGTGTCGATCCTGCGGCCGAGCAAAGCTGGGTCGGTTACGCGTGCGCGCTGATGGTCTTCAACCTCGCGGGCATCGCCTTCCTGTTCGCGGTCCTGAAGCTGCAAGGCGTGCTGCAGCTCAATCCGCAAGGGTTTGGCGGCGTCGAGACGCTGCTTGCGTTCAACACGGCGGTCAGCTTCGTCACCAATACCAACTGGCAGAACTACGGCGGCGAAACGACGCTTTCGCATCTGTCGCAGATGGTCGGATTGACCGTCCAGAACTTCCTGTCGGCAGCGACCGGCATCGCGGTGGCGTTCGCGCTCATTCGCGGCTTTGCGCGCAAGCAAGCATCGGGGATCGGCAATTTCTGGGTCGATGTGACACGCGTGACGTTATACCTGCTGTTGCCGGCCTGCGTTGTGTTGTCGCTTATTTATGTAGCGCTTGGTGTGCCGCAGACCTTCGCGGCATCGGTGGGCGCGACGACGGTCGAGGGCGTGAAGCAGACGATCGCGCTGGGACCGGTGGCGTCGCAGCTGGCGATCAAGATGCTCGGCACCAACGGCGGCGGCTTCTTCAACGCCAATTCGGCGCACCCGTTCGAAAACCCGTCGGCCATCAGCAATTTCATCCAGATGCTGTCGATCTTCGCGATCGGAGCCGGGCTGACGCTAACTTTCGGCAAGGCCGTCGGCAACGTGCGCCAGGGCTGGGCGATCCTCGCGACGATGGTGCTGCTGTTCCTGGCCGGCGTCGCAGTCGCCTATGGCGCGGAGGCGGCGGGCAACCCGGTCCACCACGCGCTGGGTCTTGCAGGCGGCAATATGGAGGGCAAGGAAGTGCGCTTCGGCGTCGCGACCTCGGCGCTGTTCGCGACGATCACGACCGCGACCTCGACCGGCGCGGTCATTGCCGCACACGACAGCCTGACGCCGCTCGGCGGCCTCGTCCCGATGTTCAACATGCAGTTGGGCGAGCTCGTCATCGGCGGGGTCGGATCGGGGCTCTACGCCGTACTGATCTATGCCATCCTCGCCGTCTTCATTGCCGGACTGATGGTCGGCCGCACGCCTGAGTATGTCGGCAAGAAGATCGAGGCGCGCGAGATGAAGCTCAGCGTCATCGCGATCTTCGTGCCGCCGCTGATGATCCTGGGGCTGACCGCAATCGCCTGCGTGGTTCCTGAAGGGCTGGCCGGACCGCTCGCCAAGGGACCACATGGCTTTTCCGAAATCCTCTACGCCTTTTCGAGCGCGGCGGCGAACAACGGGTCGGCGTTCGGGGGGCTGACCGGCAACACGCCCTTCTACAACCTGCTGCTCGCGCTCGGCATGTTCGTCGGGCGGTTCGGGGTTATCCTGCCTGTGCTGGCCATTGCCGGCGGGCTCGCCGCCAAACGCCGCATTCCCGCTGGCCCGGGCTCGTTCCCGACGACGGGCGCGCTGTGGATCGGCCTGCTCGCCTTCGTCATCGTCATCGTCGGCGGGCTCACCTTCCTGCCCAGCCTCGTCCTCGGGCCCATCGCCGACCAGGCGCAGCTCGCGGCCGGCACGCTCAACTAGAAAGTCATTCGCATGACCGAAGCACCTTCGCTTTTCACCGGGCCGCTGATGATCGCCGCTGCGCGCGACGCGGTACTCAAGCTCGACCCGCGCGTGCTGATCCGTACGCCGGTCATGTTCGTGACCGCAATCGTCGCGGCACTCTCGACCGTCTTGTTCGTCCGTGGACTGGCGGCGGGCACCGGCAATGCCCTGTTCGAGGGGCAGCTGGTCTTCTGGCTTTGGCTCACGGTGCTGTTCGGCAATTTCGCGGAAGCCTTGGCCGAGGGGCGTGGCAAGGCACAGGCGGCGAGTCTCCGCAATACCAAAGCGGACCTCTGGGCCAAGCGGATGCTCGGCGTCGGCGAGACCTGGAGCCGCGTGCCCGCAACGCAGCTGATGATCGACGAGATTGTACTGGTCGAAACGGGCGATCTCATCCCTGCCGACGGTGAAGTCATCGAGGGCGTCGCCAGCGTCAACGAGGCGGCGGTTACCGGCGAGAGCGCGCCGGTCATCCGCGAGGCCGGCGGCGACCGCTCGGCGGTTACTGCGGGCACGCGCGTCATCGCCGACAGCATCAAGGTGCGGGTGACCGCCGCGCAGGGCCAGGGCTTCCTCGACCGCATGATCGCGCTGGTCGAGGGCGCGAGCCGCCAGAAGACACCCAACGAGATCGCGCTGACGATCCTGCTCGCGGGCCTGACGCTCATCTTCC
>JANMJZ010000143.1:0-41668 GCA_031371635.1 Sphingomonadales bacterium | reverse complement strand
CGAGGAGGTCGTTTCCCGCTTGCCCGACCATCAGGTCATTGCCATCTTCACCAAATACCCGGTCGTCGCCGTCTCCGCCCGAAAGGCTGTCATCGCCGATCCCGCCATGCAACTCATCGTCGCCGCTTCCACCGAACAGCCCGCTTGAAATGCCGGGCGTTCCGGGATCGAGCAGATCGAGCTCGGCAAGCGACACCCCCGCATTATCGTGTCCGGCACCCCCGATCAGAAGATCATTGCCATCGCCGCCCGACAGGAAATCGCGGCCCGTCCCGCCATCGAGCGTATCATTACCATCCTCACCAAACAGCGCGTCGGCACCTTGCTCGCCGCGAAGGACGTCATCGCCGCTTCCACCCCACAAAAAGTCGAGGCCAAGGCCACCTGCAATGGTATCGTCGCCGTCATCGCCTGTGATCACGTCGTCGCCGGCACCGCCGCTCAGATCATCATCGTCGGCCATCCCGCGGATGAAGTCTGCGCCTTCGCCACCATCGATCGTGTCTGCGCCGGCATCGCCGAGAAGATAGTCCGCGCCCGCAAGGCCCGAAATCCGATCGTCGCCTTCACCGCCGTCGATGCGATCGTCCCAGGACGATCCCGTAAGCCGGTCTTGTCCGCCCCCGCCGAAAATCGATGCCGCATAGATCCCCGCGACGATAATATCGTCAGCGGGCGTGCCGTATTGCTCAACAAGATCGGGCTGGTCGACGGCTGGATCGATCGTTGGATCGTCTTCCGGCAAATTTGGTTCGGGTATTGGTGTGGGCGTCGGCGTCGGGCGCGGTCCCGGGTCCGGGTTTGGATTCGGCCCGGGATTCGGATTCGGCCCGGGATTCGGAGTCGGGTTGGGATTTGGGTCTGGGTTGGGATTTGGGTTTGGATTCGGGTTGGGGTTTGGATTCGGATTGGGGACCGGGTCGGGTAACGGCGGCGGATTTGGCCCCGGGATCGGATTGGGCACTGGATTCGGTGTAGGCGATGGCGCGGGGTCCGGAACCGGCACCGGGCTTGGCGCGGGCACAGGTGTCGGAACGGGCAGGGGATTCGGGACAGGGTCAGGCGCTGGTGTCGGTTTCGGCCCTGGGACCGGATTGGGCGATGGCGCCGGATCCGGCCCTGGAACCGGATTGGGCCCCGGATCCGGGCTTGGCGACGGCGCGGGTTCCGGAATCGGCACCGGATTTGGCGCGGGTTCCGGAGTCGGGCCGGGGACTGCGGTTGATCCTGGAACGGGATTGGGCATAGGGGGCAAAGCTGCCCCGGGATCTGACACAGGTGGCGGTGTCGCATCCGGATCAGAGGGGTCGGGATCCGGTTCAGTCGGGTCGAGATCACGTTGTACAGCCTGGCTGGCACCAGGCTCGAGCGACTTACCTTGCAGCCCAACGTCACGAAGGCCAATCGGGTCTGCCACCCGCGGCGCAGTGCTGTCGGGTGCCACCGACGCGCCGGGCGCGAGTGGCGCAACGCGGCCCATCGCCAACGGCGCGGACTCGGGAATAGGGCTGCTGCCGGGCGACCGCGCGGCCGGCAGCTTCGGTTTGTCCGTCAGGCCCACCAAAGTGACGAGCGTAACCGGACCCACCGACTGTGGATCGGGGACCATATATGGGCCTATGTCTCTGCTTCCGGATCATTGACGCCGATCCGGCTGTTTCCGCGATTTTGTACACGTCGCGGTAAGACATGGCATGATATGTCGGTGCGTCGATCAATACTCCCGGTTGGGGACAGTCGCGTCGCCGCCGGGGGTCGCTATCCCCTTTTGGGACAACGAAAAAAAGGGGAGAGGAGCAGCGGCCGCTCCTCTCCCAGTGCAGAGGTCCACCCAGCACATATCTTCCCCCCCCGCGGGGAGCGGGAGAGGAAGACTATGTCTAGGTGAACACGATTATCTGGACGCGATTCAGATGAACTGGATCATGTCGTACCCGGCGTTACCCTGGCTGTAGCTGTTGATCGCAGCCACCGAGTCATATGCACCGGCTGCGGCCAGCGCCTGGTTGAAGGCATCGGCCTGCGCCCAGAAATCCTCGATAATCACCGAGCCGTTGGCACCAGCGATCAACACGTCGAGGGCGTCCCCGTCACCATCCCAGTCGCCAGTAAGGACGGTCAGATCGGTGGAGGGATCAAAGCCCGCGTCGCGATCAATGACGATCGTGTCGCGGTTGGTCAGGCTGAAGTCACGACCCGTGTCATTCGGCGCCCGGATGATGTCATCGCCGTAACCCAGGCTCGACCCGGTTTCGTCGAAGTAGAACAGATCCTTGCCCGAACCGCCGGACAGGACGTCGTCGCCCTCGCCGCCATAGATCGAGTCGTTACCCTGTTCGCCTTCGATATAGTCGTCGCCGGTGCCGCCACGGATGGTGTCGTTGCCATAGTCGCCATACATGGTGTCATCACCAGCGTCGCCGGCCATGGTGTCGTTGCCGCCACCACCCCACATCGTATCGTTTCCGTCGCCACCACTCATCGTGTCAGCACTTCCGACGATGCCGATCTGGTCGTTCAGCGTATCGCCGAACATAACGTCGTTGCCAGTGCCGCCGCTCACGGTGTCGCTGCCGGCTTCGCCTGCAAGCAGGTCGCTGCCCGCATCGCCATTGACGACGTCGTTGCCGGTTCCACCGAGGACAGTGTCGTCGCCGTTGCCGCCTGAGACGACGTCGTTTCCGGCATTGCCGAAGACCGAGTCGTTGCCGTCACCGCCACTGACCGTGTCGTTGCCGTCATTACCCGACAGGTTGTCGGCACCGGTTCCGCCATTGATCAGGTCGTCGCCGTCGTCGCCGGTGACCGTGTCGTCGCCGGCATCGCCGTTGATGACGTCGTCGCCGTTGTCGCCCGCGATCGTATCATTGCCGTTTCCGCCGCTGATGGTGTCGTTGTCGAGCGTCGTCAGATCGGTCGGATCGAAGAACGGATCGCCGTTGCCGCGGATGACGTCGTCGCCGTCGCCGCCGCTGAGCGTATCGTTGCCCAGGCCGCCTGCGATGGTGTCGTTGCCAACTTCGCCGCTGACGTTGTCGTCGCCGTCATCGCCGTTCAGCACGTCGTCGCCAGCGCCACCGAGCACGGTGTCGTTGTCGGCGCCCGCCTGGACGAAGTCGTTGCCGAGACCGCCGCGGATCAGATCCTCGCCGGCATCGCCGTCGAGTTCGTCATTGCCGTCGTCGCCGTCGAGCACGTCATTGCCTTCACCGCCGTCGAGTTGATCGTCGTCGGCACCGCCGGCAATCACGTCGTTGCCGTCGTCACCCCAGAGGAGATCGTTCCCGGCGCCGCCGCTGATCGTGTCATCGCCGCCCTGGCCAAAGACCTGATCGTCGCCGTTGCCGCCGCTGATCGAGTCGTTATTGCCCTGAGACGGGTCATATTCGCCACCGGCATTGTAGGCGTAGTCAGCGTCTTCACGACCACCGACCGCGTTCAACCCATTGTTCACACCCATGCCCGTCGAGCTGGTCGCGCCCATCGAGTGGCCGTTGTCGCCGAAGATCACATCGTTGCCGTCACCGCCCGACAGGACGTCGACGCCCACCGAGTTGAGACCGCCTTCGATGTAATCGTCGCCGGCATCGCCGTTGATGACGTCAGCACCGGCCTGGCCGAACATGTCGTCAGCGCCAGTGCCGCCGCTCATGGTGTCGTTACCGTCACCACCGACCAGCTTGTCGTCACCCGACTGCCCGAACAGCGTGTCGTTTCCGGCACCGCCATGACCGAAGTCGTTGCCGCCACCGCCATAGATGGTGTCGTCACCGGTACCGCCCAGAAGGGTGTCGTTGCCGTCGCCAACTTGGTCGAGGCCGACGAACTGCACGTTGCCCGGTCCGATAACGACGAAGTTGGCGTTGTCGCCGATCAATACGTCGTTTCCGACCCCGCCTTCGATGCGGTCATTGCCCTGGCGACCGATGACATTGTCTGCACCGGCATCGCCGTACATGTCGTTGTCGAAGTTGTTGCCGAAAACATTGTCGTTTCCGCCGCCGGCCCGCACGTTGTACGGCAGGTTCGCCGTCGTGTTGCTGGTCTGCAAGTCGATTGTTTCGCTGATCGCCGTACCAATAACCTGAGCACGGTTGACCGCAGCTTTCGGATTCGTAGGAGCTGCCATTGTTTCCTCCACAGATACATAATGAGCGGTCAGATGGGGAGCCCCCGGTTACTTCCCGCATGGAGACCATGCCTCCACATCATCGTCAGTATCGGGCTTCAAAATGGGCCCACATCCCTTCCTGGGGACGCCAAAAAGTCTTTTGTTTTGATGATGTTAAGAGTCCCCAAGCGGGGACATGCGCCCGCCGGAGCGGGTCGCTTCAAACTGGAATTCGGACGTGTTTTCAGCACGAAAGCGCATCGATCCGGAAAGTGCGATGATCGTGACGGCTAACCGCCGGCGCCAATTCCATGTTTCATTTCGGGACGGGCGGCGCGAACGCCGCGGGGTCGAGGCGGCCGATCGTCGCAAGGATCGCCACCCGTGCTACATACTCATTGCGAACCGCACGCTGCAGAGCAGCTCGCGCTTGGAGCAATTCATTCTGGGCATTGAGAACGTCAAGTACGGTTCGCGAGCCGCCACCGATCGCTTCTTTTCTAACCCCGTCGGCGGCATCCATGTTGGCAGTCACGGCGGCTTGCGCCGCAACAATCGTGGCACTTGCTGAGCGCCAGCGCGCCCACGACGTCTGAAGATCCTGCCTGACGTCGCGCTGGACCTGTCCGACTTGCGCGATGCGCTGGCTGCTCAACGCCTTTGCGCGCGCGATCTCGGCATATTCCTTGCCCTGTTGAAAGATCGGCACCCGAAGCTCGACGCCGGCATAGACCGCCGACCGATCGTTCGGCAGCGATCCGGTGAACAGGTTTGCCACCCCGCCGCGAAGATATTCATAACCAGCCACCAAATCGACCTGGGGCGACAGGGCCCCCCTTGCATAGTTAATCCCTCGCTCGGCGGCGGCGGCCGTGTTCTGCGCGGAAATTACCGCCGGGTTCTGCGCCAGCGATGCCTCCGCTTCCTCGACGCTGGGCGGCAAGGCCGGAAGGCTCGGTAATTCCGGGACCGCATCGGTCGGCTGCCCGCTGACGGCTTCGAACAAAGCAGCACTGACCCCGAACTCTTCATCAGCAGCAAGTATGCTCGTTTGCGAGACCGCGAGACGCGCTTTTGCCTGGTTCTGGTCGGTGCGTGTCGCCTCGCCGAATTTCAGCAAACGCCCGGTCGCCGACAGCTGGTCGGAGATCGACGCATATTGCTGTTTTGCAAATGCCTGGATTTGCCTGTCACGATGCACATCGGCAGTGGCTGTCAGTAATTGCAGCAATACGTCTTGGACGGTGCCCTCGAGCACGGCCTTTCCGGCAGCCAGTTCCGCTTCGGCGATCTTTACTGCATTTGGCGTGCGAAATCCGTCGAACAGCGGCAGCCGTGCCTCGATATCGGCTTGCCCGACATTAAACTCTTGCCCCCCTGTGGCACCGTGGATCGAAAGGTCACGCCGTTCGGAAAGCGCGTTTGCCTGAACCGAGGGATAATAGCCGGAACGCGCAGCGCGCAGACGTGCTTCGAGCACGGCAACAGCAGCGCGTTGGGCATCAATGCGCGGGCTGGACGCGACCACTGTGGCAGCGAGCGCCTTCATGTCTACGCTCTGCGCCTGTGCGACGACGGGTATTACACTGATCAGTAACCGTATCGTAACAGAGCGTATTGCGGCTACAGTCATGGAACCCCCCTAGAGTAATCGAAATGCAGTTTCGAAACTTAGTTGCGAGGTGCTGCTCCGGTCGCAGTTGGGTTATATACCCCCCAATGGGGACACTTCCCCGACATGTCCAGAATCGAAGCAATCGTTCCAGATTACACAGCTTCCACAAAAAGTTACTGGACGAGTCGAAAAAAAAGGTATTAATTAATTTTTAAGGATCGACTCAGCGAGCTCGGGCGCACCCTGCAAAGCAGGAGGCTCGCTAGTGGTTCTTAGCCTACCTACCAGGGTCGCACCTTTAGACACCACGGCAGCTTCGGCTGCCCGTATGATTCAGGGGATGCCTCAAATGTCGGTCGTAGCTGCGCGGGAAGCGATCACGAGTGCTGCGTTGAAGATAAAACAGGTCTCAGACTATCCAATCGTAAGTGAAAAGCGAGACCCGGTGACCTGCGAATACAGCAGCGAGACGGGCTGGAGAGATTATCTGGTGAGGTCCGGCGTCGAAGCGGCGATCGTGCGTTGCACGTTGCGCGGCGCGGAAGGCGGACGACACATCTTTTTTATCGGACTCGAAGACGCAAAAGAAGATCCTCAACTGTCCGAAGGCCTCTTGGCATTTGCCGAGCGCTGCTGGCAGTCGAACACTCGGGCTCCATTTTATGCGTTCCCGATTGCAGACGCAGCTAGTCATGGCGTCGCAGCCATGTCGGCAATCGGTGGAAGCGCGCTCAAGAGAGTCCTCGGTCAATTCGGTCACGCCGGTGTCCTGCATGCGATCTCGGGTGCGGATGGCATTTCGGCGCTCCTGTTGAGGCGCACCAGCGTTGGTCCGTTTTGTGATCTCACCCAGCGCCGGCTGCTCGAAGTCTTTCCCTTGTTCCAGGAAGCTGCGATGGCGCAAGTCCGGTCGGTACGGAACGAGCGGCGCGCCGCGTTACTCGCGGCCATGTTCGATCAGGTGTCGCTCGCAACGCTGCTTATCGGAGCGACCGGGCGCCCGTTGTTCGTCAACGCCGCAGCGCAAACGATGCTGGACGGTCGACACTTCGTATTCCAAGCCGCCGACGGCACTTTGACCTGCTCGGATTCGGCACAGTCGAAATTGCTACGCGCCGCGATCCGGACGGCAACCACTGTCGTCGGAGAGCCTGTCGACGAAATTTCCATGCGCATCGGTCAGGCCGAAGGCGACTGGCGCCTGGCAGTCATCGTTCCTGCAAGCACGCGCGTTGGCGATCAGCAACTGCGATGTGCGATGGTGATGATCCATAAGCCGCAGCGTTGTAATGCACCTTCCCACGTCCTGAAGGCGCTCGGACTGCTGCCGTCTGAACAGCGATTTTTGCAGTCATTTCTGGGCACCAACAGCATTGCCGAAGCCGCTGAACGAAGCGGCCTTTCAGAGGAAACCGCGCGAACCTATCTAAAGCGTGTGCGCTGCAAGTTGGGCGTGCATCGCCAGCTTGAACTGGCGCGGCTGATCTATGGCCTTGTGCCCGCGATCCGCACATCGCAATCCCTGGTCGAGAGTTGATCCGGTGGCGCGCGCTATGGGTCGCCCTTGGAGCGACGGGCACACTTCTCAGGGTCCGCTGACGGATCTCGTCAAGCCGCACCGGTCGATCATAGGAAAGCTGGTCGGCTATTCCGGCCTGATCAATCTTCTTACCCTGACAACGTCATTGTTCACGATGCAGGTCTATGACCGTGTGCTGACAAGCCAGAGCAAGGACACGTTGTATTTCCTGACGCTGGCGACGCTTTTGGCGATTGGCCTTTCGGCAATTCTCGAAGGTGTCCGACAGAATGTCGCGAACGGTATGTCGGCATGGCTGGCGCGTCAGCTTGCGCCCGACCTTTTGATCCGGTCGCTCGAACAGCGGCTCACCATGCCCAAGACCCGGCTGGAAGCTTTGCGAGAAATGATGACGGTGAAGAACTTCATCGCGACACCAACGCTTTTCAATCTCGTCGACATGATCTGGGTGCCGCTCTACCTCGTCGTTGTTTTTCTGCTTAGTCCGGTTTTCGGCCTTATCTCCTTGATCGGTGCCATGGTGCTGTTCGGGCTGGCCTTTTACAACGAGCGGCTGACGCGCTCGCTCATCCGCGAAAATCAGGCGATGACGGGCGCGAACATGCTGTTCGCTGAAAGTCTGATCCGTAACAGCGAAGCGATCGATGCCATGGGAATGGCCGACAGCACGGTGTCGCGCTGGGCCGAGGGATATCACACCGAGGTACGCGCTATCGAAGCGACGAACCGGGTTTCGGTGCGAATTGTGGCCATTGCAAAATTCTGCCGTTATCTCGTCCAGGTCATCTTGCTCATGGTCGGTGCGCTCCTCGTTCTGGATCTCGAGCTGACGGGTGGGTCCCTGATCGCCGGCACGATTATCGTTGCTCGACTGCTCGCTCCCATCGACGCATCGATGAGCTATTGGAAGCAGTTCGTTCTCGCGCGTCAGGCGTTGGCCAGGCTCGATAAGTTTTGCTCGCTGCCACGCGTCCGGCCGTCTGACATGCATCTCCCCGTGCCAACCGGCGCGCTGTCGATCGAAGGGTTGACCTTCATGGCGCCTGGAGTGCCGACACCGATTTTGCGCGGCATTTCGTTCAGCATTGCGGCGGGCGAAACGCTTGCGATCATCGGTCCATCGGCCTCGGGCAAAACGACGTTGTCCCGACTGCTCGTTGGTGTCCTGAAGCCAACACAAGGGCATGTTCGACTCGACGGTGCCGACGTGTTTGATTGGACGCGATCGGATTTCGGTCGCAATGTCGGCTACTTGCCGCAAGACGTCGAGCTTTTGCCGGGGTCTGTCCGGACAAATATCGGGCGCTTTGCACAGGATGCCTCAGACGATGAAGTAATTCGTGCGGCCATGATGGCCGATTGTCATCAGATGATCCTGCAGCTCGATCACGGTTATGATTTTCAGCTATCGGACGGCGGCATGCAATTGTCGGGCGGCCAGCGTCAGCGCGTTGGCCTCGCGCGCGCGCTCTTCCGGAATCCGCGTTTCGTGGTCCTCGACGAGCCGAATGCAAGCCTTGACACCCAAGGTGATGCTGCGTTGGCGCGCGCGATCGAGGAACTTAAGCGCCAGGGCGTGACGACGGTTGTGATCTCGCATCGTTCGAACCTCCTGCGTCTCGCCGACAAAGTTTTGGTCCTCCAGGAAGGGCGTGTTTCCCGCTTTGGCGATGCGCGCACGGTACTTGCCGACCTTGCCGACGGGCGATCGCCGGTCAGCGCACCGCCGAAACGACCCGCTATTCATGCGACCCCATCGCGCCCGGTCCAGCCGACGCAATTGCCAACGGCCTGAGGAGCAAGACCATGAATGTCCCGACATTCCTTCGTCGTTCCGATCCGACGCTGCTGCTCACCTCAAGCGAGCAGCCCGAGGGCGGCCCAGATATCAAGGCGAACTTGCGACTGGCTAATATTGCCCTTGCGGCGTTCGTCTGCATATTTGGGGCTTGGTCGATGCTGGCGCCGCTAGACAGCGCCGCCATCGCCAGTGGAATGCTGCGCGCCGACGGCGGCGGGCGACGAACCGTCCAGCACCTCGAAGGGGGCATTGTCCGCGAGCTGCTCGTCAAGGAGGGACAGCTTGTCAAGGCCGGGCAACCGCTCGCGCTCCTCGACAATATCCAGTCTGGTGCGCAGGATTCAGCATTGCGGTCCACATTCGACACGTTGCTCGCGCAGGATGCGCGCCTGACGGCAGAGCGTTTGGGCCGCCAGTCCGTGAACTATCCGGACGAGCTGACATCGCGCCTGAAAGACCCTGCGGTGCAATCGATTATCGCCGCGTCGGATGTTGCCTTTCGCGCGCGGCAACGCGCGCTGACCGAACAGATAGCGATCATGCATCAGCGACTCGGGCAGGCGTCTGCGGATCTCGGAAGTACGGGCGCTCAACGAGTCGCGCTTGAGGAGCAGCGCGCGCTCGTCAGCGAGGAAGCCGAAAATGTCGAGACGCTCGTGAACGAGGGGCTGGAGCGCCGCTCCCGCTTGCTCGCGCTTCGCCGTCAGGCCGCGTCCCTCGCTGGGCAGCAGAGCCAGCTGACCGGCAACGCCGGCCGCGTGACAGATGTTATGGCCGAAACGCGCGCGCAGATCGCGTATCTCAGGGGTCAACAAGCAAGCGAGGCAGCGCTGCAGCAGCGAGAAGTACAAGCCGCCTTGGCCGAAACGCGGGAAAAATTGCGCATCAGCACCGACGTGAAGGCACGACGGCAGATCGTGGCCCCCGTCGCGGGTCGCGTCGTAGACCTTCGAATCGTAACGCCTGGCGGCGTGCTTGCAGCGGGACAACCGCTGCTCGATTTGGTGCCAAGCAATGAACAGACGGTGATCGTCGCGCGGCTGAAGGCAAATGACATCGACGTCGTGAACAACGGCCTTGTCGCCGAGGTGCGCCTCACGCCTTATAAGGCTAGGGTCATGCCGATGCTCAGGGGGACGGTGCGCACCGTCAGCGCCGATGCTATCCGCGACGACAAGACCAACACGATCTATTATGAGGCCGAAATTCTTCTCGATCAGAAGCAACTCCACCAGCTCAAGGACGTAAGGCTGCTTTCGGGGATGCCTGCCGAGGTGTACATCAAGCTGGGAACACGTTCGCTCTTCCAGTATCTGACGCAGCCGCTTCAAGACAGTTTTCAGCGAGCGTTCCGCGAATCTTGAGCCGGAAATGGTCTGCTGTTTAGCGTGCAGAAGGCTGCAGCGTCACGCGCCCTCGTCCATTCATCACGTCGTCGATAAGCGACAGCCAGGCTGGTACACACACTTGCGCGCGGTCGAATTCCGTCTCCACAGTTTGCCGGGCCGCTGCACGTATTGAGGAAAAACGCTCTGGGGTCGCAACCGCTTCGATCATCATATCGCCGAGCCCTGCGGGGTCGAAGAAATCGATCAGTACGCCGTTACGACCGTTGTCGATCACCTCGCGAACCGGTGCAGTGTCCGATCCGATCACGACACATTCGCACGCCATTGCATCGAGCAGCGACCACGACAGGACAAAGGGATAGGTCCAGTAAACATGCGCCGACGAGAGCGAGAGGCAACGGGTCAGCGTGGGATAGTCGAGCGTGCCGACACAGTGGACTCGGCTCCAGTCGATCCCGGGCCCGACCTCGCGGACCAGGCGATCGAACCAGCTTTCCTGCCCCGGCTTCACGCCATACCCCTTGGATTCTTTCGATCCGATCATGAGGACGTGGACGTCGGGATCGGCTGCAAGCAACCTCGGCAGAGCGCGCATGAAGATGTGGATCCCGCGCAAGGGCTCGAAATACCGATTGATGAATGTGACAACGCGGTCGCCCCGGCGCAGCGTGCACCGCTTCAGTTCGATCGAGGGATCGTCGAGCCTCCGCGCCACTGCTGTGTCGATCCCCTCATGGATGATATGCATCCGGGGACGAAAAACTGCGGGAAACAGATCGGCTTGAAAGTGCGTCGGCGCAACGATCCGGTCGGCCTCTGACAGCGACAGGGTCAAAAAGGCATTGTCGCCGTGCACGCGCATGTCGCGATCAAAGCTGGGCTTATCGAATTCGGGGTCGAAGTTTACGTCGGCACCGCGACTGCGATAATAGAATTCGGCAATTTGAATCTGAGCGCACGTCGGGAAAACTTCGCGCAGGAACAGCATCTCACCCCATCCCGGATGGCCGATGATCAGGTCGGGCACGAACCCGTCTTTTTTCAGCTGCCGCGCGCTTTCTGCGGCAGCGCGCCCAGCCTCGAAAGCCTTTCGCGTAACAAGGCCAAACGGACCCGACGGCTCGGCCGGCACCGGCGCATAATCGATTGTCTTGAACCCTGGCAGCGCGGAACCCGAGCCGGCCCTATTGAGCAGAGCCCCCGTCCAGCCACGCCGCCGCAACGCTTCGGCGAGAAAACGGAACCGGCCTGATCCGCCGTTATGGACAAACAATACGCGATGCACGTCACGCCTCCCAGGACGGACAAAGCTTAGGTTCACTCCGCTTTCATCGAATGTCCCCTGATAGGGACACGGCTGTAACACGACCCCTTCTTGGACAGGTTTCAGCCAATCAGTCGTGTCGCCAACCATACATACCTCAGCCAGGATCGGGTTCCGTACCGGGGATGCACTTGCTGCTGTCCGCCTGCGGAAGTTGGATGCAATTCCACAAGGCTTGTTCGCGCCCCAACTCAACATGGCGTCGGAACATGAACGAAACGGACCGCTTCATTGCCGGCGTTACAGGGCGCGTTTTGGGCATCCTTTCGGGGTTGATCCAACCATAGACTGCGCACACCGATTGGCGTCGGCACAGGGATATTGCCTTCGCCTTATACGTTGCCGAGGATGCCTGCGGGTCGAGTGCGACAGTATAGACGCGTTCAACGGCAACTGCGTCGTCAAGTATCGGCGTTGCCTGATCCCCAGCGCTTGCGGTGGCGAAGTCTTCGGCAGCCGCCGCCGGTCCGGCTAGATGGATGATCCTTTCGTCGAGCCGTTCGGGCCCCGACCACGCACCCCGAAACGCGGCCGGTGTTCCCCACCATCCCTTCCAGCGATAAAACAAGTGTGTCCCGACTTGCGCAACCTTGTCGAGCGAGCTGTTCCAAGCCGGAACGACCCAGTCGGTGTGATAGTGCGTTGCCGTACCGACACGGCGGTCGACCGCGCCGTTCATGGCCATTTCGGCCACATGCCGGGCGCGCTGCCAGGCGGTATAACGGGGCACGCGCGCCAGCGCGCCGTCGCACGTAAAAGTGAACTGACACCCCGTTGTCCGTTCGGAGCCCTGGAACACGACACCGCAGATCGATTTCGGAAAGGCCGGGTGCCGCAAGCGGTTGAGTACAACTTGCGCGACGGCGCGCTGTCCGCTGGCATCGTCGCCCGCTTCCCACCACTCTGCAGCGGCAAGGCAAGTGACCGCGCGCTCATAGCTGACCGCCGTACCCGAAAATCGCCAGGAACTTGCGGCCGCGATCGGTCCAACTACGAATGGTAAGGCCGCGTTCTTTATGCGTGCATCGTCCTCCGTAATCGCTGCGACGAGCAGCGGTTCTACCTGCGGCAGCGGTATGGCAGTGCGGGGCGACTGCACAACACGCGGGACAACGATATTCTGCCGGGGGAGCACAAGAATAGCACCGAATAGGGCCGTAACTACGAGCCCGGCACATGCTGCTAACCAAGCTGTGGAAATTTGCTTTGCCAACGATCACCTGTTGTCGCCGGTGGCTACCGGTGCTTTGGGCCAACGGCGAAGCCGCTTGTCAGAAACGCTATAAAGGCGTCGATACGCTGGTCTAAAACCTCCTCACGATGCAAGCAAAACGTTCGTCGTTTAGGTCAACGGAACACAGTTGCTATATGGTCGACGCCTAGCTGAAGGACCAGAATTTTAGCGACAGCTGCGTTGCGTAATTTACAGTCGCTAACGGCAGCTATCGCGTTCTCACTCCGCGCAAGCGGCCAGTCCGCAACCGGCCAAATGCTGTCTTAAAATTGGAGGAGGCCGTGGGGCGTCGTTGCAAAGGGCTACCAGAACGAAAGTTCGATTGGGCGCGCTCTCAGCCAGATGGCAGGGTGATCGATTGCTGCCAGTGTAAGAGGGCGACTTGCCTCAAGCTGGCTCCGAGGCTTGTAGCTTGATCCTGTCGCATTAGAATGTATCGGGCCCCTGTCCGACGCAGTTCGTCGTGCCGCGGTTTTCCGCCATTTTCATGTGCGGTGCTGCTTAGCTGAGTATGCTGCCACCCCAGCCAGACGGCCTCCTACTGCAACGCCTTTGCGCTGCATAACGTCCGGACTCAAACCAGCCGCACCGTCGCAGCCCCGCCCTGAAGCCCCTCTGCCCGGACCTCGACCCTTACGGCGCCCGGGGTGCCTTGACTGCGTAATATCGCTATCGCGCGACCGTCGAAGCTCTGCGCCTCTCGCGCCTGGAACGAGCCGATGGCAAAGGGATTGGCGCTACCGAAGCCGATCAGGTCGGCCGGGCCACTGATCGTCAGGCCGACCTTGCGCTTCTCGTCCGGAACAATCCGCCCTTTCGCATCGAGAACGTCGATGGCCACATAGTGGAGTGCCTGCCGGTCGCAACCGGCGCGCGGACGCTCTGCCGTGGCGCGCAGCTGGGCGGCGGTGCCCACCGTTTCCAACGTCCGTCGGGCGATTACCTTCGACCCGCGCCAGGCAACAGCTTCCAGCTTGCCGCTTGCGTAAGGTACGGCGAACTCGATGTGCATCTTGTCGGCGGGAGACAGCACCTTCGTGCCGACCTGCGTGCCGTTGAGCAGCAGCTCGACGCGTTCCCCGGAAGAATAAAGCCTGACTTTCAACGCCTTCCCTTCGAACCCCGCCCAGCTCCAGCTCTGGTGCTCGTCGGACCAGCCCCAGGGCGCCACGAATTCATACTTCCCGTCCGGCACGGGGCGCTGCACCGCCATTTCGAGCATGCTCAGGCCCCAGGCCACATCACGGGCGCGGGATGGCGCCTTCTGGTGGCCGATCAGGTCGATATCGCCGCACCAGGCGTTCACCCAGGGATAGCTGGCGAAGTAGAAGGGTGGCGACCCTGTCTTCAGGTGCGTCGACAGGCCGACGCCGGCTTCGCCGATATAATCCATCGCGGTCCAAACGAACTCTCCGAGGAAATAGGGCGCACGCTCGCTGAGCGCTGCATAATCGAACAGATCGCGGGGGAAAGTTTCCGACGCATATACGACGCGCTCGGGGTGATCGGCGTGTTCGGCCTCGATATCCTCGAGCCGGTAATTGTAGCCCGGCACGTCGAGGAAGATCGTCGAAGCATTGTCCGGCTTGCCTGCCCGTCCGGGCCGCGCCGTGCCTTCGCCCGCGATCATCGTCGCGCCCAGTACGCCGTTGAGCCCGGCGGTGACCGGCCGGGTCGGGTCGATGCGCTTGACAGCGTTGGCCAGCTTCCAGGACCATTCCACCCCCTCGTCGGTGGCGCGATAGGGGATCTCGTTGCCGATGCTCCACATGATGACGCTGGGGCTGTTGCGCGCGCTCAGCACCATGGCCTCGACGACTTCGGCCCAGTGTTCCCTGAAGCTGACCGAAAAGTCCTGTGGCTCCTTCTGCGAATGCCAGGCGTCGAACGCCTCCTCGATGATCAGCATGCCTTGCCGGTCGCAGGCCTCGCGCAGTGTGCGCGACGCCGGATTATGCGAGCTGCGCAGCGCGTTATAGCCGCGCGCCTTCAACAGCCTTACGCGGCGGTCGTCGGCATCGGCAAAGGCGCAGGACCCGAGCAGCCCGTTGTCATGGTGGATACAGCCGCCGCGCAGCCTGACGCGCTCGCCATTGATCGCGATGCCCTGTTTCGTGTCGAAGGTAACGATGCGGATGCCGAAGTGCTGGACGATGTTGTCGAGGACCGCGGCCCCGCGTCTCAAGCTCGTTTCCAGGGTGTAGAGATGCGGGCTGCCGGGGGACCAGAGGTTCGGGGATCGCACGGTGAGAACCTGTTTTGCCTCTGGCGCAGCCGGCGAACTCGCTTCGGCAACGACTTTCCCTTGCTCGTCCAGCAAGCGCGTGACGAGATCGACGCCGGTATCGACACCGTCGCAACGGGTCGCGACGTCGATTTCCGCACGCCCGTTTTCGATCCGCCGTGTCCAGGCACCGACGCCCCAGCGGGCGAGTCGGACTTTCGCCGGCACCACGTCGAGCCTGACCTGGCGGTAGACACCCGATCCGGCATACCAGCGGCTGTTGCGGCCCAGGTTCCGCACCCGCACCGCCAGGACATTGTCGCCCTTGCGATCGAGATGCGGCGTCAGGTCGAACGCGAATGGGCTATAGCCATGGGCGTTGCTGCCCAGACGCTGCCCGTTCAGCCAGGCATCGCTGTCGAGATAGACCCCGTCGAACAAGACCTCGACCCGCGCATCCGAGGGCAGGCCGTCCGTGCGGAAATGGCGGCGATACCAGCCTTCACCGCCGGTCGTGAATCCGGTCGCCGTGCCGCCCTTCGACTTCTTGTCGAAGGGGCCGGCCGTGCCTCCCGGCAGATCCTCGATGCTCCAGTCGTGCGGCACGTCGACGACGCGCCAGTTCGTGTCGTCGATGGTGGGCAGCTCCATGCCCTCACCCGCGCCGCGAAAAAAGCGCCAGCCCGTGTCGAAGGACTGATCGCGTCCCATGCCGAGGCGTACAGCCGGCGTGGCCGCCTTTGCCGCGACGCCGGACGTTAGGGCAGCAGCGCCGGCCACGACGGCAATCGCTTGGCGCCGGTCGGGACGATAGTGTTCGGCGGTCATTTCGTCGCACCAAGCGCTTGCAGCTGCGGGTCTATCCTGTCGAGGTCGGCGGCCTTGACGACGCCGAACTGAGTCAGCGAGCGAAACGAGAAATTTCCCAGATGCGGCTGCAGCTGTTCGTTGCCGATCCGCTGTTCGATCGAAGGAATTTCCTTCAGGACGATCGCCCATGCCGCGGGGATCGCGCGTAGTTCGGCAATCGATATGTACCGCGTGTCGAGACGTCGCGGTATCCGCTGTGGCTGAACATAGGCAGCGGCGGGGGGATAGAGGGGGGCATCCATGTTCGGGCTCCGGGACTGTCACGCTTGAGACGAATAATACTCACACAATTACACATGAACGGCGTGGCGTAGAGCACCGGCACGCAGAATTGCGGCAGTCATCGTGCGCGCGATGTCGGTAAACCGAGAGTCGGTGTTTGCCGTCCCGACGGGTATTCTGTCTCCATCAAATTCGGTAACCGGCTGAAATCCGTGGCAACCGCAGGGGAGACGATGCGATGAAGCGCTTCATGCTTGCGATGGTGGCTGTCGCCGCGACGCTTGGGACGCAGTCGGCCGCGGCGCCACTGACCGATTGTCCGCTGCGCGACGCGCCCTATTCCTCGACGTCGCCCCTGATCGACCTGCTGCTCAATCCGCGCGCTGCAGCAATCGTCGACAAGGCGCTTCCGGGTACGGCGACGCGCCTGCCGAAGCAGTTCATGGGCACCACACCACCCAGTTTTGCCGCGATCCTGACCGTGCGTGAAGCATCGGGTTTCCTGCGGCTGCCTGCGCCCGACTTCGCTGCGCTCGACCGCGAACTGGGGGCCATTCCGGTCACCACGGCGGACAAGATCGCGCGCTGTGCCCGATATGATATCGTGCCACCGAAGCTGGCAATCGATGCCGGCAAGTCGCGCATCCTGCTGTTCGAAAAGATCAACGGATTCCGCGACAGCCCGTCGGTCGATGCGGCGCATGCGGCCTTTGTTGCCATGGCCGCGCGCAAGGGCTGGTCGCTGGTCACGACGGACAAGGGCAGTGCCTTTACATCAGCCACCCTGCGCGGGTTCGACGCCGTCATCTGGAACAATATCAGTGGCGATGTTCTGACGCTCGGCCAGCGCCGCGCATTCCAGGCCTATATGGCGCGGGGCGGGGGGTTCGTCGGCGTGCACGGATCCGCAGGCGATCCCGTCTACTTCTGGGACTGGTATGTCGACACGCTGATCGGGGCCCGCTTTGCGGGGCATCCCATGGCGCCGCAGTTCCAGACCGCTCGGGTCCGGCTGGAAGACACGGCGCATCCCGCCGTTCAGGGCCTGCCCGCAAGCTGGGACATGAGCGATGAGTGGTATTCGTTCAAGACAAGTCCGCGCAGCAGTGGATCGCATATTCTGGCGACGCTGGACGAGGCGACATATAAACCCGACGGTTTCGGCGGCCAGAACCTGCGGATGGGCGACCATCCGATCGCTTGGACCCGCTGCATCGGCAAGGGCCGGATGTTCTATTCCGCCATCGGCCATCTTCCCGAACGTTATGGCGATGCCGTTTACGTGCGGATGCTGGAACAGGCAGTAGGTTGGGCGGCCACGCGCGGTGCAGGGGGGTGCGCGCCGTCAAAATGACGGCCTGCCCGACAGGAGCCGCGTCCCGGCAATCGTATATCCGGCAGAGCGCTGCCGATAACCGTCAAGACCGGACCGGTTCCTCGACCGCCAGCATGGAGAGCGCGGCCACCGCCATCACTGTCGCTGCAACGGCCATCGTCCAGATCGGTTCGGTCGGAAAAAAGGCCTGCAGCACGCTGCCCATGATCGTTGCCACCAGCAGCTGTGGCACGACAACGAAGATGTTGAACAGACCCATGTAGATACCGAGCTTGTTCTGCGGCAGGCTGGAAGCCAGGATCGCATAGGGTATCGCAAGAATCGACGACCACGCGATGCCGATGCCGATTTCTGCCAGCAACAGTAGCTGCGCGTCCCGTATCACCAGAAAGCTCGCAAAGCCCGCGGCGCCACACAGCAGGCAGATCATGTGTGTGCGTACCCGGCCGATCGCGCGTGCCAGCGGCGGCAGGACGAAGAGCGCGGCCAGTGCGGCGACGCCGTTGTAGACGGCGAAGAGTACGCCGACCCAATTGCCGCCATCGTTAAATCCGGCGCTCGTCGGATCCGCCGATCCGAAGACATATTGGGCCACGACGGGTGTCGTGTAGATCCACATGATGAACAGGGCGGACCAGCTGAAGAACTGAACCAGCGCCAACCGCTTCATGACGAGCGGCATCGATGAAAAGTCGCCGACGATGTGGCTCAGCACGTTGTTGTCGCGGCCCGCACGGGCGAGCCGGATCGCAGCGATGCAGGCCAGCCCATAGGCGACCAGCAATCCGCCCAGCAGATAGATTTCCTTCTTGAGGCCGAACACATCGACCACCAGTGCGATGACGGCTCCCACGACGATCCAGATCACGGCCGTCGAGGGCGAACGCGCGGCCAAGGCGCGCAGCGTCGCGGCCCCGCTTTCGTCCGGGCCACTGTCGAATGCGTTCATTTCCTGCGGGCTGTATTCCTTCGTGGTCACGACGGTCCACAAAACTGCGCTTACAAGCGCGGCGCCACCGAACCAGAAACTGTAGCGGACCGTATCGGGAATACCGTGCGCGCCACCGGTGTTCGCCACGCCGAAGCTGTCGAGCATATAGGGAAATATCGACCCGACGACCGCGCCGGCGCCGATGAAGGCGGTCTGAATCGCATAGCCCGCCGTATGCTGATCCTTGCGCAGCATATCGCCGACAAAGGCGCGAAAGGGCTCCATCGAAGTGTTGAGCGAAGCGTCGAGCACCCACAGCATCATCGCGGCAAACCACAGCGCGGGTACCTCTGGCATCACGAGCAATGCCGTCCCCGCGCACAGCGCGCCGCCCAGGAAATACGGCCGCCGCCTGCCCAGTCGTCCCCATGTCCGGTCGCTGTAATAGCCGACGATCGGCTGGACGAGCAGCCCGGTCAGCGGCGCTGCGATCCAGAGGGCAGTCAGATTGTCGAGCGACTCACCGAGCGACTGGAAGATGCGGCTCATATTGGCGTTCTGAAGCGCAAATCCGATCTGTATGCCAAAAAACCCGAACGAGATGTTCCACAGCCCGGCCCAGCTTTGCCTTGGCTTTTCCAAGCGCCGTCTCCCCTAGAGTCTGTTTTATGGCGCGTGAGTGACAGACGCTCGCAGGTACGACAATGGGAAGCGCCAACGTATACGAATGCAGGCGCTGTTCAGCCCGAAGACTGGCGGACGACGAGACGGGCGGGCAGGACCGTGCTGGGTGCGCCTTCGCCCCGGATAAGCGCAAGCAGCGTGCCGACCAGCGCCTCGCCGGCGGCGCGTGAGTCCTGCGCCACCGTCGTGAGCGGTGGGTTGGCCATGCTTGCCGCCAGGATATCGTCGAAGCCCGTAACGGCAATGTCGCCGGGAACCGTAAGGCCCGCCTCTTTCAGGGCGCGGATCGCGCCGATCGCAATGAGGTCGCTGGCGGCGACGATCGCATCGAAGGGAACGCCACGGCCGAGCAGACGTAGGGCCGCCTCATGTCCGTCCTCCTCGGTGCTGATTGCGTCGGCCTGAAGTGTCTGCGATTTTTCAAGTCCGGCCTGCGCAAGCGCGTCCGCATAGCCGCGATAGCGATCGAGGAATTCGGGGCTTCCGCTCGTCGCAGTCCCGATGAAAGCGATATTGCGCCGCCCAAGGTCGATGAGATGCCGGGTCACGGCGTGGCCGCCCTGGACATTGTCGCATCCGACGACCGTTTCGGCTGCGCCCGGCTGCACCGAACCCCAGCGAACGAAGTGCGTACCTTGTGCGACAAGCTGATCGAGGCGCTGGGCATATTCGTGGTAATCGCCATAGCCGAGCAGGATGATGCCATCGGCCTTGCGGCTGTCTTCGAAATCGACGTGCCAGTCGCTCGACAATTGCTGGAAGGAGATCAGCAGGTCGTAGCCCCGCAGGGCGCAGGTCCGGGTAATCGACCCCAGCATCGACAGGAAAAACGGATTGATCAGCGAATCGTCCGGCGTCGGGTCTTCGAACAGCAGCAAAGCCAGCGTCTTGCTTTCGCGCCGCCGCAGCGAGGACGCGTTCTTGTCGACCGTGTAATGGAGTTGCTGTGCGATCGCTTCGATCCGCTTGCGCGTCTTTTCCGAGACAGCGGCATTTCCGCGCAAGGCACGCGAGACCGTCGGCTGCGACACCCCCGCCAATTGGGCAATATCGAACGAGGTCGCTTTGCGTGCCATGACTGGCGGCGAGCCGGTCCCCTCCAGATACAGGCGGGCTCGATTACCCGTTCTGGACGGCATCATGTCATTCAAGCGAGGCAGCGTCCACATCTTCGCGTGTGAGACAAGCCGATCGGCATCGCCGACAGCCTCGGCAGGCGGCCCGCCGGAGCCTCCGTGCCTTCGCCCCATACGTATTCATCATGTGCATCCGCCGGCGCGTGGCATGATGGCGCTAAAATTACGGGAGAGTCATCATGGGCCCAGGATTGCGGCTTATCACGTCAGTCGGCTACGCCTTGCTGGCAGGGCTGGTATCTGCTAGACCGGCCGACGCCGCGACGCCGGTACCGGCGCGATATCTACCCGCGTCCGATCGCAACATTCACCCTGGCTGGGCGAAGGACGCGGTCATCTATCAGCTCAACACGCGCCAGTTTTCGCCGGAAGGAACGTTTCGGGCGGCGCAGACGCAGCTGCCGCGCCTGAAAGCGCTGGGCGTCGACATCATCTGGATGATGCCGGTCCATCCGATCGGCGTCCAGAACCGCAAGGGCAGCATGGGCAGCCCCTATTCGGTACGTGACTATCGCGCCGTCAATCCCGATCTCGGCACGCTTGCCGATCTGAAGGCCTTCACGGCGGCCGCCCATGCCCAAGGGATGCACGTCATCCTCGATTGGGTCGCGAACCACACAGCCTGGGACAATCCGCTGCATACGGCGCACCCGAACTGGTACGAAAAAGACTGGAAGGGCGGCAACCGCCCGACCCCTTGGTGGGACTGGTCGGACATCATCGACCTCGATTATTCGAAACCCGGCCTGCGGCAATATATGACCGAAGCCATGAAGTTCTGGGTGCGGGATGCCGGCATCGACGGCTTTCGCTGCGACGTGGCGGGCTATGTGCCGCTCGACTTCTGGGAAAATGCGCGGCGAGAACTCGACGTGATCAGGCCCGTCTTCATGCTCGCCGAATTCGATATGCGCGACGTCCACCGGAGCGCATTCGACGCTTCCTATGCGTGGAAGTGGAACAATGCGATGCACGATATCGCCAAGGGCAAGGCGGATACCGGCGCCCTGTTCGGCTATTATTCCGAGCTGGAGAGTGCCTGGCCGAAATCGGCGATGCGACTGACCTACACCGAGAACCACGATCAGAATGCGTGGGAAGGCACCGAATTCGAGCGGTTCGGCCCGGCGCTCGATGCCGCCATCGTCCTGTCCTTCGTCGGTACGGGCATCCCGATGATCTACTCGGGACAGGAAGCGGGCAACGAACGCCGGCTGAAGTTCTTCGAACGCGATCCGATCAGGTGGCGCGATCACCCGAACAACGCCTTGTTTGCGAAGCTAATCGCCTTTCGCAAGAGCCATCCCGCGCTCGCCAACGCGCCTTGGGGCGCGACGATGGTGCCCGTGGTGAACACAGCGCCGCAAAAGGTTTTCAGCTTCGTCCGGCAACAGGGCAGCGACAAGATCTTCGCACTGTTCAACCTTTCAGGGACGCCGCAGAACGTGCGGTTCACCGATGGTCCGAGCGTCGGTACTTATCGGGACTTCGCCACGGGGCGCGAAGTGGCAGTCGCGTCGGGAACCAGCCTGTCGCTCGATCCATGGACCTATCTTGTGCTGGCGGGCCACTGACCGTTACGGCAGCGCGGCGCGGCAGCAACGGAGGCCATTCGGGTGACTATACCATCGGCGGTGGAGGTGATCGGCACCGAGTCCTCGCCCGTGGTCGTTTTCGACGACTTCGTGCCGCGTCCCGACCTGCTCGTCGACGACGCCGCCATGCTCGCCTTTGCGCCGATGGGCGTCCACTATCCCGGCGTCAGGGCAGCGATTTCGCGGCGGGTCCTGGCGCCCATGATTGCGGCGATCGAACCCGTCATCGCCGAGGTGTTCGGCTTTCAAGGCGTTGACGTGTCGGATGCCTTTTACTCGCTGGTGACGACGCCACCCGACGCGCTGACGCCGATTCAACGCCTGCCGCACTTCGATGGTGTCGAGCCCGGCCGCTTGGCCTTGCTGCATTACCTTGGCCCGGATGTGCCAGGGGGAACGGCTTTCTATCGGCACCGGGCAACAGGCTTCGAGACAGTCACGGCCCCGCGGCTGGCAAGCTATCGCGCGGCCCTCGAAGCCGATCTCGCGCGCGACGGCCTGCCTCTGCCCGCCTATATCGAGGGGCACACGACGATCTTCGAACAGATCGCCCACATCGACGGTCGGTTCAACCGCGCGATCCTTTATCGCGGGAACAGCCTGCACTGCGCGTGGCTGCCCGGCGGAATGCCCTTTCGCGCAGACCCGCGACACGGGCGCCTAACTCTCAACAGCTTCATCGATTGTCGCTGAACCGCGGATCGGGGCGCGCCTTTGTGACAGCCGCGTGAATACGTATGCGGCATTGTTCACCTCGGACCCGCAATAAATCATTGGAGCATCAGCGGTGCCATCGAAGCACCGAAGCCATTCAGGTGACGGTCCAACGGGGCCGAAGGGGAGGAATAGATGACGAATTCCGCTGCAAAGTTCCGCACGTCTCTGACGCGGACCGCCAGCATTTCCGCGCTCGCAGTGATGATTGCCGCGACGCCCGCCTTTGCCCAGGGAACGGCTCCTGCCCCCGCGGACGATGACGGCACGATTGTCGTCACCGGCATCCGCGCCTCGCTCGATGCCTCGGCCAAGATCAAGCGCCTGTCCCCATCGATCGTCGAATCCGTTTCGGCCGAAGACATCGGCAAACTCCCCGATGTTTCGATCGCGGACTCGCTGGCCCGTCTTCCCGGCGTGACCGCACAGCGGCTCGAAGGGCGCGACCAGCGCCTCTCGATCCGCGGTCTTGGGCCCGACTTCTCGACGACCCTCCTCAACGGCCGCGAACAGGTGACCGTCGGCGACAACCGCGGCGTCGAATATGACCAGTACCCGAGCGAATTCTTTCGCAACGTCGTCGTCCACAAGGCGGCCGATGCGTCGCTGATCGCCGCCGGCATCGCGGGCACGGTCGACCTGCGCATGCTCCGTCCGCTGACGGCGACGGGTCCCAAGGTGTTCCTGCAGGCGCGCGGCCAGATGAACGGCACGAAGAACCTCAATCCAGATTCGACACGCTACGGCTATCGCGCGTCGGCCACCTATATCGACCAGTTCGCCGACGACACCCTGGGCATCGCCATCGGCCTATCGGCAACTTCTGCGCCGTCGCAGAACGAGCGTTACAATGCCTGGGGCTTCCCCGATGACACCAATGCGGGTCCGGCCGTGGGCAGCAACCTGCGCCTTGGCGGGGCCAAGCCCTATGTCCAGTCGAACCTGCTGACGCGCTATGGCGCGGTCGCGACGATCGAATACCAGCCGAGCGATAACTGGCATTCGACGATCGACCTGCTCTATTCGAAGTTCAAAGAAACCCAGCACCTCCGGGGTATCGAATTCCCGATCAATCCGGGCTGGGCGGGCTTGCCGAATGGCACGACCACGATCACGAACCCCACGATCAGCAACGGCTTCGTCACCGCGGCGACCATCAACAACGTCCACGCCGTGCAGCGCAACGACCTCAACCAGCGCGATGCCGAAAACTATTCGCTCGGCTGGAACAACGTGATCGCGCTTGGCGAAAAGACGCATCTGACGGTCGATGCCAGCTGGTCGCATTCGACACGCACCGACTTCCTGCTCGAGACCTATACCGGTTTCGGCTATCAGGGCGCGGGTGCTGCCGATACGCTGCGCATCACGCAGAACACCAACGGCACCTTCAGGATCGTGCCGACGCTGAACTACACCAACACGGGCGCGGGCGGTGTCGGCATCACCGATCCGCGTGGCTGGGGCTTCAACGGCACGAGCACGGTGGTGCAGGCGGGCTTTCTCAACCGTCCCGATTTCAAGGACGACCTGAAGTCGCTGCGCGCCAGCCTCGACGGCGAATTCGGCAGCGACAGCGTGCTCAAGGGCTGGGAAGTCGGCGCCAATTACAGCCGTCGCCAAAAGACGAGCGCCTATAAGTCCTATTTCCTTTGCCCGCGGGGCGGCAATGCGAACTGCACGGTGCGCGCCGACGGCGTCGGCACGTTCATCCCGGTGCCCGACGCGGCGAAGATCGGCACGGTTTCGCTCGACTATCTCGGCGTACCGGCGATGCTCGCGCTCGATCCGATGTACCTGTACAATAACACATTGCTAGCGAGCTTCGATAACCGCCCGGGCTCGCTGGTGCGTGACAACGTGATCACCGAAGACGTGCTGACCGGCTATGCCCAGCTCAAGCTAGACGGAGAACTCGGCGGCAAGCATGTCGCTGGCTCAATCGGGGTTCAGGTCGTGCATACCAAACAAAAATCGACCGGAACGCTGTCGGCGTTCAACGTCGTCAACGGCGTGCCGCAGGTGACGATTGCGCCGGCGTCGGGGGAGGCGAGTTATACCAACTTCAACCCCAGCGCGGTGCTCTCGATCGAACTCATTCCGAACACGTTCGTCAAACTGTCCGCCGCCCATACGATGGTCCGGGCCCGCCTCGACAAGGAACGGGTAAACCAGGAAGTCAACATCGACTTCACCAAGCTGGGCAACTCGAACCCGGGCGACAGCGGGTTCAGCTCGAACGGCGGCAACCCAGGGCTGCGCCCGTATCAATCGACCAATTTCGACATCTCGGTCGAGCGTTACTTTGCCAAGGGCGGCTATTTCTCGGTTGCGGGCTATTTCAAGGACCTCAGCGACTACGTCGACAATAACAACGCGGTCATCGGTGACTTCTCAGCCTTGGCGACGGCCCTCAAAGCCGCCGTGCCGACCGCCGTCATCGGGACGACACAGGGGCGCGTCAGCCAGCCGGGCAATACCGGCAAGGGCTATATCCTAGGCGCCGAAGCAACGCTGTCGCTGCCATTTTCCCTCCTGACCGAAAGCCTCGACGGGTTCGGATTCTTCGGCAGCGCCTCTTACACCGACAGCGCGATCAAGCTGGGCAACAACCCCGCGCCGATCACCCTGCCGGGCCTGTCCGACTGGGTCGCGAACGCGTCGCTCTATTACGAAAAGAACGGCTTCCAGGTGCGCGGCAGCTATCGCTACCGGTCGAAATTCCTCGGCGAAATCGCGGGCCTGTCGGCCAACCCCGACTTCCGTACGGCCAAGTCCGAAGTGATCGTCGACGCCCAGATCGGCTATGAGTTCCAGAAAGGCCCGCTGACCGGTCTGTCGATCCTGGCGCAGGGCAAGAACCTGACCGATCGTCCGTTCGTCACCTACCAGAACAACGATCCGCGCCAGGTGATCGACTACCAGCGCTACGGCCGCGAATATTATCTGGGCGTGGCCTACAAGTTCTGATCATTGCGTGAGGCGGAGGTTCGGTCGATGATCGAACCTCCGCCCTTCGAGCTGTTGAGCTCAGTCCAAACCCGTGCACGGACCGGTGACGTGCAGCAGCGAGCGAGGCAATCCCGATGTCGACCGACCCGATCCGCATAACGATCGCTGGCGGCGGCACGGCCGGATGGATGGTCGCCGCGGCCTTTGCGCACTTCCTCGAAACGGGCTTCGAGATCACGCTCGTCGAATCCGACGAAATCGGGACGGTCGGCGTCGGTGAGGCAACGATCCCGCAGATCCGCCTGTTCAACGACGCCCTCGGCCTCGACGAGGCCCAATTCCTTCGCGCGACGCAAGGGACCTACAAGCTCGCGATCGAGTTCGTCGACTGGCAAAAACCCGGCGTGCGGTACATGCACGCGTTCGGCGATGTCGGCCGCGATGTCGGCCTGCTCGCCTTCCAGCATAATTGGGCGCGCGCCCGCAGGGAGGGCGTGGCGAGCGATCTCGCGTCCTATTCGCTCAACAATCTGGCGGCCCTCCAGAATCGTATGCAGGCGGGGCCTGCGCGGACTTCGGGCGCGTTGCCCGCCATGCCCTATGCCTTTCATTTCGACGCGGGCCTGTACGCGCGCTATCTGCGCCGCTTTGCGGAGCCGCGCGGCGTCACGCGTATCGAGGGGAAGATTGCCAGCGTCGCGCGCGAAGGGGAAAGCGGCAACATAACCGCCCTTACGCTCGACGATGGCCGTGTCGTGCCGGGCGACCTTTTCATCGACTGTACCGGTTTTCGCGGCCTGCTGATCGAGGAGACGCTGAAGGCCGGCTACGACGACTGGACGCACTGGCTTCCGTGTGACCGGGCGCTTGCCGTCCCCTCCGTCCGCTCCGCCGACTTTACGCCCTACACGCGATCCACCGCGCATGGCGCAGGCTGGCAATGGCGCATTCCGCTGCAGCATCGCACCGGGAACGGCATCGTCTATTCGTCCGAGTATCTGAGCGACGACGAAGCCGCGGCACGCCTGCTCGCCGGGCTCGACGGAGCGCCACTCGCCGATCCGCGACCCATCCGCTTCAGGACCGGCAAGCGCCGCGAAATGTGGAAGGCGAACGTCATTGCCGTCGGCCTTGCGTCGGGATTCATGGAGCCGCTCGAATCGACGAGCATCCACCTCATCCAGTCGGCAATCCAGCGCATCCTGAAGCTGTTGCCCGGGCGTCACACGACGCAGGCCGAACGCGATGAGTTCAACCGTCAAAGCAATTTCGAATATGAGCGCATTCGCGACTTCATCATCCTTCATTATCGCGCAAACGAGCGGGACGAACCTTTTTGGGCCGCCCGCCGCGCCCAACGCATTCCGGATACGCTGGCGGCCAAGATCGAGCTGTGGCGGGGCAATGCGCAAATCACCCGCGAACACGAAGAGCTGTTTACCGAGGTTGGATGGTTCCAGGTTCTCGTCGGCCAGGGCATCATCCCCACCGGAAATCACCCGATCGCCGACACGATTTCCCGTCAGGAACTGGCCGATTACATGGAAGTAATCGAAAAGCTCAACCGCCGCGAAGTCGCGCAGATGCCCCTGCATGCGGACTTCGTGGCGCAACATTGTGCCGCCCCCGTCGAGGTGGCGGCATGAAGCGGTTCGTTCTTGCCCTCACGCTGCTTGTTGCTGCGCAGACGGCTCAGGCAGCCCCTGCCGGCAAGCCCGATTTTCGCGCGCGCCTTCCCGAAGACGAGATCGTCTATTTCCTGTTGCCCGACCGATTCGAAAACGGCGATCCCGCCAATGACCGGGGCGGGCTGACCGGCGACCGGCTGAAAACAGGGTATGATCCGACGTCGAAAGGGTTTTACCTTGGCGGTGACCTTAAGGGCCTGATTGCCCGTCTCGACTATATCCAGGGACTGGGCGCCACCGCGATCTGGCTGGGCCCCACCTTCAAGAACAAATCCGTGCAGGGCAGCCCCGGCCAGGAAAGCGCAGGCTATCACGGCTACTGGATTACCGACTTCACCACCGTCGACCCGCATTTCGGGACGGATGCGGACATGCGGGCCTTTGTACGGGCGGCGCACGGCCGGGGAATGAAAGTCTATATGGACATTATCGCCAATCACACTGCCGATGTGATTGCGTACAGGGAATGCGCGAGCAGCTGCGCCTACCGCAGCCGGGCCGACTACCCCTATCAGCGGCGCGGCGGTCCGGGCGGCGCGGCCATAAATTCAGGCTTTCTGGGCGACCAAGTTCGGACACCGGCCAATTTCGCGCGCCTCGCCGACCCGGGGTTCGCCTATACGCCCTATGTCCCACCGGCCGAGGCGCAGCTGAAGGTGCCTGCGTGGCTCAACGACATCCGGCTTTACCACAACCGCGGGAATACGACCTACTCGAACGAGAGTTCGACGATGGGCGACTTTGTCGGGCTCGACGACCTGATGACGGAGAATCCGCGCGTCGTGGCCGGCATGATCGACATCTATGGCAGCTGGATCGACCGGTTCGGCATCGACGGCTTTCGCATCGATACGGCACGCCATGTGAATCCTGAATTCTGGCAGGCCTTCAATCCCGCGATGCTCGCCCGCGCCACGGCAAGGGGCATTCCCAACTTCCATATCTTCGGCGAAATCGGCGGCGTCGGGCTCGAGCCCGGCAAGCTGGCCGTTCACACCCGCGTGTCGAAGTTCCCGGCGGTTCTGGATTTCGCGTTCCGGCAAGCGGTGATCGACACCGTCGGCGGCACCGGTGGAACCGAGCGTCTCGAAGAACTTTTCGCCGGGGACCCGCTCTATGAGGGCGGGGAGGCGTCCGGGCGACTGCAGCCCACTTTCGTCAGCAATCATGACAATGGCCGTTTTGCCCATTTCGTCCGTGCGGCTTTCCCGAGGGCAGGCGAGCAGGAAGTGCTGGACCGGGTTATCCTGGCGCATGCGATGCTGATGACCCTGCGCGGCGTGCCGACGATTTATTCGGGCGACGAACAAGGTTTTGCCGGCAAGGGCGGCGATCAGGACGCGCGCGCGCCCCTGTTTGCCAGCCAGGTCGCCTCCTACAATGAGGACCCTCTGGTCGGCACCCGCGCGACCACTGCCACTGCCAGTTTCCACCCCGAACATCCGCTATACCGCGCGATAGCTGAATTCGCACGGGTCCGGACTGCAGAACCGGCCCTGCGACGCGGGCGCCAGCTGCTGCGGGCGCGCAGCGAAAAGCCTGGCCTGTTCGCCGTGTCGCGCTTCGACCCTGCCACCAACCGCGAAGTGCTCGTCGCGTTCAACACCTCGACGGCGGCGCTCGACGTCAATGTCGAGGTGGAGCCCGTTTCGCGGCGGTTCTCGGCGTTGCTTGGACAATGTCCGCTTCAGGCCTCCGCACCCGGCACCGTGCGCCTCTCGCTTCCGCCCCTCGGCTATGCGGTCTGTGCCGCAGGAAACACCAAATGACCGAACCCGTCCGTCTCAGTAAACCGGCCGAACAGCGCCAATGGTGGCGCGGTGCCGTCATCTACCAGATCTATCCGCGCAGCTTTGCCGATGCCAACGGCGACGGGATCGGCGATCTGTCGGGGATCACGGCGCACCTGGATTATGTGGCGGCGCTGGGCGTGGATGCCATCTGGATCTCGCCGTTCTTCACGTCGCCGATGAAGGATTTCGGCTATGACGTCGCCGACTATTGTGCGGTCGATCCGATCTTCGGCACGCTCGCCGACTTCGATGCCCTGATCGCGCGCGCGCATGATCTGGGCCTCAAGGTACTGATCGACCAGGTCTATGCGCATACGTCGGACCAGCACGCCTGGTTCGCCGAGAGCCGTGCAAGCCGCAGCAATGCCCGCGCCGACTGGTATGTCTGGGCCGATCCCAAGGCGGACGGCACCCCGCCGAACAACTGGCAGTCGGTGTTCGGCGGTCCTGCATGGACCTGGGACGCGCGGCGCGGCCAGTATTTCATGCACAATTTCCTCAGCAGCCAGCCACAGCTCAATGTCCATGCGCCCGCGGTTCAGGACGCGCTGCTGGATGTGGCGCGCTTCTGGCTGGATCGGGGCGTCGACGGCTTTCGCATCGATGCGATCAACTTCGCAATGTTCGACCTGGCGCTGACCGATAATCCTGCCGCGCCGCCATCAAACCGCCGACGGTCGCGCTCGTCTGATTTCCAGATCGCCAGGCACAACATGTCGCATCCCGACATCCCGCTCTTTCTGGAGCGCCTTCGCGCGCTGATGGACAGCTACCCCGATCGCTTCACCGTGGCCGAAGTCGGCGGCGACCACGCCGAGCGCGAAATGAAAGCATTTACGCAGGGCCAGTCGCGCCTGAACAGCGCCTATGGCTTCAATTTTCTCTATGCGGATCGCCTGACCCCGGCGCTCGTGCGCGAGACGATTGACGAATGGCCGGCCGAACCCGGAATGGGCTGGCCGAGCTGGGCCTTCGAAAACCACGATGCGCCGCGCGCCGTCTCTCGCTGGACGACACCTGCAAGCGCCGACGCCTTCACGCGGATGAAGATGCTGCTGCTGATGTGCCTGCGCGGCAACGTCTTCGTCTACTATGGCGAGGAGCTGGGGCTCGGACAGGTGGATATCGCGTTCGAAGATCTCGTCGATCCCGAAGCCATCGCCAACTGGCCGCTGACGCTCAGCCGCGATGGCGCGCGTACGCCAATGCCCTGGCGGCGCGACATGGCAAACGCCGGTTTCTCGACGGGCAAGCCCTGGTTGCCGGTGGGTGACGACAATTGCGATCGCGCCGTCGATGTCCAGCAGGTGGACCCCCACTCGATCCTGGCGCTGACCCGACGGCTGATCCGGCTGCGCCGCGACAATGAAGCACTGCGCTGGGGCGACGTTGCAGTCATCGAGGCCACCGACGATCTGCTCGTGCTCGAGCGGACGGGCGAGGAACAGGTTCTGATCTGCGCGTTCAACTTCGGCGATGCCGCGCGAAGCTGGGCGCCGTCGCAACCCGATCGCTGGCGCGTCATCGAGGCCGTCAACGGATCGGGTGCGTGGACGTTGCCTGCATATGGAGCGATCGTAGCGGAGAAGATCGCGTGAAGTGGCTGGCCGCCCTTCTGCTGTTGTTCGTCGCATCGGCCGCGCCAGCCGCACCGCAGGCCAGCGTCGCGTCCCCCGATGGCAGGCTCTCCGCCACTGTCGAACTGAACGGCGAAGGCAGGATCACCTATGCGGTCGCCCGGGAAGGGAAGCCGCTCATCGCGCCCTCGCAGATGGGATTCCTCTTCACCGATGCGCCGCAACTGCTGCGAAACTTCGCGATCGTCGGCACCAGCATCTCTGCGCACGACGACACATGGCAGCAGCCCTGGGGCGAATGGCAGTCGGTCCGCAATCATTACAATGAACTGCGCGTGCGGGTCCGGGAGACTTCCCCGCTGCACCGCCAGCTCGACATCGTCTTCCGCGCCTTCGACGACGGCATTGGTTTCCGGTATGAATTTCCCGATCAGCCGAACCTGAAGCAGGCGAACATCGCGGAGGAACTGACCCAGTTCAACGTCGCGCAACCCGCCGAGGCGTGGTGGTGCGAGGCGTTCGAGTCGAACCGCGAGGAGTATCTCTATCATCGCACGCCTGTGGCTGAGATCGGCGTGGCACAAACGCCGCTGACGCTGAAGCTTGCGGATGGCACGCACATCGCCTTTCACGAGGCGGCCCTTGTCGACTATGCGGGCATGAACATCGCCAAGGTCGTGGGGGGCAACCTCAAGGCGATGCTGACTCCTTCGGCCATGGGTCCCAAGGTCAGCCGGGCGGCCCCCTTTCCCACACCATGGCGCGTCATGATGATCGCTGACAGCGCGGCCGGGCTGTACATGGCCAACCCGCTGATCCTCAACCTCAACGAACCAAACAAGCTGGGCGATGTCCGCTGGGTCAAACCGCGCAAATACGTCGGCATCTGGTGGGGCATGCATCTCGACACGCAAAGCTGGGCCTCGGGCGCCAAACATGGTGCGACGACCGCCAACGCGCGCCGGATGATCGACTTTGCCGCAGCCAACGGCTTTACCGGCTTGCTCGTCGAAGGCTGGAACAAGGGCTGGGACGGCGACTGGTTCGCCAATGGCGAAGACTTCAGCTTCACCCAGGCCTATCCCGATTTCGACCTGAAGGCCGTGACCGACTATGGCCGGAAGAAGGGGGTGGCCCTGATCGGGCACCACGAGACATCGGCCAACGCCGCCCATTACGAAGATCAGATGGAGGCGGCGTTCGCGCTCGACCGGTCGCTCGGCATCGACAGCGTCAAGACCGGCTATGTCTCGGACGCGGGCGGGTTCAAGGTGCGCGCACCGGACGGACGGATCGTCTATGACTGGCACGAGGGGCAGGCCGCCGCCCGCCACCATTTGAAAGTCGTCGAGACTGCCGCTCGCTATCACGTCGCGATCGACGCCCATGAACCGATCAAGGATACCGGGCTTAGGCGGACCTACCCGAACTGGGTCAGCCGCGAGGGGCAGCGCGGCATGGAATATAATGCCTGGGGCAGCCCGAAGAATCCGCCCGAACATGAGGCCAACCTCGTCTTTACCCGCATGCTGGGCGGCCCGATGGATTTCACGCCGGGCGTCCTCAGCCTCAAGGGCCGCGGTGGCAGCGACATCCTGTCGACCATCGCCAAGCAACTCGCGCTGTATGTCGTCATCTATTCGCCGATCCAGATGGTCGCCGATCTGCCAGAAAATTATGCCCGCTATCCAGCGGCCCTGCAGTTCATTCGCGACGTGCCGACCGACTGGTCCGATACGCGTGCCCTGGCGGGGGAGGTAGGCGATCTCGCGGTAATCGCGCGCAAGGATCGAAAGTCGCAGGACTGGTATCTGGGGGCGGTCGGCGACGAGGAGGCACGCACCGCGACTGTCTCACTGGGCTTTCTTGCCCCCGGCAAACGCTACACTGCGCAAGTCTATCGGGATGGCGACGATGCGGATTACCGGACGGAAAAGCGGCACAGCATTGTCGTCGAAAGCCGCGTCGTATCCAGCACCGACAGCCTCGTGCTCCACCTCGCGCCCGGGGGTGGTCAGGCCATAAGGTTCATGCTGCAGCGCTAGAAGCCAAAACCGACAATCAGGCCGCCGGCTTGGGCGATGCTAGCGGCACAGCGGGCTGCTCCCCGTCGAACCTTCGTGCCAGCGGCCATGCCGTCGCGATCGCGATCAGGCAGGCGCCCAGCCCCAGCGGGCCGATCGCGCCATAGCCACCGAAAACCTGGGCGATGACCCCCGCGCCGAGCGACCCGAATGACTGGAACAACAGCCAGGTACCCGTCGTCATGACCGCGAGGCGCCCGGTGGGGTCGGTAGAATAGGCGAGCCCGAGCAGCAACGGATAGGTGATGAACCAGCTGACGTTGAACACGATGAGCGCGGCGGCGAAAGCCAGCGGGTATGACACCGTCGTCAGCAGCGCACAGGCAGTGCCGCAGGTCCCCAGGGCAAGTGCCATCGGCCACGCGCGGGGCAATCGCGCGACGACCGCGACAAGGCCCAGATTACCAACAGCGCTCAGCAGCGTGGCGATGCTCTGATATTGTCCGAAGGTCGTTGCCGGCAGACCGATGGCGTGTGCGGCTCGCTCCATGAACGGCCAGATCGCGAGACTTCCGAATGCAAACAGCGCCATGGCAGTCAGCACGCGCCAGCCGTCGCGTCCGATAGGTGCGACGGCCCCCTTCGCCTTCGCCTTCGCCTTCGACACGTCCTGCCTCGGGCCATCTGCCCGGGGTAATGCCAGCGTGCCAGTTCCCAGAAGCGCGGATAACCCGGCGAGCGCAACGAACATGCCCCCAACCCCGTAAGACGCCCCGACCATCGGCAGGCCGATATTGACGGCCGCGAACAGCGATGTCTGAAAGGCGATGCCTGCCGAAATCGCGCGCGCCGGATGGGCTGTGCGCCCGGCGGCCAGATTGACGGCACTGTTGAGCAGCCCGAAGCCAAACCCCGTTGCGACCCGCCCGGCAAGAAGTACGGCATAGACTGCCGTGGTCGCCGAAAGGAGCTGGGCCGCAACCACCATGATCGTGGCGAGCAACCCGATCGTCCGCGCACTCACTGCCTGCGCGCGCGGCGCGACGAGGAACATGGCCGCCGCATAGGCAAGCGTTTCGGCCATGCCCCACGCGCCCATCTGGATCGGCGTGAACCCGTATCTGTCGATCAGACCGCCGACGAGATAGGTCGTGAAGTTATTACCGATATGGGCAGCGCCCGTCGTCGCGCCGATGCCGATGAGCACCATGGTTTGCCCCCGGCGCGTTCCGACGGGCGTCGTATCAGTGCCCGGCGGGGTCGCATGCGCGCCGACCGTCGTCACTGCTGGCGCACGCGTGGGAAGCGGGCCGATGCCTCGAGCAGCTCGAGGTCCATGTGATTGCGGATATATTCGCGCGATGCATCGCGCGGCGGATGCCAGTCCCACGCCTCATGCGTGCCGATCGCATTGGCTGTCGCGACAAGGCGGCGGCGATGCTGGCTTGCCAGCACGTCGGCTTCGATCGCCTTCAGGTCCCAGCGCGTCGCGACCTCCCGGCGAAAACCGGCCACGACATCGGCATGGGCCGGGTCCGGCGCGCAGTTGGTCAACTCGTCCGGGTCGGCGGAAAGGTCGAACAGCTGGTCCGGGTCGCTTGGCGAATGAATAAATTTCCACTGGTTCCGCCGGATCATGACGATGGGCGCGATCGCTCCCTCGCCCAGATATTCGCCGATCACCTCGTCGGTCCCCACGCCGTCCGTCAGATGCGGCATCAGGCTGTGCCCGTCGAGCGGCAGGGTCTCTGCCTGACCGAGCCCGGCGACGTCGAGCAAGGTCGGCAGCAGATCGACGAGCGACACGCTCGCGTTGACACTGCGCGGGGCAAAGCGGCCGGGCGCGCTGAAGATGAAGGGGATGCGCGATGCCCCCTCGAAAAAGTTCATCTTGTACCACAGGCCACGCTCGCCGAGCATTTCGCCATGGTCACTGCACAGCACGATGACCGTGTCGTCCGCCAGCCCGCTTTCGGCGAGCGTGCTGAGGATGATGCCAACCTGTTCGTCGACGAAGCTGATCGCGCCGTAATAGGCACGCCGCGCCGCCATCACTTGGCCGTCGGTCACGGGGTCGAGGTCGTTACCGCACACGTGGCGTAGTCGCAGCGAGTGCGGGTCCTGCGCGTCGAGCGGGATGGTGACGCGCGGCCCCGTGATTTCCACCCCCTCGTAGAGGTCCCAGTAGCGCTGCGGGATGGCGAAGGGGTCGTGGGGATGCGTCAGCGACGCGACCAGAAAGAACGGACGCTCGTCGCCATCGGCCTTGCGCGCCAGGTCGAACAGCTTGCGGCGCGTCGTAAAGACCACTTCCTCGTCGAAATCGAGCTGGTTGGTCCGGATCGCCGGCCCTGCGGTCAGCACGGAATCCATCGAGTGATACCAGCTTGGGCGCTCTTCGAAGCGGGTCCAGTCTGGGGTCCAGCCGAAATCGGCCGGTTAGATGTCGGTGGTCAGCCGCTCTTCGAAGCCGTGCAGCTGGTCGGGCCCGACGAAATGCATCTTGCCTGACAGGATCGTGCGATAGCCCCCTGTCCGCAGGTAATGCGCCACCGTCGGGGTGGTCGCCGCCAGCTCACAGGCGTTGTCATAGGCACCGATGCGCGAAGGGAGCTGGCCCGACAGCATGGAGAAGCGCGACGGGGCACAAAGCGGACTGTTGCAATAAGCGGACCTGAACAGCACGCCTCGTGCCGCCAGCTGTTCGAGGTGCGGCGCCCTGACCGGCGAAGCACCAAGGAAGGGAAGCGCCGACGCCGCAAGCTGGTCCGCCATCAGCATCAGGATATTTGGTTTCTTGATCATCGCCGGACCATAACGGGATGTTACGCGAACGCTACGTCCAACTATGCGAACATGCCCTTGCGCTTGATCGAGCAAAAACCTTCGGGTCTGTTCACGGATGAGATGCTTGCGCCGCGCCACCCCTGAAGCTGTGCCTTACGGAAGGCTCGCTTTCCGGATATCGCTGTCTATCCGGGGTGTTGGTGGTTAAGCGGAAGCGGCCGGGGCCCGCAGGGTCCGCCATAACGGCGGGCCACGCTTTTCAAGGGGGGATTGTCGCTGGATTCGATGACGCAGCCGGCGGGTCCGGCCATTGACGGTAACTGGTTCGAGGATTTCTTCGTCGGCCAGCGCTTTCGCCATGCCACGCCGCGCACGATAACGACGGGCGATGCAAGCCTGCATGTCGCGCTGACCGGCGCGCGCCAGCCCCTTTTCTGCTCGGCGCCGCTGGCGGCCCGACTGGGCCATTCGTCGCCGCCCATCGACGACATGCTGGTGTTCAACATGGCCTTCGGGAAGACGGTGGCGGACATTTCGGGCAACGCCATTGCCAATCTGGGCTATGCCGACCTGCGCTTCTGCCGACCCGTGTATGCGGGCGACACGATAAGGGCCGAAAGCGAGATCATCGGCCTGCGCCCGACATCGGGGGGCGAGGCGGGTATCGTCTATGTCCGGTCGATTGCCTGTAACCAGCACGATCTTCCCGTCGTGCGCTGGATCCGCTGGGTGCTGGTCCGCAAGCGCGACCGGAGTTCGCCCGATCACCCGATGGCCGTTCCGACGCTGCCCGACCGTGTCGCGATCGCCGATCTTGCGGCGCCATCCGCACCCGTCGACGCGCAGGCGATGGTGGAGGCCACCGGCTGCACCACGATGTGGGAAGATTATCGCGTCGGGCAGCGGATCGATCATCCTGCGGGCATGACGCTCGACGAAAGCGACCATGTCTTCGCGACGCGGCTGTACCAGAACAATGCCCGGGTCCATTTCGACGCGCTGATGATGCAGGGCACGACGCATGGCCGGCGGCTCGTCTATGGCGGTCACGTAATGTCGGTCTGCCGGGCCATAGCCTATGACGGGCTGGAAAACGTCGTCGGATTGCTCGCGATCAACGGCGGGACGCACAGTGCGCCGACCTTTGCTGGCGACACGCTCTACTGCTTCAGCGAGGTTCTCGAGCAGATCGAATTGCCCGGCCGGCGCGATTGCGGCGCGCTCCGCCTGCGGATTACGGGCATTCGCAATTCGCCTGCTGCGGGCTTTGTGACAACTGCTGGTGAGGGCAACCGCCGACATCCCGGCGTCGTGCTCGACCTCGACTATACGGTATTGATGCCGCGTGCCTTTGCTCTTGGCTGATCGAAAGAAACGACATGTCTTCTAAATCCCATCCAGCGCAGGCCCTGTTCGACGGCGAGAGGATCGCGCCCAGCATCCCGAGCTGCGAGCACTTCGCGGGCAGCGAGAAGCTGATCCTCAAGGCTTTCGCGCTGCAGGCGCAGCATGGCCCCATCTTCGACATCACCTGCGATTGCGAAGACGGCGCCGCCGCCGGGCAGGAAGCGGCGCATGCCGCCATGGTCGCGCGGCTGATCGGCTCGACCGATAACCAGTATCGTCAGGCCGGCGTGCGCATCCACGACCCGGCGCATCCGCACTGGCAGGCCGATGTCGACATCGTCCTCGACGGGTGCGGGCAGCAGCTTGCCTATTTCACCATCCCCAAGGCAGTGTCGTTCGACCAACTGGAACCCGTCGCAGCCTATATCCGCCAGGGCTGCGCGGCGCGGGGCATCGCGCGCGAGATTCCGCTGCACGCCCTTATCGAGACCCATGGCGCGCTGGCCGACGTCTGGAAGATCGCGGCGCTGCCGGGGCTCCAGGTCCTCGATTTCGGCCAGATGGATTTCGTCAGCGCCCACAACGGCGCGATCCCGGCTTCTGCCATGCGCAGCCCCAGCCAGTTCGAGCACCGGCTGATCGTGCGCGCCAAGGCGGAGATCGTGGCGGCCGCGCTTGCCCACGGCGTGGTGCCTGCGCACAATGTCTGCCTCGATCTCAAGAACGCCGATGTCGTGTTTTCGGATGCCAGTCGCGCGCGCAACGAGTTCGGCTTCCTCCGCATGTGGAGCATTTATCCCGCCCAGATCGAACCGATCGTGCGTGCCATGCGGCCGGACTTTTCAGAGGTCAGCGACGCCGCCGCGATCCTGCTGCAGGCGCAGGATTCCGACTGGGGCCCGATTCAGTACAAGGGCGAGCTGCACGACCGTGCAACCTATCGCTACTTCTGGAGCTGCCTCCAGCGCGCCGTCGTCACCGGGGTGCCCGTGCCCGACGAAGCCCGGCACGCATTCTTCGCCTGACGGGGTTCAGGCCGCCGCTCGTTTTGCCGCCGCCTCGAGCAGGCCGCGCGCCACGACTTTCAGCGCCAGCGTTTCCTCCGCCCCTTCGAAGATCGAAAGCACGCGCGCGTCGATCCAGTAGCGGCTGACCGCGGTTTCCTCGGCATAGCCCATGCCGCCATGGATCTGCAGCGCCTCGCGTGTCACCCGCTCGGCGGCGCGGCAGGCGATGAGTTTTACGAGACTTGCGTCGGCGCCGTTGCCGCCCGCGTCGAGCTGCTTTCCTACGGCAAAGGCGAGATGACGGCACGCGACATAGAGCGCCGCCATCTGGGCGATGCGGACCTGGGTCAGCTGGTAGCTGCCGAGCGCCGCGCCGAACACCTTCCGGTCGCGGGCATAACGGATCGCCGCCTTCAGCGCTGCGCGCATGACGCCGAGCGCGCGTCCCGCTGTCTGGATGCGGCCACCGGTCATCCCCGCCATGGTCAGATAGAATCCCTTGCCCAGCCCTTCCTCGCCACCGATCACATGCGTTTCGGGGACGAAGAAGCGCTCGAACCCGAGGTCGAACGAATGCATGCCGCGATAGCCGATCGTCGCGATGGCGCGGCCGCTGAGCCGCCCACCGCCGGGCTGCTCGACGTTGAATTCGTGTCCCTCGAACGACGGCTTTTCGACGAGCATCAGGCTGAGCCCGCGATGGCCGAGCGACCGGTCCGGGTCGGTCCGTGCGACGACCATCAGCAGGCCAGCCTTGCCCGCGAAGGTGCACCAGGTCTTGGCGCCGTCGAGCAGCCACCCGCCCCCGGTTCGCGTGGCGCGGAGCGAAAGCCCCGCCACATCAGACCCGTGGTCGGGCTCGGTAATGGCAATGGCGCACAGCGGGTCGCCGGCTGCGATCTGCGGCAGCCAGTGGCGCTTTTGCGCCTCGGTGCCCCCCGCGAGCAGCGCGCGGCTCAGGATTTCGGGTCGCGTGATCAAGCTCCCGGCAGCCGCCAGCGACGCTTCCGAAAGGGCCTCGGTCACGGCGATCATCATCGGCGTGTTCTCGCGCGCGCCAGAGGTGCCGCCATAGCCTTCAGGGATCGACAGGCCGAAGACGCCCAGCTCGCGCATCGGCTGCAGCAATGTCTCGGGGACGGTCAGGTCCTCGCGGTGGATGCGTTCGGCCTCCGGCGCGACGACCTCCTGCGCAAAGCGCCGAAAGCTGGCCATCGCCATGGTCGCCACGTCGTCCATCGCAACCTCGCCCATTGCCCCATCGGCGTCGATGACGGCAACCCCCGCGTCGGCAAGCGCCTTGGGCGTCGCTGCGCAGCGCAACCTCGTCATGTTGGGCGACATGCGCACGGCGTGCAGCGGTTCGGCGGACAGGCCGAGGCCGAGACAGGCCGTCTCCAGTCGGCCGAGCGTGGCACCCGCCACGTCCGCGACGAAGACCAGTGCCAGCGACCGGTCGAGCGGCGACAGTGCCGCCTCTTCGGCCAGCAGCGTACGGGCCGCCAGCAAGTCGGCATGGGCGAAGGCCAGCTCGTAGCAGACTTGTTGGAGGGTGTCGGCCAGCTCCGTGTCGATGCGCCCATCACGAGACGTCTGGCGTGCCGCCTCCTCGACGGCGGTGTCGAACGCGCAAGCGATTACCGTCAGGACCTGCCGTGCAGCATCGCAAGCCGGGTCCGTCAGGCCGTCGATCATATCTCGCGCCGCAAGTAGCGGAAATACCAGACCTCATGCCCAAGCCGCCGTGCCTTGCGCTCGTAGCGCGTCTCGGGCCAGTCGGCGGGACGGGTGAGGAAATCGGCGGCACTGCCAACCTGCCAGTCGAACAGCCCGGCCTGCTGCTGCATCACCATCATCGCATGGGCGACATACACCGGGTGGTCGGTGCCGAAACGGAACTCGCCACCCGGCTTCAGCTTGCGCGCTACCATTTCGATGGGACCCGCATTCATGAAGCGGCGCTTCGCATGGCGCGCCTTGGGCCAGGGGTCTGGGTGCAGGAGATAGGCGCGATCGAGCGATGCGTCGGGCAGGCGGTTCAGCACGTCGAGTGCATCGCCCATGTGCAGGCGGACGTTGGTGAGGCCGTTGTCGCGGACATGCCCCAGCGCGCCGACCATGCCGTTCAGGAAGGGCTCGCAGCCAATGAAGCCGGTTCCCGGGCGCATGGCGGCCTGCCCGGCAAGGTGCTCGCCCGCCCCGAAACCGATTTCGAGTTCAAGCGGGCGGTCATCCCCGAACAGTATCCGGGCGTCGAGCGGCCCCTCGGGCACCGCAAGTTGCGGCAACAGGTTTTCGACGAGTTCGGCCTGCGCCACGCGCAGCTTGTGCCCGGCGCGCCGACCGTAAAGCCGCCCGATCGTCATGGGGTCATTCATATAGGCGGCCTTAGCCAGCGTTCCCGCGCGTGCCAATCGCGGGACGTGACTTGTATCGTCAGGCCAGCTCGGCTTTCAGTGCATCGACGAGGTCGGTCTTTTCCCAGGGGAAATAGTCACCGTCCGGGGTCCGACCGAAATGGCCATAGGCGGCGCTCGGCTGGTAGATCGGCTTGTTGAGCTGCAGGTGCGTGCGGATGCCGCGGGGCGTCAGGTCGACGAGCTTGGGCAGAACAGCCTCGATTCTGTCGGCGTCGACCGTGCCGGTGCCATGCGTATCGACATACAGCGACAGGGGCTTCGACACGCCGATGGCATAGGCCAGCTGGATCGTGCAGCGACGCGCGAGGCCCGCGGCCACGACGTTCTTTGCCATGTAGCGGGCGACATAGGCGGCCGAGCGGTCGACCTTGGTCGGATCCTTGCCGCTGAAGGCGCCGCCGCCGTGCGGTGCTGCGCCGCCGTACGTGTCGACGATGATCTTGCGCCCGGTCAGGCCGGCGTCGCCGTCCGGGCCGCCGATCAGGAAGCAGCCGGTCGGGTTGATGAAATATTCGGTCCAGTCCCCCAGCAACTCGGCAGGCATGACTTTCTTGATGATGCCGACGACATAGTCGCGCAGCACGGCGTATTTCTCCGGGTCGCCTTCGCCACCATGGTAGAAATAATCGTCCGCATGCTGGGTCGACACGACGATCGCGGTCGCGCGGGCGGGCTTTTCGTTGATGTATTCCAGCGTAACCTGGCTCTTGGCATCGGGCTCGAGGAAGGGCGCGGCACCCGAATGCCGGTCCTTGGTCATCTCTTCGAGAATCTTGTGCGAGTAATAGAGCGTGGCCGGCATCAGCCCTTCGGTCTCGTCGGTCGCATAGCCGAACATGATGCCCTGGTCGCCTGCGCCCTCGTCCTTGTTGCCGCTGGCATCGACGCCCTGCGCGATGTGCGCCGACTGGGCATGCAGACGGTTGATGAACTCGAAATTGGCATGGTGGAAGCCCTGCTGCTCATAGCCGATGCGCTTCACGGTGGCGCGGACCGTGGCCTCGATCTCTTCCTTCGCGCCGGGCGCCCATTCGCCGTTCTCGAACACGCCCTTGCATCGGATCTCGCCGGCCAGCACGACCAGGTCGGTTGTGGTCAGCGTCTCGCACGCGATGCGGGCCTCTGCATCCTTCGACAGGAACAGGTCGACGATGGCGTCCGAAATCTGGTCCGAAACCTTGTCGGGATGTCCTTCGGACACGCTTTCGGAGGTGAAAAGGAAGTGCGGACGCATCGAGAAGGCCTTTCGGAATCGGATATCTATTCGGAATCAGATATAAAGATGTCTTTATGTGCGCGCCTTAGCGTCGCCGAAAGCCGGGCGCAATGGCGGCAATGGCGAGGAGCATCGCCAGCACCAGCGGCACGCTGTTGCCGAAACGCGCAA